>JBIOYR010000157.1:0-23904 GCA_044870245.1 Aestuariivirgaceae bacterium | reverse complement strand
CTCATGGATTTCGCGACCGCCGCCAAGCTGTCGGGCGCCCGTTTCGTCATCCTGAAGGGCAGCCTTGCGCGGCTCGAGCGGGCGCTCGGCCAGTTCATGCTCGACCTGCAGACCGGCGAGCACGGCTATGTCGAGGTGAGCCCGCCCTATCTGGTCCGTGATGAGACGATGTACGGCACCGGTCAATTGCCCAAATTCGCCGACGACCTGTTTCAGACCACCGATGGTCGCTGGCTCATTCCGACCGCCGAAGTGTCGCTCACCAATCTCGTGCGGGAGTCGATTGTCGACGAGGCCAGCCTGCCGCTGCGGGTCACCGCTCTCACTCCCTGCTTCAGGGCCGAAGCGGGCGCGGCGGGCAAAGACACCAGAGGCATGATCCGCACCCATCAGTTCAACAAGGTCGAGCTGGTGTCGATCACCACGCCGGAGGCCTCGCGCGACGAGCTCGAGCGCATGACCACCGCCGCCGAGGAGGTGTTGAAGCGCTTGCAGCTTCCCTATCGCGTCGTGGCGCTGTCGACCGGCGACATGGGGTTCGGCGCCCGCATGACCTACGATATCGAGGTCTGGCTGCCCGGCCAGGACGCCTACCGCGAGATCTCGAGCTGCTCGGTGTGCGGCGACTTCCAGGCGCGCCGGATGGAGGCGCGCTACCGTCCGCGTGGCGGCGGGGCCCCGCGCTATGTTCATACCCTCAATGGCTCCGGCCTCGCCGTCGGGAGAACCTTGATCGCAGTGCTCGAGAACTATCAGCAGGCTAACGGAACGATCGTGATCCCCGACGTCCTTCGCCCCTATATGAACGGCAGCGAGATCATTGGCGCGGATGGCTGAAAAACCCTTCACCGTGCTGGTCACCAATGACGACGGGATCCATGCCGACGGCCTGGAGACGCTGGAGAGGATCGCCCGCACCCTCACCGACGAGGTGTGGATCGTGGCGCCCGAGGTCGAGCAGTCGGGCGCCTCGCATTCGCTGTCGCTGGCCAACCCGATCCGGCTGCGACGGCTCGATGATCGCCGTTTCGCGGTTCAGGGAACGCCGGCGGATTGCGTCCTCATGGCGCTCCGCAAGGTCATGCCGCGGCCGCCCGACCTCGTGCTTTCGGGGGTCAATCGCGGCCAGAACCTCGCTGAGGACGTCACCTATTCGGGGACGATCGCCGCCGCCATGGAGGGAACGGCGCTCGGTCTCAAGTCGATCGCCCTGAGCCAGACCTACGGGGTTCATTCCGAGGGTCGTCTGCGTTTCGAGGTTGCCGAGGTCCATGGGCCCGACCTCGTGAGGCGCCTTGCCAAGGTCGATCTCGGCCCTGGCATTCTCCTCAATGTCAATTTCCCGGACTGCGACCCTGAAGCAGTCCAGGGCCTGCAGGTGACGCGGCAGGGCAAGCGCGATCAGAGCATGCTGCTCGTAGATGAGCGCATCGATACCCGCAGCCGCCCCTATTTCTGGCTCGGCTTCAAGCGCGACCGCTCCGATGCGGCGCCCGGGACCGATCTTCGTGCCATCTATGATCGATGGATCTCGGTCACCCCGCTTCACATGAACATGACCCAGCTCGAGGCGGTCGACGTGCTGCGGACCGGGCTCGAATAGCGGGACGACGAGGGAGAGTGGAGGCCGCGCGTGTCGGCAGATCACCGCAGAGTCCAGCTGATCATGGCGTTGCGGAAACAGGGCATTCGGGATCTGCGGGTGCTGGACGCCATCGAGCGGATCCCCCGCCACCTCTTCGTCGAGCAACCCTTTCTCGAAGAGGCATGGTCCGACCAGTCGCTGCCGATCGCCTGCGGACAGACCATCTCGCAGCCATTCGTCGTCGCCTTCATGACCCAGGCGCTGCGGCTTGGTGAGCGCATGAAGGTCCTGGAGGTCGGGACTGGCTCAGGCTACCAGACGGCGATCCTGAGCTGCCTGGCGCGGCGCGTCTACTCGGTCGAGCGGTACCGTGCCCTGCTACGCGGGGCGGAGGAACGCTTCCGACTGCTCCAGCTGCACAACATCACCACCATGGCGGCAGACGGAATCAGGGGCTGGCCCAAGCAGGCACCCTTCGAACGGATCATCGTCACCGCCGCAGCCAAAGAGCTGCCGCGGCCCCTCATCGATCAATTGGCCGATGGCGGCATCATGGTCATCCCGGTGGAGGTCCATCCCGGCAGGCAGGAGATCCAGAGGATCGTGAGGTCGGGCGATCGCCTCGCAATCGAAGGGCTTCTGCCGGTGCGCTTCGTGCCGCTGCTCGAGGGCATGCCACCGGAGGCCTGACGCTAAATTTTTCTGCGACTTGTAGTTTCAGGATCAACTTGATCTTAACCTTGCTGCTTCACCATCGACCCTCAGATGTTCGTCAGTGGGGTCGGGAGTATGCCGAAATCGTCAGTTTCCGTGGACAAATCTTGGTTCACGCGGTCCGCTCGCCTGGCGCTGGTCGCCTGTTCGGCGAGCGGTTTGGCGGCCTGTTCCGGTTCAATGGATCGTTTTGCCGACTACCCGACCAATTCGGTGTCGCCGAGTGCTGCGGTCAGGTCCGACAGCGTGCAGTCGGGACCGCTCTCCCAGGGAGCCCTCCAGCCGGCCCGGCCGACCTGGCAGGGTTATTCGCCGGCCCAGCCCACGCCGGCGGCGCCGCGGCCGATCTGGCAGGGCTCTTCGCAGGCCCAGCCGACCCCGGCACCCGTCGCTGCCGTCGTCCGCGACACGGAGGCGACGCCGCCGGTCCAGACGGCTTCCGGCAATGGCTGGTCGGGCAGGGTGACGGTCAGGCGCGGCCAGACCCTCTACTCGATCGCCCGCAACTACAATGTTCCGGTCACCGAGCTGGCGCGGGCCAACAACATCACGATCCGGCATGCGGTCAGGGTCGGGGAAACCCTGCAGGTGCCTGGACAGTACCAGGCCGCATCGGCACCAGCGCCGCGGCCCTCCCATGGCGACGGCACGGCCCATATGGTTCGGTCCGGCGAGACCCTGTTCTCGATCGGCCGGGCCTACAATGTCAGCCCCTTTGCCATCGCCGAGGCCAACAACCTGCCACGAAACTACTCGGTCAAGACTGGCGAGCAGCTGCGCATCCCGGGTGGCGGGCACCAGGTCGCCCGGGACGATGCCGAGGCGGCACCGGTCGAGCAAAAGACCTGGCGGCAGAAGCCGCAGATACGACAGGACGAGCCCGAGGTCGCCGAGGAGCCCGCGGCCGATGCTCCCGCCGAGACGGCCGACAATGCCGACCAGGCCGCCGAACAGCCGGCTGACGAGCAGCAGGCGTCGGCCGAGTCCGAGCCGCAGCCCGCGGCCGACGCCGGCTTCCGCTGGCCCGTTCGCGGCAAGGTGATCGCCACCTTCGGCCAGAAGCCCAATGGCACCCGCAACGAGGGCATCAACATCGCTGTCCCCGAAGGGACGAGCGTGCGCGCCGCCGAGAGCGGCGTCGTCGCCTATGCAGGCAACGAGCTGAAGGGCTATGGCAACCTCGTTCTGCTGCGTCACGAGAATGGCTGGGTCACCGCCTATGCCCACAACAAGGACCTGTTCGTCCGGCGCGGCGACACCGTCAAACGCGGCGATGTCATCGCCAAGGCCGGCCAGACCGGCTCGGTGAGCAGCCCGCAGCTCCATTTCGAGCTGCGCAAGGGCGCCACCGCGGTCGATCCGACAAAATACCTGTCGTCGGCCACGGCATCGAATTGAGGCAGCAGCGAGAATAGGCAGTAGGCAGTAGGGGAGAGCACCTATTGCCTAGTGCCCAATGCCAATTGCCTAAATCACGGGACTTGACCGCCTGCTGTGCCCGTGAGGATAACAGCCCCCCAACTTTCCTTCCCTTCAACCCGGAGACAGGCATGATCACGCTTTGGGGTCGGCGGAATTCGCTCAATGTTATCAAGGTGTTGTGGGCAGCAACCGAGGCCGGGGTCGAGCTTGAGCGGCATACCGTGGGCGGCTCTTTCGGCGGGCTCGACGACAAGGCCTTCCTGAAGCTCAACCCGATGGGCCTGGTGCCGGTGATCCGCGATGGCTCGATCGTGCTTTTCGAATCCCAGGCGATCATCCGCTACATCGCCCGCCGCTATGGCCGCAAGACCATCCAGCCGCGCGGTCAGAAGGCGATGGCGCTGGCCGATCAGTGGATGGACTGGTCGATGAGCACCGCCCAGGCGGCCGTCGGGGCGCTGTTCATGAACACGGTGCGGCGGGAGGAGGACAGTCGTGATTCCGCTTTCATCAAGAGCGCCGCGAAATCCGCCGTCCAGGCCTTCAAGATCGCCGACCGCTGGCTCGGTCGCAAACCGTTCTTTGCCGGGCGCAACTTCTCGACAGCCGACATTCCCCTCGGGAGCGTCTATTGGCGCTATCAGAACCTCGAGGTCGACCGGCCGCAGTTCAAGAACCTCGACCGCTGGTTCGAGGGTCTCAAACAGCGCGAGGCTTATCGCCAATGGGTCATGGTGCCGCTTGGCCGCAATCCCGCCGAATGGCTGAAAAATGAAGCGGAGCTTCGCTGATCAATGGCCGGTCAGCCGAACCCCCTTGCGGCCGGCCAGATCCTGCACAAACTGCCAGGCGACGCGCCCCGATCGGGCGCCGCGCGTTGCCTGCCATTCGACGGCGGCAGCATGGATGGAAGCGGGCTCTCCGGGGATTGCGAAGTGATCGACATAGGCATCGACCATTGCGAGATAGTCCGCCTGCGAGCAGTGATGAAAGCCGAGCCACAGACCGAACCGGTCGGACAGGGACACTTTCTCCTGCACCGCCTCTGACGGATTGATCGCCGTCGAGCGCTCGTTCTCGATCATGTCGCGCGGCAGGAGGTGCCGTCGGTTCGACGTCGCGTAGAAGATCATGTTTTCCGGCCGGCCCTCGATGCCGCCTTCGAGCGCCGCCTTGAGCGACTTGTAGGAGGTGTCGGCGGCGTCGAACGACAGGTCGTCGCAGAACACCAGGAATTTCCATTGCGGCTGCCGGCGGATGATGGCCATCAATTCCGGCAGCGCCTCGATGTCCTCCCGGTGAATCTCGATGAGCTTGAGGCGGCCGGAGCCGCGGTCGACATCGGCGTGGACAGCCTTGACCAGCGAGCTCTTGCCCATGCCGCGGGCACCCCAGAGCAGCGCATTGTTGGCCGGCAGGCCGTCGGCAAAGCGTCGGGTGTTCTCGAGCAGGATGTCGCGGACCTGGTCGATACCCTTGAGGAGGTCGAGCTCGACCCGGTTGACCTTGACGACCTCGCTCAACCGGTTTCCGGCGGCATGCCAGACAAAGGCGGCATGAGCGCCGAAATCCGGTGCCGCCGGCGGTGCGCCGGCCAGCCGCTCGAGCGCCTTGGCAATGCGCTCCAGCCGCTCGACAATCTGCTGTTCCGCCTCGCCTGCCATGATGAGTCACCTGAATAATCGTCGTCGCGGGGTGAATACAGCCGGGAAGGGGAGGGGACAAGCATCCCCGGCGGGTTGCAAATGGGGAAGCCGCCGCTATATTCCGGCGCCAGTTGCGCCACGGCTTGGGTCGAGCCGGTCGGCGAAAGGCACTGCCCCAGGGTAATGCCGCTATTCCGGAGACTTCTCTAGATGTTCATCTCTCCTGCCTACGCCCAGGCTGCCGGCGGAACGCCAGGCGGCGACATCATCTCGATGATTCTGCCGCTGGTGATGATCATGGGTGTGTTCTGGTTCCTGCTCATCCGCCCTCAGCAGAAGCGGCTGAAGGAGCACCAGGAGCTCGTCAAGAACGTCCGGCGCGGCGACACGGTGGTGACCGGCGGCGGCATTGTCGGCAAGGTCCACAAGGTGCTGGATGACAATGAAATCACTCTGGAAATAGCCGAGAACGTCCGTATTCGGGTGTTGAAATCGTCGATCTCCGAGGTACGCGCCCGCGGCGAGCCGGTGAAGGAGGAGGCGCTGACCAAATGAGGCAGCCGGGAAGTTCCTCGCCAAGAACGATTTCGGGATAGGCGGCAATGCTCTTTTTCAGCAAGACGAAGATGATCGCCACCCTCGTTGCGGTGGCATTGAGCTTTTATCTTGCGCTGCCCAACGTCCTGCCCGCCAACGTTCGATCCATGCTGCCGCTGTTCAACGGCCCGGTGGTGCTTGGCCTCGACCTTCAGGGCGGCAGCCATGTGCTGCTCGAAGTGGATCAGGCGACCTTGAAGGACCAATACGCCAAGCAGCTCATCGGCGACATCCGCCAGGCGCTGCGCGCCCAGAAGATTCCCTATTCGGGTCTCGGTCGGTCTGGCGATTCCGTGTCGGTCCGCATCACCGATCCATCCCGGATGGATGCCGCAATGACCGAGCTGCGAAAGCTCCAGCAGCCGCTCGACACCGGGCTGTTCGGCAGCGGAGGCACGACCCGGCAATATGACATCCGCCAGGAGGGCGATCAGATCATCTTCACCTTCACCCCGGCCGGCCTCGAATACCGGATCGGCCGTGCCATCGAGCAGTCGCTCGACATTGTCGGAAAGCGCATCAATGCGCTGGGCACCACCGAGCCGATCATTCAGCGTCAGGGGGTCGACCGCATCCTCGTCCAGGTTCCGGGCCTCCAGGATCCCGGACGCCTCAAGGAGCTCCTCGGGCAGACCGCCAAGCTGCAGTTCCGGCTGCTCTGCGACAACCAGCCGACCAATGCCACCGAACGTCCGCCTGCCGATTGCGAGGCCTTGCCGGATCAGAAGCAGCCCAACCAGATCTACTGGGTGCAGACCTCGAGCCGCGCTACCGTCGATGGCGAGGACCTGAACGATGCCCAGCCGGCCTTCGACAACCGCACCAACGAGCCGATCGTCAGCTTCCGCTTCAACCAGCAGGGCGCTCTCAAATTCGGCCAGCTTACCCGTGACAATGTCGGACGCCCGTTCGCCATCGTGCTCGACAACAAGGTGGTCTCCGCCCCGCGCATCAACGAGCCCATTCTCGGCGGCTCGGGCCAGATCTCGGGCCGCTTCACCACTCAGGAGGCGAGCGATCTCGCCATCGTGCTCCGCTCTGGTGCACTGCCAGCCAGGCTGAGCGTGGTCGAGGAGCGTTCGGTCGGACCTTCGCTCGGTTCGGACTCGATCCGTGCCGGCATCATCGCCTCGATCATCGGCTTGGCTACCGTGCTGCTCTTCATGGTGCTCTGCTACGGGCTGTTCGGCATCTTTGCAGTGATCGCGCTCATCGCTCATACGATCATGATCATCGGCATCATGTCGTTCTTCGGCATCACTCTGACCCTGCCGGGCATTGCCGGCCTGGTGCTCGGCATGGGCATGGCGGTCGACTCCAACGTTCTCGTCTACGAGCGGATACGCGAGGAGATGAAGCTGGGTCGCTCGGTGATCGGGTCGATCGAGACCGGCTTCCGCATGGCGTTCGGCACCATCTTCGATTCCAACGTCACCACATTGATCGCGGGCGTGGTGCTGTTCGGCCTGGGGTCGGGGCCGATCCGCGGCTTTGCCGCCACCCTCGTCCTCGGCATTCTGACCACCATCTTCACGGCGTTCACCTTGACGAGGCTCATCGTCGCCACTTGGGTTCGCACGGCGCGGCCCAAGGTCGTGCCGCTGTGACCGGGGAGCTGATGCGATGAAGTTCAAGCCCATCCGCTTCATTCCGGAGAGCGCCGGCATCCATTTCATGCGGGCCGCGCGTTATGGCTTCATCGGCTCCTCGATCCTCATCGTCGTCACCATCATCATCTACTTTGCGATCGGGGTGAATCTCGGCATCGATTTCCGCGGCGGCACCCTGATCGAGATCAGAACGGCGGCCCCGGCCGATCTTTCGGTGCTTCGCGAGAAGCTCGGCGCGCTCGAGCTCGGCAGCGGCGTCGAGCTGCAGGAATTCGGCTCGCCGACCGACGTGCTGATCCGCCTGCCCTCCCAGAGCGACGAGAAGGGGCAGCAGGCCGCCGTCGAGAAGGTGCGCCAGGCGCTTGGTCCCGGCATCGACTATCGGCGCATCGAGACCGTCGGGCCCAAGGTCTCCGGCGAGCTGGCACGCGGCGGCGTCATCGCTGTCGTCGTCGCGATCTTCCTGGTGATGATCTATCTGTGGTTCCGCTTCGAATGGCAGTTCGCCGTCG
Organism: Aestuariivirgaceae bacterium; assembly: GCA_044870245.1. Classification (GTDB taxonomy): domain Bacteria; phylum Pseudomonadota; class Alphaproteobacteria; order Rhizobiales; family Aestuariivirgaceae; genus DATAFF01. The sequence goes on along the minus strand of JBIOYR010000157.1, from coordinate 15,818 downwards.
GCGCGGCGGCATCGCTGGTGCATGACGTCGCCTTGACGATCGGTCTCTTCGTCGTGCTGCAGCTCGACTTCGATCTCTCGATCATTGCCGCCATCCTGACCATTGTCGGCTATTCCTTGAACGATACCGTCGTGGTCTATGACCGGGTCCGCGAGAACCTGCGGCGCTACAAGCAGATGACGCTCCCCGACCTCATCGACCTGTCGCTGAACGAGACGCTGCCGCGCACCATCATGACTTCGCTGTCGGTGCTCCTGGCTCTGTTGTCGCTCTATTTCTTCGGCGGCGAGGTGATCCGCGGCTTCACCTTCACCATGATCTGGGGCGTCATCGTCGGCACCTACTCATCGATCTATATCGCGGCACCGTTCCTGATCTTCACCGGTGTCAGCACCGGCGGGCAGACCGACCGCGCCAAGGCCGCCGCCGCCCCCGAGGCGGCGCGACCCTGATGACCGAACGGTCGGGGAACAGCTTCTATCCCGGCCGGGCACCGATCGACGCCTATGGCGATGGCGGCTTTCGCTTTGCCGGCATGTCGCATCGCGGCTCGCTGTTGATCCTTCCCTCCGGCATGCACGCCTGGCCGCCGTCATCCATGGCCGGGATCGATGTCGACAGTTTCGCGCTCGCCTTTGACGAGCCGGCAAGCATCGGCCTCATGCTGTTCGGCACCGGCGAGATCCAGGTCTTTCCTTCCTTCGACATCCGGCGTGCCTTTGCCGTGCGCGCCATCACGCTCGAGGCGATGGACACCGGCGCTGCGGCGAGGACGTACAATGTGCTGCTCGCCGAGGGTCGGGCCGTTGCCGCGGCATTGATCGCCGTCTGACCATGGCGATGGCGCTCGATGACAGCGCGCAGCATTGCGACGAGCTGGTGCGCAGCGAGGACAAGGACCGTTGGCTGACCGCCCTGTTCGTGCCGGAGGAGCGCAGGCCCCTGATCCATGCCCTCTACGCCTTCAATATCGAGCTCGCGCGCATTCGCGGCCTCGTTCGCGAGCCGATGCTCGGCGAGGTCCGCCTGCAGTGGTGGGACGACGCGGTCACCGGCATCTACACCGGCGAGACGCCCGATCATCCCGTCCTGCAGCTGCTGGCGCGCACGATCGAGGCCGGCGATCTGCCGCTCCATGCCTTTCGCAACATGATCGAGGCACGAAAATTCGATCTCTATGACGATCCGATGCCCTCGATGAGCGACCTCGAGGGCTATCTCGGCGAGACATCCTCGGCATTGATCCAGCTCGCCGCCCTGGTGCTCGCCGGCGAGGAGGCGCTGCGGACCCCGAGCGTCGCGGGCTATGCCGGCGTGGCGGTCGGAATTGCCGGCCTCATGCGATCCTTGCCGCAGCATCGCGCCCGCGGCCAATGCTACATCCCGGTCGACCTCCTGACCCGTCGCGGGCTCGCTCCGGCCCATGTCCTGGCGGGCCGCGAAGACACCGCCATGGCGGTGCTGCTTGCCGAGCTCCGTCACTTGGCCGAAAGCCGCCTTGCCGAGGCCCGCACTGCCCAGGCCGAGGTCCCGGTGGCGGCGCTGCCGGCCTTCCTGCCGGCGAGCCTTGCCGAGACCTATCTGCGAAAGCTCGCCCGGATCGGGCCCGCGGTGCTGACCAAAGGGGCGACGGTGCCGCAGGTCTGGCGCCAATTGCGGCTGCTCAGGGCCTCATGGACCGAGCGATTCTAGCCAAGCGCCGAACTCTTGGAGGGCACGCCCGGTATAGGCCCGCTTGCGAGCCTCCTGCTTGGCCGCTCCGCGCAGCCGCTTGCCGGTGCTGTCGCGGGGCAGGGCGACCGGCGGGAACAAGCCGAAATTGACGTTCATCGGTTGGAACGATGAGCGACTCGCGCCGTCGGTCGTGGCGATGTGACCACCCGTGATATGGTTGATCAGCGCGCCATGGGCCGTGGTGGCCGGCGGCGCATCAAAGGGCCGGCCGAGAGCTTGTGCCGCCGCCAGCCGCCCGGCGATCAGCCCGGTGGCGGCACTTTCGACATAACCCTCGACGCCGGTGATCTGGCCGGCGAAGCGCAGCCGCGGCAGCGCCCGCATTCTCAGTTCCTGGTCGATGAGCCGCGGGCTGTCGAGAAAGGTGTTGCGGTGGAGTCCGCCAAGGCGTGCGAACTCGGCGTTGCCAAGGCCGGGAATGGTCCGGAAGATCCGCACCTGCTCGCCATGCTTCAGCTTGGTCTGGAAGCCCACCATGTTGTAGAGCGTGCCGATGGCATTGTCCTGCCGGAACTGGACCACCGCATAGGGCTTGACGTCCGGGGCATGAGCATTGGTCAGCCCGCGCGGCTTCATCGGTCCATGCCGAAGCGTCTCGGGTCCGCGCTCCGCCATGACCTCGATCGGCAGGCAGCCGTCGAAATATGGCGTGTCCCTCTCGAAATCCCGCATCGCTGCCTTTTCGCCGGTGAGCAGCGCATCGACAAAATCCTGATATTGCGGCTTGCTCAGCGGGCAATTGATGTAATCGGCGCCGGTGCTGCCCGGCCCCGCCTTGTCGTAACGCGACTGGTACCAGGCGATACCGAAATCGATGGTGTCGCGATAGACGATCGGGGCGATGGCATCGAAGAAGGCAAGTCCGCTATCGCCCGTCAGCTTGGCGATGGCATTGGCCAGTGCCGTGGATGTCAAAGGCCCGGTGGCAATGATGCTGTTGGCCCAGTCGGGTGGCGGCAAGTCATCGACCTCGCCCCGCTCGATGGTGATCCGCGGATGTGCCGCGATCGCGGCCGTCACCGCATCGGAGAACCCGTCGCGGTCGACCGCCAGCGCCGATCCGGCCGGCAGCCGGTGACGGTCGGCACAGTCCATGATCAATGATCCGGCCAGCCGCATCTCCTGGTGCAGGAGGCCGACGGCATTGAGCTCGGGATCGTCCGAGCGGAAGGAATTGGAGCAGACGAGCTCGGCGCAGCCGCCCGATTTGTGGACCTCGGTCATTCGGTCGGGCCGCATCTCATGCAGCACCACCCGGCAGCCGGCCGTGGCCGCCTGCCAGGCAGCCTCCGACCCGGCGAGACCCGCCCCGACGATGTGGACAATGTCCGTTTCGTGCATGACCCGGGGTAGCATGACAGCGTCGATAGGAGCAATCTGCCTGCTTTGCAGCCGGCTCGGCCTCAACTACTGTTCAGGCCGAATTTCCATTCGATATCGGGCAGATCCTCATGCTGACCGTTTATATCCACGACAAAGGAAGCCTCGTGCCCTCGGACTGGAAGGGCGGCGTGTCGCTGCCGCCGGAGACAGTCTGGATCGATCTCCTGCGGCCGACCTCGAACGAGGAAGGAACCATCGAGGCGGCACTCAGGATCGACATCCCGGTGCGCGAGAAGCTTGCCGAGATCGAGGCCTCGAGCCGCCTCTACACCCAGGGCGATGCCATCTTCATGACCGCCACGATCATCAGCCGGGCCGATGGCGACAAGCCGGAGATCGATGCCATCACCTTCATCGTCAAGGGCCAGATCCTGGTGACGGTGCGCTATTGCGAGCCGCGCTCCTTCGACATCTTCATCGCCCGCTCGCAGCGGCCGGAAGGGTGCCCGCCGACCGGCGATGCCGTGTTCATTGCGCTGCTCGAGGCCATTGTCGACCGTGCTGCCGACCATCTCGAGCGGGTCGGCACCATCGCGGCCGCGACCTCGAAGGAGGTGTTCCAGACCGCCGACGACAAATCGCGCAACTTCACGAGCCTGCTGCGCCGCATCGGCGAGGAAGGCGACTTCACCTCCGATATCCGGGAAAGCCTGGTGTCGCTGTCGCGCCTCACCACCTTCTACACCGCCGTCCTCGACCTCGATCGCAAGACCGAAGGCCGCAAGGTCCAGCGCTCGCATCTGAAGACGCTGCAGCGCGACCTCAGCTCGCTGACCGATCACGCCTCCTTCCTGTCCGACAAGATCAGCTTCATTCTCGATGCGACGCTCGGCATGATCACCATCGAGCAGAACGCCATCATCAAGATCTTTTCGGTGGCCGCCGTGGTGTTCCTGCCGCCGACATTGATTGCCTCGATCTATGGCATGAACTTCCATGTCATCCCTGAGCTCGACTGGCTCTGGGGCTATCCCTTCGCCCTTGGCCTGATGGTGGCCTCGGTCCTTGCCACCTTCATCTATTTCCGCCGCAAGGGCTGGCTCTAAACTTCCGCCGGGCGCTTGGCCTCGTCGAGCAGCCAGTCATGGAACAGCCGGGCGCTGTGGCTCATGGTGGTCTCGCGCGGCCGCACCAGGTAGAAGCCGCGGTCCGATTTCATCGCCTCCTCGATCGGCCGCACCAGGTCGCCTTGCGCGATGAAATCCTCGGCAAGCCGTCGGCCGCACAGCGCGATTCCCTGGCCGCTCAAGGTCGCTTGAATGAGAACCATGTAATTGTCGAACACCTGTCCACGCTGCGTCGGCTGATCGCGCACGCCGAAGGCCTGCAGGAAGCTTTCCCAGGTCACCCAGTTGCGATCGAACTTCGAAAGATGCAGCAGCGTCTCGGAGAGCAGGCCGGCGACCCCGCGGATCGGCCCACGGCCCTTCAGATAGTGGGGTGCGCAGACCGGCCAGATCTCGTTGTCGAACAGGCGCACGGCATCGACTGCCGGCCATTCGCCGCTGCCGTAGCGCACCGCGAGATCGATGCCGGCCGCGGCGAGATCATAGACCGGCGATGACGCCACCAGCCTCAGCTCGATATCGGGGTGGGCCGCCCGGAACTTGGCCATGCGCGCCATCAGCCAATAGGACGCGAAGGTGACGCTGGTCGCGACCGTCAGCTCGGCCGGTCCGCGATGGCGGCGGATGTCGGCCGCGACATTGGCGATGTGCTCGAGCCCCATCGAGACCGCCCGGTGCAACCGCTCACCCTCGCGCGTCAACTGCAGGCCGCGGGCATGGCGCTGGAACAGGGTGGTGCCGAGGAAATCCTCGAGCAGCTGGACTTGCCGGCTGACTGCCGACTGGGTCACCGACAATTCCTCTGCCGCCCGCGTGAAGTTCATGTGCCGTGCTGCCGCCTCGAACACGACGAGGCTGTTGGTCGGCGGCAAGGTGCGGCGGAGGGCGACGGCCATCTAGAGCATGATGTGACTGGTATGCTCTAGTCCGCGAAGTCGGGACTCTGCTTGGCGAGAATGGACTTCATCTCCTCGAAATGCGCGAAGGACTGGCCGCAATATTCCTCCCACTCCTGCGCCGTCTTCTCGGCAATGCTGTCGCTCATCACGTTGAGTGGCCGGCCGGTCGAATAGGCGAGCACCAGCGTCTGGCACGCACGCTCGAGATAATAAATCGTGTCGAACGCCTCGGCGACCGTCTCGGCGGCAACCAGGACGCCGTGATTGCCCATCATCATGGTGGTGCGATTGCCGAGGATGGAGGCGAGCCGGTCGCCTTCCTCCGCGCTGTTGGCCATGCCGCCATAGCCTAGGTCATAGGCGACGCGATTGAAGAACCGCGCCGTGTTCTGGTCGACCGGCTTGATCTCCGGATCGGCGAGCGCGGCGAGCGCGGTGGCATAGGGCGGATGCAGATGGAGAACGCAGCGTGCCTGCGGCAGCGTCGCATGCATCCGGCCGTGAATATACCAAGCGGTCGGATCCGGCGCGTCCTCCCGCTTCAGGGTCGATCGGTCATCGGCATCGAGCTTGAGCAGGTCGCTCGCCTTGATGCGCGAGAAATGGCGCCATCGCGGATTGATCAGAAAGGATTTGCCATCAGGCGAGACCGCCAGCGAAAAGTGGTTTGCAACCGCCTCATGCCATCCGTGCATCGCCGCGAGGCGAAAGGCCGCCGCAAGATCGACACGCAAATGCCACTCGTCGCTGGCACTAGCCTGTTGCGGGCGAAATTCGGCGACACGGGTCATGTCGGTCCTCCAGATCTGCTGAAACGCCTCAAGGCCGGGCAACCGGCTCGGGAAAACCATAGACCTCCGAGGGGAACCGCTCAACCGCATGGCCGAGCCGACAGCGATCACCGTCCACCGTTGGCCGCGCATGCGAAACGCTGTGTGGGAAGGCGTTGCTTTGGAAGCATCTAAGATGAGGTCGGACCTATGCGGAAAGTGTTAGTCCTGACGGCGTTGGTCGTATTGTCACCGATACCGGCGACCGCGAAAGCGGCAGAACCGGTCGGGTTCTGGTCGGCAGGGGAGGGACGCTCGCAGATTGAGATCGCTCCCTGTGGCGATGTGCTCTGCGGCAAAATCGTCTGGCTGTCCGAGCCCAACGACAAGAAGGGGAATCCGAAGCTAGACCGCAGAAACCCGGATTCGACGCTCAAGACGAAGCCGCTTCTCGGCCTGACGATCCTGTCCGAGCTGAAACCCTCCTCCGATCGCAACGATCAATGGGAGGGCAATGTCTACAATCCCGAGGACGGCCGCACCTATAGCGTGTATCTTCGGCCCAACGACACCTCGATGGAGGTCGAAGGCTGCCTCGCGTTCCTTTGTCGCACGCAGGTCTGGCCGCGGGTCCAACAGCAGGACCAGCAACAGAGCCAGCAGCAAAGTCAGCAACAAAGCCAGCAGCAGTAGAGCGCGAGCGTCACTCCGCTCTGAGCTCCTTCTTCGACAGCTTGCCGATCAGGGTCTTCGGCAGGCTGTCGCGGAACTCGATCGCCGAGGGGATCTCCATGCGCGAGAGCTTGCTCGAGAGGTGCCGCATCAGCGCCTCCTCAGTCAGCTCGTGACCTTCCTTCAGCTTGACGAAGGCCTTCGGCGCCTCGCCGCGATAGGGGTCGGGCACCCCGATCACCGTCACCTCCGACACCGCGGGGTGGCTGTAGATCGCCTCCTCGACCTGTCGGGGATAGACCTTGAAGCCCGAGACGTTGATCAGGTCCTTGATGCGATCGATGATGAAGACGAAGCCGTCTCTGTCCATGTATCCGACATCGCCGGTGCGCAGGAACCCGTCGATGAAAGCCGCCGCGGTCTCCTCCGGACGGTTCCAGTAGCCCTTCATCACCTGCGGACCTTTGACGCAGATCTCGCCTGGTTCGCCGAGCGGCATCTCGCGTCGCGGATCATCGAGATTTCGAATCGAGATGATGGTGCGCGGCAGCGGCTGACCGATCGAGCCGTCCTTCTCGGTGCCGTTCAGCGGGTTCAAGGTGACCACCGGCGATGTCTCGGAAAGACCATAGCCCTCCACCAACCGGCAACCCGAGAATTGTTGAAAGCGGTTGCGCAACTCGGTGGCAAGCGAGGCGCCGCCCGAGATGCAGAAGGAGAGCGATTCAAGATCGCTGCGGCGCAGCCGCGACGATTGCAGGAGAGCAGTGAACAAGGTCGGGACGCCCGGCAGGATCGTCGGCTTTCTGCGCCGCAGAATCGCAATCGCGCCCTTGACGTCGAATTTCGGCATCAGGATCATCATCGCGCCGATGGCGATCCCGAGATTCATCACAGCCGTCATCGCGAATACATGAAACAGCGGCAATATGCCGAGGATCCGATCCTTGCCGGGTTCGCGCCCGCCGACATAGCGCAGGATCTGCTGAACATTGGCAGAGAGATTGGCATGGGTCAGCATGGCAGCCCGCGGCCGGCCGGTGGTGCCGCCGGTATATTGGAACAGCGCCACGTCCTCCTGCGGATCGATGAGCACGGCCTTGGCTGCCCGCCTCTCGCGAATCAATGTCTCGAAAGACAGCACGCGGCCGCGCCGCCGTCGCCCGGTCTTGGCGATGTCGCGCCGCCGGAACAGGCGGAACATCACGCGCTTGAGGAAGGGAAGCTGCTGCGCAAAGGATGCCACGATGAGCTGCGACACGCTTCCCGACTTGAGCAATGCCGCAGCCTTGTCATGCAGCGCCGTGAGGTCGAGTGTGACGACTGCGGCAACGCCCGAGTCGGCCGCCAGCGCCGACAGCTCCTCAGCGGTGTACAGCGGATTGAGATTGACCACCACGGCGCCGGCCTTGAGGATCGCGAAATAGGCGATGACATAGGCGGGGCAGTTCGGCAGCAGCAGGCCGATCCGGTGGCCTTTGCCGATGCCGCGTCGCTGCAGCGCTGCGGTGAGGCGCGTCACATCGCGACCGAGATCGCGGTAGCGTGTCCGGGCGCCGAAGAAATCGATGCAGATGCGTTCGCCGTTCTGGTGGACAGCGTCATCGAACAAAGCGACGAGGCTGCGAGGTTCCATGTCTTCCGCCCAGTCGATCCCGGGTGGATAGTGGTCAAGCCAGGGCATTTGCGGCGTTTGCGCCACAACTTCGCCCTGATCTTCGGTTGGAGAGCTGGTTTCGCTCTTGTCTTCCATGTTGCTCCCCCTACTTTGATTGATGAAACGGTAATGTCTCGACCAAAGTTATGGCATAAGACTCGCACGATGGTTTTGTGCACCACTGCAACCTAAGAGGCCCGGCCGGCAAGCCGGAAAAGACATGTTGCTGGTAACGACGTACCCCCGGCTGCGCGGGTGGGCCTTCGGCTCGCTCATCCTCATGTCTCTTCAGGGCCCGGTTCTGGCCCAGTCCACTCTAGATACCCTGAGTTTCGACAAGAAGGAAAAGCTGGCAAAGGCGGGCGACGACGAGGCGCAGTTTGCCATTGCGCGGGCTTTCGAGGATGGCAAGGAAGGGCAGCGCCAGGACGTGCTGAAGGCCGCCCAGTGGTATCGCAAGGCAGCGCAGCTCGGCAATCTCGATGCCCAGTTCAGGCTGGCGCGGATCGTTCACAACGGCGCCGACGGCGTGAAGAAGAGCCCCGAGACCGCCGTCAAGCTCTACGAGGCGGCAGCGCAGGCAGGCCATCTGGAGTCACAATACTGGACGGCCTATTCCTACGAGAAGGGCAGCGGCGTCACCGCCGATCAAACAAAGGCCGCCGAATGGTACCGCAAGGCGGCGGAGGGTGGCCATGCCGGCGCCCAGAACAATCTCGGCCTCATGTATCTGAACGGCAAGGGGATCACCCGCGACCTCAACCGCGCCTTCGATCTCTTCACCCAGGCGGCGAAAGGCGACGACGCTTTCGCCATGAACAATCTCGGCGGCATGTACGAGATGGGCTGGGGAACACGGGCCGACAAGCACCGCGCCATCGAGATGTACACAAAGGCGGCGCAGAAGGGCAATCAGCTCGCACGCGACAATCTGCGTCGTCTCGGCGTCGCCGTGCCTGAAACCGCCGATGCCGCGGGCGCGCTCACCACGGGTGCCCCTGCGACAACGCCGCAGGCAGCGCCCCCGGCAGCGCCGACCACCACACCGAAATCCGACAGCGGACTGCCGGCCGGCTCCGGCGAGCCGCCAGCGGCCGCGCCCGCGCCGACGGCTGCAGCGCCGGCACCCGCCACTCAGCCGTAAGCGCGCCGCGCATCGTTAACCAACATCCTCAATCGCCTATTAACGCATTGCGGACAATCGTCTGTACATGCGCCCGCATGATCGGGGCGGGGTGAGGAGCGTGGGCCGGCGTGGGTGGGCTGTGGTGGAAATCTCTCGGTGTAGTGGTCCTGCTCACTGCCGCAGCCTTGCTCAATGGCTGCTCGTCCGGCCCGGTCAAGCGCAACCCCTTTGCCGGTGTCGGCAGCCCGGTCTATCCGGGTTCGGGACCGCTGCCGAAGGGCGGCGGCAAATATCTGATCGGTGAACCCTATGAGGTCGCCGGCTGGAAATATTCTCCGCGCGAAGACCCGAGCTATGACAAGGTCGGACAGGCCTCGTGGTACGGACCGCAATTTCACCGCCGCATGACATCCAATGGCGAATGGTTCGACATGGATTATCTGTCGGCCGCCCATCCCACCCTGCCGCTGCCGAGCTACGTCAAGGTCACCAATCTCGAAAACGGCCGGGCGGTGGTCGTGCGGGTGAACGATCGCGGCCCGTTCGTTGGCGATCGGATCATCGACATGTCGCGCAAATCGGCCGAGGTCCTTGGCTTCAAGCAGAAGGGCAGGGCCAATGTCCGGGTGCAGTATCTCGGCCCTGCACCGCTCAACGACCGCGGCAGCGACCTCATCGCCATGAATCGGCGGATGGACATGAGAGGCGGTTCAACCGCGATGGCTGCCGCGACGCCGATCGTTCCGGCAGCCGCCACCGCACCGCTTCCGCAACGTCAAAGATACTATGTGCAGATCGGCGCCTATTCCGATCCGCGCAATGCCGAGCGCGCCCGCGAGGCGCTGCGCCCGGTGGGTCCGGTCTCGGTCACCTCGATTGCCGGCCAGCTCGGTACTCTTTACAAGGTCGAGCTCGGACCGCTCGACGATCAGGGGAGAGCGGCGGCGGCGCTTGATCAGGTGGTGGCGCAGGGTCATGCCGACGCGCGCCTGGTCCGGGCGACCAACTGGTCCGATTGACCGGGAAAGCTTGGTCCGTTTGGTTGCTTTCGGGAGATCCAGCCGATAGGTTTTTGGACGCTCGGCAAAGGTGGACGGCATGTGGGATCGATGGGTGAGGTGGCTGTCGGCGACTGGCCTCGCGGCGGCATTGCTGTTTGCCGGCCTCGGCTCGGGAAGGGCGGCCCAAGAGGCCGCCGAGCCGGCGAAGTTCGAGAGCAAGGCCCCTTATGCGTTCCTCATGGATTCGCGCTCCGGCAAGGTCTACTACGAGAATCATCCTGACGACCTGATGGCGCCGGCCAGCATGAGCAAGGTCATGACGATGATCATGGTCTTCGAGGGCCTTAAGTCGGGGCGCCTGCACTTGAACGACGAGTTCACCATCAGCGAGAACGCCTGGCGCAAGGGCGGGGCGTCATCGGGCGGCTCGACCATGTATGCCCAGCTGAATTCCAGGGTGAAGCTCGAGGATCTGATCCAGGGCGTCATCATCCAGTCCGCCAATGACGCCTGCATCGCCATTGCCGAGGGCATTGCCGGCTCCGAGGAGGCCTTTGCCGACCAGATGACGCGCCGGGCCCGCGAGCTCGGGCTCCAGAAGACCGTGTTCAAGAACGCGACGGGCCTGCCCGATCCCGAGCATAAGACCACCGCCCGGGAACTCGCGCAGATTGCGCGATACCTGATCGAGGTCTACCCGAAGGACTACAGCATCTACAGCCGTCCCGACTTCACCTGGAACAACATTCGTCAGCAGAACCGCAATCCGCTGCTCGGCGTCTATCCGGGAGCCGACGGCGTCAAGACCGGTCACACCGACGAATCCGGCTACGGCCTGATCGGCTCGGCGGTGCGCGATGGCCGGCGCCTGATCGTGGTGGTGAACGGTCTCAAATCGACCAGGGACCGTGCCTCCGAGGCGCAAAAGCTGCTCGATTTCGGTTTCCGCCAGTTCCGCTCCTATGAGCTGTTCGGAGCCAATGAGACCGTCGGCGATGCCCGGGTCTGGGGCGGCACGTCGTCCTGGGTCAAGCTGGTCGCCCGCGACCCGGTGCGGGTGCTGCTGTCGGACCAGGAAAAGCGCAGCGCGCGCACCGAGATCGTCTATCGCGGACCGCTGATCGCGCCGGTCAGCGAAGGCCAGGAGGTCGGCTTCATGCGTCTGACCATCGACGGCAAGGTCATCAGCCGGGTGCCGCTGATCACCGGCGCCAATGTTTCTCCAAGCCCCGACATGTGGCGCAAGGCGCTGGACAGCGTGATGTTCATGGCGTTTGGCGGCTAGTCCGGCAATGCCGCATGGCATCTTCATCACATTCGAAGGCGGGGAAGGGGGCGGCAAGAGCACCCAGGCGGCCCGCCTCGCCCATCATCTCGAGGAACGTGGCCGGCGCGTGGTCCTGACACGCGAGCCCGGCGGGACGCCCGAGGGCGAAGCCATCCGGTCGCTCCTCGTCACCGGAGATCAACGGCGTTTCGCACCGCTGTCGGAGGCCCTGCTCAACAATGCCCAGCGGCTCGAGCATTTGCAGAAGGTGATCCGGCCCGCCCTGGCTGTCGGCTCGGTCGTCATCTCCGACCGTTTCATGGACTCGACCCGCATCTATCAAGGCGTGGTCGGCGGCGTCGATACGAGGCTCATTGCAGCGCTCGAGGATGCCGTGGTGGGACAAACCCGCCCCGATCTCACGTTGATCCTCGACGTGCCCACGGAAATCGGCCTCGCCCGTGCCCAGGCCCGCCAGGGCCAGCCGGATCGCTTCGAGAGCCGCGAGGTGGCTTTCCATGAGGCATTGCGGGCCGGTTTCCTGGCAATTGCCGCGAATGAGCCGGAGCGTTGCGCGGTCTTCGATACCAGCCGGGACAAGGATGAAGTCTCCTCCGCCATTTTCGCCGAGGTCGCGTTGCGGCTTGGCGAGCGACTTTACCGGGCATGACCGACGACACGGAGGACCCGCGGGAATCCGCCATTCATCCGCGTCGGCGGCCTGTGCTCTACGGCCATGAACGGGCCGAGCGGCGGATCATCGAGGCATGGTCGGCCGGTCGGCTCCACCACGCCTTCCTGATCGCCGGGCCCCAAGGCATAGGCAAGGCCACCCTTGCCTATCGGGTCGCCCGTTTCCTGCTCCGCCACCCCGATCCGACCGCGGCGAGGCAGCCGGAGAGCCTCGAGATTCCCGAAACCGACATGGTGGCCCGGCTGGTCGCCGCCCGAAGCCATCCGGACCTCGCGGTGGTCGAGCCGCGCTTCGACGAGAGGACCAAGCGCATAAAGCGTGAAATCTCTGCCGACGATGGCCGGGTACCCAGTGCGTTCTTCGCGCTGACGGCAGGCCTCGGCGGCTATCGGGTGGTCATCGTGGATGCCGCCGACCATCTCAACAAGACCTCGGCCAATGCGCTTCTGAAGATCCTCGAGGAGCCACCGCCGCGCGCCATCTTCCTCATCGTCAGCCATGCCCCGGGAAATCTGCTGCCGACAATCCGGTCGCGCTGCATCCGGCTCGATCTGGCGCCGCTCGAGACCGCGGTCGTGGAGCGCGTGCTGGGCGAGATCGTCGAGGAGCCGGGCGATGCCGACCTCACCAGGCAGGCCGCGGAGCTCTCCCGCGGCTCCCCCGGTCGGGCGCTGGAATTGCTGAATGCCCATGTGACCGGCCATTTCAGTCGCTTCCGCAAGCTGGTCGCCGCCGGGCCGCCCTTCAACCGCAAGGACGCGCTCGAGATCGCCGCCGCCGTGTCGGGCCGCGGCGGCGAGGGCGACGAGGGCTGGGACATGTTCTGCTGGCTCCTGACCGATTGGCTCACCGCCCATGCCCGCGCCCTGGCGCTCGCCGGGGCGGCCACCGCTCCGGCCTTCGCCGCGGCCCATGAGGAGATCACAGGTTCCCTTCGCCGGACGAATGCCCTAAACCTCGACCGCCGCCAAACCATCCTGGAAGCGTTCCGGGCGGTGGAGGAGGCGGCTGGACCACGCCCGACCGCATCATGACGAAGAAGACGTATTACCTCACCACGGCGATCTCCTACCCCAATGGGGATCCCCATATCGGTCACGCCTATGAGGCGCTGGCAACGGATTCGCTGGCGCGCTTCAAGCGGCTGGACGGCTATGACGTCTTTTTTCTGACAGGCACCGACGAGCACGGCCTCAAAATGCAGCAGACGGCCGCCAGGGAGGGCGTGACGCCGCGGGAGCTCGTCGAGCGGATGACTCCCAGGTTCCAGCGCATGGTCGAGCTGCTCGACTGTTCGATCGACGACTTCATCCGCACGACCGAGGCACGTCACCACAGGACGGTCGAGGCGCTATGGCAGCGCATGGCTGCGGCCGGCGACATCTATCTCGGCAAGTACAGCGGCTGGTACTCCGTCCGCGACGAGGCCTATTACGGCGAGGACGAGATCGAGGAGCGTGACGGGCGCAGGCTCGCGATCAAGACCGGGACACCGGTCGAGTGGGTCGAGGAGGAGAGCTACTTCTTCCGCCTTGCCTCCTATCAGTCGCGCCTGCTCGCCCATTATGACGAGCACCCGGAGTTCATCAGCCCACCGGAGCGGCGCAACGAGGTCGTGAGCTTCGTCCGAAGCGGACTTCAGGATCTCTCGGTGTCGCGGACGACATTCGACTGGGGCATCCCGGTGCCGGGAGCGCCGGGCCATGTCATGTATGTCTGGGTCGATGCCCTCATCAACTATCTGTCGGCCACCGGTTGGCCGGATCAGAGCCCGTTGAACCGCTTCTGGCCCGCCGATCTCCATGTCATCGGCAAGGACATCGTGCGCTTCCACACGGTCTATTGGCCGGCCTTCCTGATGTCGGCCGGTCTGCCGCTGCCGAAGCGGGTGTTCGGTCACGGCTTCCTGTTCAACAGGGGCGAGAAAATGTCGAAGTCGGTCGGCAACGTCATCTCGCCGGACGAGCTGGTGGCCCGCTATGGCGTCGACCAGCTGCGCTACTTCTTTCTGCGCGAGGTCCCGTTCGGCCAGGATGGCAATTACAGCCACGAGGCCATCATCAACCGCATCAATGCCGACCTGGCCAACGACCTCGGCAATCTCGCCCAGCGTTCCTTGTCGATGATCGCCAGGAACTGCGCCGGTCGTGTGCCCGAGCCCGGCGCGCTGACCGATGCCGACCGCGATCTCCTGGCCGCGGCCGATGCGCTGCTCGAAGAGGTGCGCGCCCAGCATGAAGTGCAGGCGATCAACCGTGCCCTCGACGCCATCTGGAAGGTGGTGGCGGATGCCAACCGCTATTTCGCCGTCCAAGAGCCCTGGGCCTTGCGGCGCAGCGATCCGGCGCGCATGGCAACGGTGCTCTACGTCACCGCCGAGGTTCTGCGGCAGGTCGGCATCCTGGTTCAGCCCTATATGCCGCAAAGCGCCGGCAAGCTGCTCGATCTTCTGGCCGCGCCGGCTGACCGGCGGCGCTTCGCCGATCTCGCGACAAGGCTCGAATCCAATGTCGCGCTGCCGGAGCCGCGGGCGATCTTCCCGCGGCTGCCCGGGCTCGATGAGGAATCCGCAGCGGCCGGGGCGGCGGGCAGCTGAGCGGCTCGGCCATGGACATGCCGCTGATCGTCGACAGCCATTGCCATCTCGATTTCGATGGCCTGCGCGAACGCCTGCCGGAGGTGCTGGCGCGCGCCCGCGACCACGGCGTCAGGCTTGTCGTGACCATCGGCACGCGGGTCAGGCAGTTCGCCGCCACGCGGGCGCTGGCCGAGGCTCACGACGAGGTGTGGTGCACGCTCGGCACCCATCCCCACAACGCCGCCGAGGAGGCGGACATCGGTCTCGATGAGTATGTCGGTCTGGCATCCCATCCCAAGGTGGTGGCGATCGGCGAGGCGGGCCTCGACTATCACTACGACTTCGCTCCGCGCGATGTGCAGCAGTCCGTGTTCAGGACCCAGGTCGCCGCTGCGCGCCTGACCGGCCTGCCGCTGGTGGTCCACAGCCGGGACGCCGAGGAGGACACGATTGCGGTGCTGGAGAGCGAAAGAGAGCAGGGGGCCTACACGCCCCTCCTCCATTGCTACTCCTCCCGCCCCATCCTCGCCGAGCGGGGCCTGGCGATCGGCGCCTATGTGTCTTTCTCCGGCATGATCACCTTCAAGGGTGCCGACGAGATCCGCGAGGTGGCGCGCCGCGTGCCGCTCGACCGGCTGCTCGTCGAGACCGACGCTCCTTATCTCGCGCCGGTGCCGTATCGCGGCAAGCCGAACGAGCCTGCCTATGTCGTTCACACGCTCGGGGGCCTTGCTCGCGTCAAGAATGTGACGGTCGAGGAGATGGCGCGGCAGACCTCGGCGAATTTCTTCAGGCTCTTCGGCAAGGTGGTCCGTCCGCCGGCCTATGAGGCGGATCGGTGAGCCTGCGGTTAACCATCCTGGGCTGCGGCTCTTCGGGAGGCGTGCCGCGGATCGGCAACAACTGGGGCGCCTGCGATCCATGTGAGCCGCGCAACCGGCGCCTTCGCTGCTCGCTCCTGGTCGAGCGC
>JBIOYR010000156.1:0-4596 GCA_044870245.1 Aestuariivirgaceae bacterium | reverse complement strand
TCGCCAAAATGCTTGAAGAACAGCTGACCGGCTGGCGACTTGCGGTAGAACTGGCCGCCCTGGTGCCCCGGGCAATCAAAGGCAATATTCGCCTCGC
This sequence comes from Aestuariivirgaceae bacterium, assembly GCA_044870245.1. Taxonomy (GTDB): domain Bacteria; phylum Pseudomonadota; class Alphaproteobacteria; order Rhizobiales; family Aestuariivirgaceae; genus DATAFF01. Next base: position 4,499 of record JBIOYR010000156.1, on the reverse strand, counting down.
CATCATAGGCCATGAGGCCGCCGAAGAAAGGTGGCAGAAGGCTCTTGCCATATTTCACCAGGCTGCCGACCACCTGCTTGGCATAGAAAGCCGGCGTCTGGTTTCCGAGATAGATATAGCCGTCGACCTCACCGGTTTGACCGAGGACTGCCATGTCGGAAAGCCGGTGAGAGTCGGCCAGGGCCCAAAGCGGCGTGTCGAAGCCGACGGCACGGACCGACCGTGCAAGAGCACGCGCCGGCTCGAGGTTCTCACCGTCGACCATGGCGATGTAGGCGCCGACGGCGGCGTCCTCCGACACGTCGCGCTCGAAGCTGCTGCTGATCTCGATCTCGACATTCTCCGCGGCGATCTGGTCGAGAAGCTGTCTGGTCGAAGGGTCCTTTTCGTCGACGATCGCAACCACCTTGAGCAGCCTGTGAAAGGGGATCGGGATGGTCGGTGATTTGACGTCGCGCGGGATCATCGGTCACCACAATCAGGCAATGCAGTCCACGAGATAGCGTCTTCCCGTGGGGGTGGGCGCGAATCTGAGCCCGTGGATGTCGGTCTCGAATCCGGGGAACTTGCGATCGAAGTCGCGGGCATAAAAGAGGTAGTCCTGGATCGCTTTGGTTGCCGCGGTAAGCCGCTCGCCGGGCATGATCAGAGGAATGCCGGGCGGATAAGGGACCACCATCACCGCAAGGATGCGGTCCATCAGATTATCGATCTCGACGCTCTCGACACGCCCGCGCACCAGCCGTTCATAGGCATCGACAGGCCGCATCGCGATCTCCGGCAGGGTCGTATAGATCTCCCTTTGAGCGCGCGGGAGATTGTCCTGGCGATAGGCCTGGTGGATCTGCGTGCACAGGTCCTTGAGGCCCATCTTGGAATAGGCTTCGGGATGCGCCTCGGACAGCGCCGGCAAGGCGCGGCTCAGCGGGGCATTGGAGTCGTAAAGATCCTTGAAATTGAGGAGCTCGGTGACGAGCGTGCTCCACTTGCCCTTGGTGATGCCCATGGAGAACAGCACCAGGAACGAATAAAGCCCGGTCTTCTCGATCTCGATCCGGCGGGAGGAGAGGAACTTGGTAACGATGCCTGCCGGAATTCCCATGTCCTGCATGGTGCCGTTCGCGGCAAGCCCGGGAGTCAGGATGGTAACCTTGATCGGGTCGACCCGGACGTGGTTCTCGGCCAGCCCCTCGAAGCCGTGCCATTTGTCGCCCGGCTTGAGCTGCCAATCGGCGGGATTGGCGGTCGGCCGTGACGCCATTGAGTCCGGCTGCCAGACATCGAACCACCATGAGCCCTTGAGGTCGGCTTTGACGGCGGTCATGGCCCTGCGGAAGCCCAGAGCCTCATCGATCGTTTCCTGAACGAGAGCCCGCCCGCCGGGTTGCTCCATCATTGCGGCAGCGACATCACATGAGGCGATGATGCCATATTGCGGCGAGGTCGAGGTGTGCATCATGAAGGCTTCATTGAAGCGCGCCATGTCCAGCGACTGTGCTTCGCTGTGCTGGACATGGATCATCGATGCCTGCGACAGGGCGGCGAGCAGCTTGTGCGTCGAATGCGTTGCGAAGGTGATGGCATGCGGCGAGCGGGCCGGATGGGTCGAGGAGATGGCGTGGTAGCCGTCATAGAACTCATGGAAATTGGCGTAGGCGTACCATGCCTCATCGAAATGCAGGACTTCGACCGAGTTGCCAATGATCTGCTTGATGCCATCGACATTGTAGCAGAGGCCGTCTTAGGTGGAGTTGGTCATCACCATCAGCCGGACGTTGCCCGTTGTGTCCTTGGCAAAGGGGCTGGCATTCACCTTTTGACGGATGGAGTCCGCTGTGAACTGGTCGCGAGAAATCGGCCCGATGATGCCGAGGCCATTGCGTGAGGGCACGAGGTAGATCGGCGTCGCGCCGGTCATGATCAGCGAATGCAGGATCGACTTGTGGCAGTTGCGGTCGCACAAGACGAGGTCGCCGCGCGACACCATGCCGTGCCAGATGATCTTGTTGGCGGTCGACGTGCCACCGACAACAAACAGGGTCTCATCGGCGCCGAATATGCGCGCCGCATTGCGTTCGCCCTCGGCGATCGGGCCGGTATGGTCGAGCAGCGACCCGATCTTGCCGACTGAAACCGAAACATCGGACCGAAGGGTGTTCTCGCCAAAGAATTGGTAGAACAAGTTGCCGACGGGACTCTTGCGGAAGGCGATGCCACCGCCGTGGCCGGGGGTATGCCAGGAGTAGCTTCCCTGCAGAGTATAGTCCATCAGCGCCTTGAACATCGGGGGCGGCAGGCGCTCGATATAGTTCCGCGCCGCTTGGGCTATGGCGCGCGCAATGAATTCGGGTGAATCCTCGAAGAGCTGCATGAAGGCGTTGGCGTGCTTGAGCACGCTTGCGGGAACCATCTCGGCGGTGCGCTCGTCGCCGAAGAGGAAGATGGGCAGACGGTCGTTGCGCCGGCGCTTGGTGGCCAGGATCTGCTCCAGCACCTGCCATTGCTTATCGCCCGCTTCGGCCCCGTCGACGGACACGAGCCAGCACGACTCGTTGTTGAACACCTCGGCGAGGCGCTTCGCGTCCTCGTAGCTCACGCCGGCGACGACGCGGAAGCCCTCCTTCTCGATCGCCTCGGCAAGTTGGCGCATGCCGATCCCGGAGGCCTGCTTGCCTTCATAATCCTGATCGATGATGGCGATCGGGAACGCCTGCTGGAACTGCATCGCAATCTCCCTAGTGTTCCATTACTGGAACGACTGCCTGCCATTTCGGCATTGATTTGGATCAAATGGCCGTCGATTCGATCACCTGGGGAGGCCGGCCTTGCTCGGATGCCCGGCGCCGCTGCCAGACGTAGACGGGGATGCCGAGCACCAGGAGCAGGACGCCATAGAGCACCGCCTCGGCACCGCAGCCATAGAGCGTGAACACCGCGAAGACGAAGGCGATGATCTCGACGATCGTGATCCGCGGCATGACCTCGCTCGGCCCATGCGCCGCGACCAGCCCTGTCGCCAAGGCGCAGAAGGCGTAAGGAATGACCGCCGCCATGGTGCTCAAGCCCACCACGAGAGAGTAGAACGATTGGAATCCGGAGGTTCCGGCGGCTTGGATCAGGACCAGCACGGTGGACAGGATCGCCGAGACGATGATCCCGACAGCCGGCACGCCCCGTTCCGACAGTCGTGAGAAAATCGGCGGGAACAGTCCGTCGCGCGCCGCCGCCATGGGCACCTGGCCCATAAGAAGCGCCCAGCCATTGAGGGCACCGATGGAGGACAGGATCACGGCGATCGAGATCGCGGTTCCTCCCCATGGTCCCCAGAGCATCTGTGCCGCATCGGAGAATGGCGCTACCGATTTCGCCAGTTGCTCGCGGGGTACGATCCCCATGACCGCGACCGTCCCGAACACATAGAGAAGCGTGGCGATGACGATGCCGAGGATGGTCGAGCGCGGGATGGTTCGTTCAGGATCCTTGACGTCACCGGCCGGAACGGTCGCGGATTCGAGACCGAGATAGGCAAACATAGTGAGCGGTGCGAGCGCCGCGGCCGCGGAGAGCAGCGGCTTGCCGCTGGCGTTGAACGTGGTGAAATGCGCCGGATCGACATGGAACAGTCCGATGATCGCGACCGCGCCGAACGGAATGAGTTTCGAGTAGGTCATCAACTCGGCGAACAGGCCGGCCTCCTTGACGCCGCGCAGATTGATGAACACCACGGCCCAGATCGCCGCGAGCGTCAGCACGGTCGCCATGATCCGGCTGTGCAGGCCGGGAAACATGTCGATCAGGGCACCGGCGAAAGCGATGGCAATGACAGGCAGCGATGCCCAGATCGAAATCCAATAGATCCAGGCAATCAGGAAACCCGGAAAATCGCCATAGGCGATGCGGGTATAGGCATAGGGTCCGCCGGTTTCGGGCCTCAGCCTTGCGAGCTTGGCAAAGGTGAGCCCGAGGCAGATCGCACCGACCCCCATGAGCGCCCAGACGACGATGGCGATGGTGCCATAGGGAGCAACGGCCGCAGGCGACAGATAGAAGCCGGAGCCGACCGTGTTGCCGACGACGATGGCCGTGCAGGCAGCGATCCCCAGGCTCTTGGTGCTGGCTGCGACTGCAGTCGCGCTGAGGTGGGTGCTGGCCATCCGACGCCTTCGTTGATCGTTTCAGGGTTTTTGCCACCTGCTGCGAGCGGTTGCTTTGATCTAGCGCAATGAAACCGCTCGAAGCGGCGGGCATGGATTGCACGGGCACCCGGCTTTCGTTTCAATCGATGATTGCTTTCTCAATGTTCAACAGATTGACTCACGCACTTCGCCACTGCCTGATCCTTGGTCTTGGCATGGTGATGCTTGCGGCGGCGGTGGCGTCGGCCCTGGCGCAAACCGAAATCGCCACATCGCTCAGTGAGCCGAACGTCAGTGCTCGGAAAATCTTCATCATGCTGTTCCTGATGCTGGGACCGCTCAAGATCCTCGTGCCCTTCGTCA
>JBIOYR010000155.1:0-21332 GCA_044870245.1 Aestuariivirgaceae bacterium | reverse complement strand
GGGTCAGCGCGCCGGTGCGCCCGACCTGGAGCTCGATGCCCTCGAGCACGGTGCTCGCCTGCTCGGCGGGGAATTTATGGGCGATGGCCCAGCGCGGGCTGCGCGACACGAAACCGAGCCGCGCCTGATAGTCGAGGCGGTTGACCTTGTAGACGACGCCGTCGATGTCATAGCCGAGCCGCGAGCGCTCGAGCTCGATCGCCCGGTAATGATCGATCAGCGCCTCGGTGGTGTCGCACAGCAGGGTCTGGGCATTGACCGGAAACCTCCAGCGCCGCATCGCCTGCAGCAGATCCCACTGGGTGTCGCCGGGGAGCGTGCTGGCCTCGCCCCAGGCATAGGCGAAGAAATGCAGCGGACGCGCCGCGGTGATGGCGGGGTCGAGCTGGCGCAGCGATCCGGCGGCGGAATTGCGCGGGTTGGCGAAGACCCTGTCGCCGATGCGCGCCTGCTCGGCGTTGAGGGTTTCGAAGTCCTTGTGGGTCATGAAGATCTCGCCGCGGACCTCGAAGACCTCGGGCACGTCGCGGGCTTTCAGCCGACGCGGAACGTCGCGGATGGTCTCGACATTGCGGGTGACGTTCTCGCCCTCATAGCCATCGCCGCGGGTCGCCGCCTCGACCAGGCGGCCTCCTTCGTAGCGCAGCGAGATCGACAGGCCGTCGATCTTGGGCTCGGCGGTGAATTGCAGCGGTGCCGCATCGGCGAGCTTGAGGAAGCGGCGGACACGGGCGACGAAGTCCTCGATGTCCGCAGGTGCGAAGGCATTGCCGAGCGACAACATCGGCACGCGATGCCTGACCTTGCCGAATTTCTCTGCGGGACCGACACCGACTCGCCGGCTGGGCGAGTCGGACCGCACCAGGGCGGGGAAGGCCTCCTCGATCGCGGCGTTGCGACGACGCAGCGCATCATAGTCGGCGTCGCTGATCGCGGGATCGTCATGCTTGAAATAACGCTCGTCGTGATAGGCGATGTCGCGGGCAAGGCGCGCGAGCTCGGCGCTTGCCTCAGCATCGGTCAGCGCCGCAATCTCGGCATCCGGTTGTCCGCCAGCGGCGGTTCGCTTCTTGCGCGCCATGGCCCGGTCACTCCGCCGCCAGCAGGCGTGCCGCCTGGGCACGCGCCTCGTCGGTGATCTCCGCCCCGGACAGCATGCGGGCAATCTCCTCGCGCCGGTACGGGCCCTGCAGATGGTCGAGGCGGGTAACGACGCGCGGCGGCTGGTCGCCGTCGGTCAAGCCGGCCGCCGCACTCTTGGTGATCAGGAAGTGGCTTGCGGCGCGCGAGGCGACCTGCGGCGAATGGGTGACGGCGAGGACCTGCAGACCGCCCGCCAGGCGGGCGAGGCGTTGACCGATGGCATCGGCGACGGCACCGCCGACACCGGTGTCGATCTCGTCGAAAATCAAGGTCGGCGCCGAGGCCTTCGCCGACAATGCCACTTTGAGTGCCAGCATGAAGCGCGACAACTCACCTCCCGAGGCCACCTTCGTCAAGGGGCCGAGCGGCGTGCCGGGGTTGACAGCGACCAGGAACTCGACGCGGTCCGAGCCATGGGCTCCGGCCTTGCCGGGGTCGGTCTCGACACGGGTGACGAATTGCGCCCGCTCGAGGCGCAACGGGGTGAATTCCGCGACCACCGCCTGGTCGAGCCGGCGGGCGGCAGCGTTGCGCGCGAGGCTGAGCTCCCGCGCGGCAGCATCATAGGCGGCGCGGCTCCTGGCGAGGGCGCGCTCCAGCTCGCCGAGTCTCGCCCCATCGTCGGCGAGCGCCTGGTTTTCCGCCTCGAACCGGGCAAGCAATGCCGGGAGATCATCCACCGCGACCTTGTGCTTGCGGGCGAGCGAGCGCAGCGCGAAGAGGCGTTCCTCGGCGCGCTCGAGCTCGGCCTGGTCGAAGGCGACTAGGCGCTCCGCGGCATCGAGAATCCGCGCCGCCTCGGCGACCTCGGCGGCAACCCGCTCGAGGGCTGCGATCAATTCGTCGAGCAGCCCCGCGGCGGTCTGACGTCGCCTTTCGAGCTTGCGCAACGCCGCGTTCAGCCGACCGGAGAGCGAACCTTCGGCATCGAGGGCGCTACGCGCTTCGGTCAAGGCATCGGTGAACTGCTCGGCATTCATCATCAGCTGGCGCTGCAGGCTGAGCTTCTCCTCCTCGCCGACCACCGGGGCGATGGATTTGAGCTCGGCCAGCGCATGCTCGATGAAGGCGCGCTCCGCCTCGCCGCGCTCGACCATGCTGCGATGCTGCGCGACCGCCGCCTCGGCGGCGGCCAGCGCCTCGAAGCTCTGCGCCACCCTGTCGACCGCAGCTGCGAGGTCGCCAGAGGCGTCGAGCAGCTCGCGATGATGGCTCACATCGAACAGGGCGCGATTGTCATGCTGCCCGTGAATCTCGGCGAGCATCGCTCCGACCTGACGCAGCAGCGCGACGCTGACCGGCTGATCGTTGATGAAGGCGCGGCTCGAGCCGTCGCGGCCCTGAACGCGGCGCAGCACGATCTCGCGATCGGCCGATATGCCCTGATCCTCGAGGAGAGCGAAAACACTATGGCCAAGCGGCGGGGTGAAGGCGGCGGTCACCATGCCCTTGGCAGCGCCGTGACGGACCAAGCCGGCATCGCCGCGGGCGCCCAACGCCAGGCCGAGGGCATCGAGCAGGATCGACTTGCCGGCGCCGGTCTCGCCGGTCAGAACGGTCAGGCCGTTTTCGAGCGCGATATCGAGCCTCTCGATAAGCACGATGTCGCGAATCGACAGCGCGTTGATCATGCGCTCGTTATAACCGGATTGGACCCGTGCTGGCGACGCAGCCGGCGACTGTGTTCCGTGAGAACGGGCTGATCAGTTGAAAATCTGACTGATCCAGGAGCCTGAACTCGCCTGCGGCGCCAAGCCCTCATTGGCGAGGAGCTGGTAGGCGTCCTTGTACCAGTCGCTGTTGGGATAGTTGTGGCCGAGCACGGCGGCAGCGGTCTGCGCCTCGGAGCGCACGCCGAGCGCCATATAGGCCTCCGTCAGGCGGTAGAGCGCCTCGGGCACATGCGAGGTGGTCTGGTAACGGGTCAACACCGTCTTGTAGCGGTTGATGCCGGCGAGATAGGCCTTCTTGCGGGTGTAATAGCGCCCGACCTCCATCTCCTTGCCGGCCAGGTGGTCGCGCGCCAGCACCGCCTTGGCCTCGGCGTCGCGGGCGTAGTTGGTTCCCGGGAAGCGGCGGGATATCTCGTCGAGTGCGGTCAGCGCCTTCTCGGTGGTCGACTGGTCGCGCTTGATGTCGCGGATCTGCTCATATTGGCACATGGCGACGAGGTAATAGGCGTAGGCGGCATCCTTGTGCCCGGGATGAAGGGTGATGAAGCGCTGGGCCGCATTGGTCGCGTCATCATAGGAATTGCGCATATATTGGGCGTAGGCCGTCATCAGCGTGGCCCGGGTGGCCCAGCTCGAATAGGGATGCTGGCGCTCGACCTCGGAAAAGTCCTTGGCGGCCGATTTGTACTCCCCCTCCTGCAGATGCTTCAGGGCCTTGTTGTAGAGATCGGCAATCGGCTTGGCATCGTCCGCCATCGCCATGTCGGGCGCGAGCGCCTTGCCCGTCGTCTGCAGGGCGGCGGCCGAGGCGGTGGTGCCGCCGGGGGGCGGCGCCGGTGTGGTCGAACCGGTGGCAGGACCGCTCGAGCCACCGCCGCCGAGATAGTCGTAGAGATCGACCTGGCTGGTGCAGGCGGTGATTCCCAGCGCGGCAACAAGCACTGCCACAGCCCGGAAAACGGCGCCTGCCAGTCGCAACGACTTGCCGCGTCTCAATCTGCTCTCCCCGCACCTGCCCGGGCTCGACCGGCCGACGGTTCGGCAATCCCCATGCCGGGCCGTTTCTGATAGCCGATCCGCTGGTGAGCCGCCAGCGCCCGCTCGATTCAATCCACGAGCGAGATGAAGCGCCAATCCCGGCGGTTTTGTGACCTTAAACCGACTTGCTCCTAATTGGCCTGCCGGCGGAGAAAGGCAGGGATTTCAAGCTGGTCGTCATCGATCGACGGATCGATCTGCGGCTGGATCGCCACCACATTGGCAGCCCGTGCCGAGGGCGATGCGGTGGCCGCGCTGCGGGGCCGCGAATCGCCAGTCTGCCCGGAAAGCTGCGGCTCGCGGACAGGATGAGCAGGCGGCTCGTCCCTTCGCCCGAAGGTCTCGGCCAGGCGGTCGAACAGCCCCCGCCGCCGCGTCTGCCCCTCATCAGCAATTCGCGCGATCTGGCCCTGGCGCACGGCAAGCTCGCGCTGGACGATCGGCGGAAACTCTTCGAGTGGCGGCAGGCGGGGGCTGCGCGACGGCGGGGCTGCCCGAACCGACTCCACCGGCATGGCAACCTCGCCCTCCCCATAGATCTCGGCGTCGGATTCCTCCCCATCCTCGGCCTCAAAATCATCGTCGCCGGGATCCTCGACCGAAGGCGGCGGAGGCGGAGGAAAAACCCCCGCCCCCTGAGCAGTGACGGCCATGGCCGGACGCGGATCGACATGACGCTTCACCGGCTGCTGGTGCGGCAGCGCGGTGGCATAAGCAAAGTTGCGGGCGGCGAGCGGCCGCTTCGGCTGCTCGACCGGCTCGCCGGCGGCGGCGGCGCGCGCCTCCTCCTCGGCCTTGTTCAGGCCGGTGGCGACCACCGACACGCGCATGGTCCCTTCAAGCGCCTCGTCGAAGGTGGCGCCGAGAATGATGTTGGCGTCGGGGTCGACCTCCTCGCGGATGCGGGTGGCCGCCTCGTCGACCTCATAGAGGGTGAGATCGGGACCGCCGGTGATCGAGATCAGCAGGCCGCGGGCGCCGCGCATCGAAACGTCGTCGAGGAGCGGATTGGAGATGGCGGCCTCGGCAGCTTCGACGGCGCGCTTCTCGCCGGAGGCTTCGCCGGTCCCCATCATCGCCTTGCCCATCTCGCTCATGATGGCGCGGACGTCGGCGAAATCGAGGTTGATCAGACCTTCCTTGGTCATCAGCTCGGTGATCGAGGCGACGCCGGAATAGAGGACCTGGTCGGCCATGGCGAAGGCGGCGGCAAAGGTCGTCTTCTCGTTGGCGACGCGAAACAGGTTCTGATTGGGGATGATGATCAGCGTGTCGACATGCCTCGACAGAGCCTCGATGCCGCGCTCGGCCATCTGCATCCGGCGGGTGCCCTCGAAATGGAAGGGCTTGGTGACGACGCCGACGGTCAGGATGCCCTGCTCCTTGGCGGCCTGGGCAATCACCGGGGCAGCACCGGTGCCCGTGCCGCCGCCCATGCCGGCGGTGATGAACACCATGTGGGAGCCGGCGAGATGATCGATGATCTCGGGCAGCGCCTCCTCGGCGGCGGAGGCGCCGATATGGGGATAGGAGCCGGCGCCGAGACCCTGGGTGATGACGGTGCCCATCTGGATGCGGCGGCTGGCAAGACTCTGCATCAGCGCCTGGGCATCGGTGTTGGCGACCACGAACTCGACGCCCTCGAGACGGGACTCGATCATGTTGTTGACCGCATTGCCGCCGGCGCCGCCAACCCCGAAGACGGTGATCCTCGGCTTGAGCTCCGCCAGATCGGGCACAGTCAGGTTGATGGTCATTGCCGATGTCCCGCTCGAACACTCTTCCCTCGTCGGCATCTTGGTTTCGCAATCGATAACAAAAGGTTAACGAGGGCTTACCAAGCTTGCGAATTTTCGAGGTTTCTCAGGCTTTCGAGACCAATCGGATCAGAAGCTTCCTTGATCCATTTGCCGACCTTGAGCAGGTCGCTTCCGGCATCGTCGCAGAAGCGGCCGCGCAGAGAGAGATGGCGGTCGGGATTGAGGGCATAGCGAAGCAAGCCGGCGGCGACGGCGGGGTGTCTTAGCTGGAGGTTGCCTGGACGCACAAAAGCGTCCTCTCTGCGCTATACAGTTCGTCGATGCGCTTGATGGCAGCTTCGCATGACGCAAGCGTCGGAAACGGCACGTGATCCACGCTTTTGCCGTAGGTGCCATAACTGCCGATGATGATGATTAACCAATAGGCTGGATAGCTCATCTCGCCTCCCTTTCCGCTCACTCTGTTTGATGCTGCTGAACTTGGTCCAAGCCCACAGCGGAATGCCTCGTCGGGAGCAGAACTTGCGGCAATAGCGAAGGTGGCTCGATTTTGGGTCGTTGCTGCCTCCTGTCAGCGAGCTCTGCCTGCCCCTGCTTCTTGTCGGCGAGATGTGTCAATGCCTCGCTCATACGGTTGATCGGAGTGGAAAGATCTGGAAGCGGCGCCAATGCCAAAAGCAATGCCGCAAGCCAGAGATAGGGGTTGAGGGTCAATAACCCGAGCAGCGCCAGAACGACGACAACTTCGCGCTGGATTGTGTGAGTTCGTCGGTGCGGTATCCCGTAAAGGTGGAGCAAATACTGTCCGACGAGGACGGCCACCAGGATAAGGAACCCTGCCATTATTATGAGCAATATGTCAGGCTCCCCCGGGGCCGTTATAAAAAAAGCTAGTTCATTCGTTGCTGCGGGATTGATTGCCTTGGACATACACTTCCCATCAACTCGGGGACCCAAGCCGAATTATGCGAAGCTACCGCCGTCGATGTCACCCTGACTTGATGTAAGTCAAATCAAGTCGGTGGCGCTTGCAGAGCCGGTGTGAGGTCTCCCTCTCTTCTTCCTTCCCGGCCTCGAGACCAATCGGATCAGAAGCTTTCCTTGATCCATTTGCCGACCTTGAGCAGGTAGCTTCCGGCATCCTCGCCGAAGCGGCCGCGCAGCGAGAGATGGCGGTCGGGATTGAGGGCATAGCGCAGCAAGCCGGCGGCGACGGCGTAGGCCGGCGAGCGGGCGAGATCGGGCAGCCCCATGAGATCGATCGAGCGATGGGCCCTGACCTGCTTCTCGAGGATCTGGGCGGCCAATTCGCGAGACCCGAGCAGCTGGCTGCCGCCCCCCGACAGCACGACGCGGCGGGCAGTGCCCGCGGCTCCCTCCTGCTTCAGCCGGTCACGCACCAGCTCGAAGGTCTCCTCGAGTCGCGGCCGGATGATGCCGGTCAGCATCGAACGGGGTACGCGATGCACCTTGTCCGGGCCGCGTTCACCGAGCAGCGGCACGGAGATCAGCTCGCGCTCGTCGCAAATGGCCGACATGGCGCTGCCCGCCATGGTCTTCAGCCGTTCGGCATGGGCAATGGTGGTGGACAGGCCGCGGGCGAGGTCATTGGTGATGTGCTGACCACCGACCGGGATGACATCGGCGAAGCACAGGGCGCCATCCTGCAGAACGGCAATGCTGGTGGTGGCGCCGCCCATCTCGATCAAGGTGGTGCCGAGCTTCTGCTCGTCATCGACGAGCGCGGCCTTGGCCGCCGCATAGGGTGCGATGACGAAGGCGCCGACCTTGAGATGGCAGCGCTCGATGGCGAGCGTCAGGTTGCGCAGGGCACCGCGCTCGACGGTGACGACGTTGAGATCGACGGTCAAGGTCTCGCCGAACATGCCCCCGGGGCGGTCGACGCCCTTGGCGTCATCGATCCCGAAGCGCACCGGGGTCGCGTGCAGCAGCACCCGGCGGCCGGGATCGCAGCCGGCAAGCGCCCGCGCCACTGCCTCGTTCATGTGCTCGGGTCGCACGGCCTCGCCGCGCGTCTCGGCGGTGCCGACGAAACTTTGACATAGCGGACGGCCACCCGACACATTGACGAAGACCTCGGAGATCGTCTGGCGGGCCATGCGCTCGGCCTGATCGACGGCGACCCGGATCGCCCGCTCCGCTTCATCGAGGTCGACGACCACGCCGCCCTTGACGCCGCGCGCCGCCTGGTGGCCGATCCCCAGCACCTTGACGCGCGCCTCGATCTGCTCGCCGGTCTGGGTGCGGCGCCCCGGGACCACCTCGCCGATCATGCAGCAGGTCTTGGTGGTGCCGATATCCAGGGCCGCGATGATCTTGGGGCCCTTGTCGGGCTGCTTGGTCGAACGCTCGCGGCGCACCATAGGGACAACGGTCATGATCGCCTTTGCCTCAACTTTCGCACCTCAGCGCAGGCTGACCTGGCCGGCGGCATTGCCGCCCTCGACGGACATTGCCGGCTTGTCGACCACCGCCGGCACGAAGGTGACCCGCTCGTCGAGCCGGAGATCGATGTCGCTCACCGCCCGGGCGAGGATACCGAAACGCTTCTCGAGCATCTCGAAGCGGGCGAGGGCATGGTCCTCGCCGGACTCCGGCAAGAGCAAGCGCTGGCCCGACGCCAGATGGAGTGTCCACCGCCTGTCGCCGACGCGCGAAGCCGCCCTGACCTTGGACAATAGGGCGCGGTGAGCTTCCAAATGGTTAACGAGTTCTGCAACAGCGCGCTGGGCGCCCTCGCCGGTGACCAGCAGGAGATGGCCGGCGGCGCCCGGCTCGAGGGGGCCGATGGCGACGCCGGCGCGGTCGATGACATAGTGGTTGCCGCCGCGCTGCCAGACGGCGAAAGGCTGGCGCTCGCGCACCACGACGTCGAGCTGATTGGGATAGATGCGGTGGATGGTGGCGCTCTCGATCCAGTCGATGTTCTGCATCATGCGGCGGGCCCGCCCGGCATCGAAGCCGATCAACGAACCGCCGAGCTTGACGCCGATGGCGGCCAGGACCTGCTCGGGCCGGTGGCGCTCGAGACCGCTGATCCTGACCTGCTCGGCAGAGAAGCCGATGGCATGGGCAAAGCGGGCCGGGAGCTCGCTCAGCGGACCGTTGTCCGATTCGAGATGGCCGCCGGCGAGCAACCCATAGACGATGGCGAAGCCGATGAAGACCAGCGCGGCGCAGCGCGCCAGGGCGTGTGGCCACAGCGCCTGGGGACGGGGCCGGGTGGCGCGGCCCTGCTGGTTCAGCGGTCGAGCGATGCGTCGTCGATCAGCCATTTCACCAGCTCCTGCATGCTGTGGCCGGCATGCTGGGCGAGCTCGGGAACCAGCGAGGTGCCGGTCATTCCCGGTTGCGTGTTGACCTCGAGAATATAGAGCTCGGCCTCCTTGCCGGGGCCGTCGTCATAGCGGAAATCGGCACGGCTCACGCCGCGGCAGCCCAGCGACATATGGGCAGAGAGGGCATGTTGCTGGACCTTGCGATAAATCTCCGGCGGGATCGGTGCCGGCAGCAGATGCGCCGAGCCGCCCGGGGCATATTTGGCGAGGTAGTCGTAGAAGCCGACTGCCGGCTGGATCTCGATGACCCCCAGGGCGACATTGCCCATCACCGCGCAGGTCAGCTCGCGCCCGGGGATGAACCGCTCGACCATCACCGATGCGCCATAGACGCTCCGGTGATCGAGGAGCGAGGTCAACGGCGCGTTGGCACCGCCATGAACGATGTGGACGCCGACGGAGGAGCCCTCATTGGCCGGCTTCACCACATAGGGCGGGGCCATCACATGGGTGGTGGCGGCGATCTCGATGTCGACCACCATGTGCTCGACGACCGGCACGCCGGCGGCGCGGAAGATTTCCTTGGCGCGCGGCTTGTCCATGGCAAGGGCCGAGGCCAGGACACCGGAATGGGTATAAGGAATCTCGAGCGTCTCGAGGATGCCCTGCAGCGTGCCGTCCTCGCCCCAGCGGCCATGAAGCGCGTTGAACACGACATCGGGCCTGAGGGCGGCGAGGACCTCGGCGATGTCGCGCTTGGGGTCGATCTGGGTGACGCGGAAGCCGATCTCCTCAAGCGCCTTGGTGCAGGCCTTGCCGCTGGCCAGCGAGACCTCGCGCTCGGCCGACCAGCCGCCCATCAGCACGACGACATTGGTCAATTCGGGGACCCGGCCCGCCATGATCAGGCCGCCTGTCCGAGCTTGAGGCCGATGCGCTTGATCTCCCATTCCAGCTCGATGCCGGACAGCTCGCGGACCCGACGGCGCACCGTCTCGCCAAGCTCCTCGATGTCGCCGGCGGTGGCCTGGCCTTCATTGATCAGGAAATTGCAGTGCATCTGCGAGACCCTGGCATCGCCGATGGCGAAGCCGCGCAGGCCGGCGCGGTCGATCAGCTCCCAGGCGCGGTTGCCCGGCGGGTTCTTGAAGGTCGAGCCGCCGGTGCGGCTCTTGATCGGCTGGGAAGCCTCGCGGGCCGAGGTGATGTCCTCCATGCGGCGCGCGATTTCCTGAGGATCGCCGGGCCGGCCCTGCAGCACCGCCGTGGTGAAGATCAGCTCCTCGGGTGCGGCGCTATGGCGGTAGGAATAGCCCATGTCCTTCAGCTGCAGCACGTGACGCTGGCCCTTGCGATCGATTGCAACGGTCTCGACGAGAATATCCTTCATCTCGCCGCCATGCGCCCCGGCATTCATCCGCAACGCCCCGCCGATCGTGCCGGGGATACCTCTCAGAAAGGTTAATCCATCGACACCATTGTCGAGAGCGAAGCGCGCGACCCGCACATCCGGCACGGCGGCACCAACGGTGATGCGGCCTGCGCCATCATGGCTCATGCCGGCAAAGCCCCGCCCGAGCCTGATGACGACACCGGGAACGCCGCCGTCGCGCACCAGGAGATTCGAGCCGACACCGATCACGGTGACAGGAATCTGCGGATCGAGCATTCCCATGAACGCGGCGAGATCGGCCTCGTCGGCCGGGGCGAACAGCACCTCGGCCGGCCCGCCGGCGCGGAACCAGGTGAACTCGGCCAAGCCGCGATTGGCCTCGAGACGGCCGCGTACCGGCGGCAGGCGGTCGATCAGCGCCTGACCATCGAGCGCGGTGGTCACGCCGCCCCCTTTCCGACAGCCGGCCGAACAACTCGGTCGAGGGCGGCGAGCTGCAGCGGCAGAGCATAGGCCCATTGGGTGATGGTGCCGGCGCCGAGACAGATCACGATGTCGCCGGGGCGCGCAGCCTCGGCGATCAGCGGCGCGAGCTCGGCCGGATCGTCGATCTTCAGCACATTGCGGTGGCCCCGCGATTTGAGGCCAAGCGCCAAGGCGTCGTGGCTCGCCCCCTCGATCGGCGACTCGCCGGCCGAATAGACGGGCGCGACGATCACCGTGTCGGCATTGTTGAAGCAGGTGCAGAACTCGGTGAACAGGCTCGACAACCGGGTGTAGCGATGGGGCTGCGCCACCGCGATCACCCGGCCGGTCGTCACCTCGCGGGCGGCTGCCAGCACGGCGGCGATCTCGACCGGGTGGTGGCCGTAGTCGTCATAGATGGTGATGCCATCGTGGGTGCCGGTGCGGGTGAAGCGGCGCTTGACGCCGGAGAAGCTCCCGAGTGCACTGCGGATCGCCTCGTCGTCGACGCCGAGCTCCTGCGCCACGGCAATCGCAGCGGTAGCGTTGAGGGCGTTGTGGCCGCCCGGCATCGGCAGGCGCAGGCCGTCTATCAAGCGCTCGACGCCGGTCCGCCGGTCGCTCAGCAGAACGCCGAACAGGCTCTCGCCCTCCTCGAAGCGGTGCGAGACGAGACGGGCATCGGCCTGCGGGCTCGTGCCGTAGGTGATGATCCGGCGGTCCCTGATGGTGCCGAGGAGCGACTGGACCTCGGGATGGTCGACGCACATCACCGCAAACCCGTAGAACGGGATATTCTCGACAAAGGCGCGATAGGCCGAGCGCGCGGCATCGAAGGTGCCGTAATAATCGAGATGCTCGGGATCGATATTGGTGACGATGACGATGTCGGCCGGGAGCTTGACGAAGGTGCCGTCCGATTCATCGGACTCGACGACCATCCAGTCGCCCTTGCCGAGGCGGGCATTGGTGCCATAGGCATTGATGATGCCGCCATTGATCACCGTCGGGTCGAGGCCGCCGCCATCGAGGAGCGCGGCGACGAGCGAGGTGGTGGTGGTCTTGCCGTGGGTGCCGCCGACGGCGACGCAGGATTTGAACCGCATGAGCTCGGCCAGCATCTCGGCGCGCCGGACGATCGGCAGCAGGCGATCGCGGGCGGCGGCGAGCTCGGGATTGTCGGCCTTGACCGCCGAGGAGATGACGACGACCCTGGCATCGCGGAGATTCTCCTCGCGATGGCCGATCTCGACCGGGATGCCGAGCTTGCGGAGCCTTGCGACATTGTAGTTGTCGGCGAGGTCGGATCCCTGAACCGCGTAGCCGAGCGTCTTCATCACCTCGGCGATGCCACTCATGCCGATGCCGCCAATCCCGATGAAGTGGATGGGGCCGGTCTCGCGAGGAAGCTTCATGGCTCAGGTCCTTTCCATTGTCGTCGCTGCGGACTCACCTGCCCCGGCATGTGCTGTCGCTTTGGCGTCGCTCGCCAGATGCTCAACGAGGTCGGCCAGCCGCTCGGCGGCGTCAGGTCGACCCTGACGGCGCGCCGATGCGGCATGGGTCTCGAGATCCTCGCCGGCGTAGCGCAAATGCGTCAGAAAGTTTGCGAGGTCGGCGGCCGTGAAGGTGCCCTGCTCGCGAATCCAGCCGCCGCCCGCCGCGGCGAAGCTTTCGGCGTTCTTCAGCTGGTCGCTCTCGAGCGAATGCGGCAAGGGCACCAGCACGGCCGGCCGGCCGATGACCGAAAGCTCGGCGACGGTCGATGCCCCCGACCGGGCGATCACGAGATGGGCGGCGGCGATCCGCTCCGGGAGATCGGGGAAGAAGGGCGCGAGCTGCGTCTTCACATTGAGCCGCTCATAGTCGGTGCGTACCGCCTTCAGGTCCTCCGGGCGACATTGCTGGACGACGGTCAGGGTGCGGCGCACCGCATGCGGCAGTTGGCCGATCACCTCCGGCATCAGCTCGGCGAAGTAACGGGCTCCCTGGCTGCCGCCGAACACCAGCAGGTTGAAGGGCTCGCCGGCGCCCGGCGCCCTATAGGGCCGCTCGCGGGCCAGCAAGACGCTTGCCCGCACCGGATTGCCGGTCATGGTTGCCTTTGCGGCGAGCGCCGGAGGCAAACGCTGGAGCTTGGGGAAGGAGGTGGCGATGGCGGTGGCAGCGCGGGCGACGGCACGGTTGGCGCGCCCGATCACCGCATTCTGCTCATGGATCAGCGTCATGAGTTTAAGCCGCTGGGCGGCGATCATCGGCGGAAACGACGGGTAGCCGCCGAAACCGACGACGACGCTTGGAGCAAGATCGCGCAAGAGCTTCCTGGCACGGGTGAAGCCGCGCGCCAGATGGAAGGCGCGGACCGGCAAGAGCCAGGGCTTCGACAAGGAGACGGTGGCCGAGGGGATGTGATGGAGCTCGCGGGCGGGGAACCTGCCGCCATATTCCATGCCGCGCTGATCGGTCATGAGATGGACGACATAGCCGCGGGCGGTCAGGACCTCGGCCAGGGCCTGGGCCGGGAACAGATGACCGCCGGTGCCACCGGCCGCAAGCACCACCACCTGACGATCACCACGCGCCGGCAACTGCTCCATGGGAGTCTCCCTCACCTCACGCCGTCGTCGCAACCGGGCCCGCCGGCAGCACCGCCTCGGGACGACGCCGGCTCATCGCCAGCACCAGCCCCATGGCAAAGGCCGTCGCGACGAGCGAGGAACCGCCATAGGAGATGAACGGCAGCGTCATGCCCTTGGCGGGAATGAGCGCCGTGTTCACCGCGAGATTGATCGAGGCCTGAAGGCCGAACATGGTGGCAAGGCCGGCCATGGCGAGCGCGGCGAAGGCGTCGGCTTCGCGCTTGGCGCGCTGCAGGACGCGGATGACCACCGAAGCGATGAGGCCGAGCAGGACAAGCAGCGCCAGGAAGCCGAACTCCTCGCCGATCACCGCCGGCACGAAGTCGGTATGGGCATCGGGGAGGATCTGCTTGGCAACGCCTCCGCCCGGGCCGGTGCCGAGCAGGCCGCCATTCTCGAAGGCCTCCATGGCTGTCTTGATCTGGAAGTTGTCGCCCTTGTCGGGGTTGATGAAGCCGGCAACCCGGGAGCGCACATAGGGAACGGTCTCATAGGCGACGAAGGCAAGGGCCACGCCGGCGCCGCCAAGGCCGGCGAGCGATGGCCAGGACACGCCCCGCAGGAGCAGCATGGCGAGGAAGACGAGGCCGACGAGGCCGGTCTGGCCGAAATCCGGCTGCTTCACCAGCAAGCCGGCAAAGCCGAGGAATAGCAGCCACGCGATGACCAGCCCCGGCATGCCGGGGCTGCGGTCGCCTTCGGCAAGGAACCAGGCCGCCATGACGACGAAGGCCGGCTTGACGAACTCCGATGGCTGGAGATTGATCGGGCCGATCCCGATCCAGCGATGGGCGCCCTTGATCTCGGGCCCGACCATGATGGCGGCAACCATCAGGCCGAGGCCGAGAAGATAGATGACGAGCGAGACCCGCCGGGTGGCCCTGAGGTCGAGAAGGGAGGTCGCGAACAGCACCACGAGGCTCGGCACCACAAAGGCGAGCTGCCGGTTGAAGAAATGGAAATCGGACAGCCCGAGGCGCGCTGCCACCGGCGGGCTCGCCGCCATGGAGAACAGGACGCCGAGCGCCATCAGCAGCAGCACGGTCATCAGCAGCACGCGGTCGACGGTGAACCACCAATTGGCGAGCAGGCCGCGATCGGCGCGGGAGATCAGCATGGCGCGGTCTCCTGCAGCAGATCCTTCACCGCTTTGCGAAAGGCATCGCCACGAACTTCGAAATTGGGGAACTGGTCGAAGGAGGCGCAGGCCGGCGACAGCAGCACCACGGCGCTGCCGCGCCGTTCGTCACGGGCATCGCGGGCCGCCGCAGCGGTCGCCTGCTCGACCGTGCCGCAAATGCGGTATGGCGCGCTGCCTTCCAATGTTCCGGCCAGCGCCGGTGCATCGCGGCCGATGAGATAGGCGCAGACCACTCGGCCGAACAATGGGCGCAGCGGCTCGATGCCGCCGGCCTTCATCAGCCCGCCGGCGATCCAATAAATCGTGTCGAAGGAGAGCAGCGCCTTCTCGGCGGCGTCGGCATTGGTCGCCTTGCTGTCATTGATGAAGATCACATCGCCCTGGCGGCCAACCTCCTCCATGCGGTGGGCGAGCCCGGGAAAGCTCCGAAAGCCATCGGCTATCGCATCGGCCGACACTCCCATGGCGCGCCCGGCCCCATAGGCGGCGCAGGCATTCTGCCAATTGTGGCGGCCGCGCAGCGCATTGAGATCCCGCAGATCGAGGCGGTTCAGAGCCTTGCCATTCCGGCAGTCCTGCAATACGCCATCCGGCGCGCTGATGCCGTCCGCCAGCCGCTTCAGCACCGAGAAGGGACGATGGGTCGAGGCAGCCGGCAGCGCTGCGGCAATGGCGGCCGACCAGTCGTCGTCGAGCGAGCAGATGGCGACGTCGCCGGTCGACTGGCGGGCGAAGATCCTGGCCTTGACAGCGGCGTAGCCCGCCATGTCGCCGTGACGATCGAGATGGTCCGGGGTGAGATTCATCAGGATCGCGGCGTCGGGCTTGAGACCGGGGGTGAGGTCGATCTGATAGGAGGAGAGCTCGAGGACATAGATGCGGCCGGGCTCAGGCGGCGGCAGCTGGAACACGGCGGTGCCGATATTGCCGCCGACATGGGCATCGAGACCGGCCGAGCGCAGCACATGGCCGGTGAGCGCGGTGGTGGTCGACTTGCCATTGGTGCCGGTGATGGCGACGAGCCTCGATCCGGTGCCCGCGATCTCGCGGATGAAGATCTCGGTGTCGCCGATGACCTCGATCCCGGCGGCATGCGCCTTGTCGACGCTCCAATGCGGGCGCGGATGGGTCAGGGGAATGCCGGGCGACAGGACCAAAGCGGCGAAGTCGGAGAAATCGGCTTGCGCGAGATCACGCAGCGGAATCCCGACGGCGGCCGCCTCCTTGCGGGCCTCCGCACCATCGTCCCAGGCCGCAATGTCGGCGCCGCCCGCCTGGAGGGCGATCGCGCTGGCCAGGCCCGAGCGGGCCAGCCCGAGCACGGCAATTCTTTTGCCTCTGAAGCGGGTGGCGGGGAACATGGCGGCACTCATCGCAGCTTCAGGGTCGACAAGCCGACCAGCGCCAGAACGACGGCGATGATCCAGAACCTGATCACGATGGTCGGCTCCCGCCACCCCTTCTGCTCGAAATGATGATGGAGCGGCGCCATGGCGAAGACGCGTTTGCCGGTGAGCTTGAACGAGACGACCTGAACCATCACCGAAACGGTCTCGAGCACGAACAGGCCGCCGATGACCGCGAGCACGATCTCGTGCTTGACGGCGACGGCGATGGCGCCCAGCGCCCCGCCAAGCGACAGCGAGCCGGTATCGCCCATGAAGATCATCGCCGGCGGGGCGTTGAACCACAGGAAGCCGAGGCCGGCACCGATGATCGCACCGCACAGGACCGCCAGCTCGCCCGAGCCGCGGACGTAATGGAGCTGCAGATATTCGGCAAAGCCGACATTGCCGACGCAATAGACGATGACCCCGAAGCTCGCCGCCGCGATGATCACCGGAACGATGGCCAGGCCGTCGAGCCCGTCGGTGAGGTTGACGGCGTTGCCGGCGCTGACGATCACCAGCGCCGCCAGCGGCACGAAGAGCCAGCCGAGCTGGATCAGCACATCCTTGAGAAAGGGCAGCGCCAGGGCGCTCGACAGTTGGGGCGAGCCGATCTCCATGAAGAGCAGCGCGGCCGCCGCCGCAATGGCAAATTCGATGAGCAGCCGAACCCGGCCGGAGAAGCCGTCGGATTGGCGGCGCGTCACCTTGAGGTAATCGTCATAGAAGCCGATAGCGCCAAATCCCAGGGTGACCGAGAGCACCGCCCAGACATAGAGATTGGTGAGATCGGCCCAAAGCAGGGTGCCGGCGAGGATGCCGGCAAGGATCATGAGGCCGCCCATGGTCGGCGTGCCCTGCTTCTCGACGATGTGGCGCTGCGGGCCGTCGGAGCGGATCGGCTGGCCCTTGCCCTGCTTGAGGCGGAGCAGCGAGATCAGCCAGGGGCCGAACAGCATGACGAACAGAAGCGCCGTTACGATCGCACCGCCGGTGCGAAAGGTGATGTAGCGGAACACATTGAGTGCCGAGACCTCTCCGGCGAGTCCCGACAACAATTGATAGAGCATCTCTCCCGCTTCCCCGTCCCTGCCCCCCTCAGCGACCGCCGGCCGCCGTCAATCTCTCCTTCAGCGCTTCGACCACGACCCCCATGCGGGAGCCGAGGGATCCTTTGACCATCACCACGTCCCCTGCTCGCAGTGCCTTGGCCAGAGGCTCGACCAGTTCGACCGACTGGGCCCGATGCAGGATCGGAATCCTATCCGCCAAGGCCGGCACGAGCTCGGACATGCCGGAACCACAGGCATAAAGCGAATCGACCCCCGCGGCATCCATGTCCTTCGCCAAAGCACGATGCAGGGTGTTCGAGCTCTCTCCCAATTCCAGCATATCGCCGAGGACGGCGATTCGTCTCCCCCCGGGTCCGATTTCCGCCTGCGCAAGCAGCGCAAGTGCCGCGCGCATGCTGGCGGGATTGGCATTGTAGCTCTCGTCGATCACCGTCACCGCACCCTCGCCCATGGGGAAGCGAAGACGCAAGCCCCGACCCTTGCCTGGGACAAAGGCCGAAAGTGCGGCGGCAGCGGTCGCGAGATCGGCACCGCACAGCTTCACCGCACCAAGGACGGCGAGGGCGTTCAGCGCCATGTGGCGGCCCGGCGCACCGATCCGCAGTGCCAGCGGCTCGCCAAAGACCGAGATGGCGACATCGCTGTGCTCGGCCGCGAAATCACCCTCGACAAGCCGGACATCGGCATCGGCGGCGGCGCCGAAACGGTAGACCCGGCGAATGCCATGGTCCCGGGCAGCCTGCTCGAGGCGCTCGTGGAACGGGGTCTCGCCATTGATCAGGGCGGCCCCGCCCGGCTCGACGCCGCCGAAGATCTCGGCCTTGGCATCGGCGATCTCGGCAAGGCTGTCGAAATGGCCGAGATGGCTCTCGGCAATGGCGGTGACGATGGCGACATGGGGGCGGACGAGCGCGGTCAGCGGCGTGATCTCGCCCTTGTGGTTCATGCCGATCTCGAACACCCCAAAAGCGGTCTGACGGGGCATCCTGGCGAGCGACAGCGGCACCCCCCAATGGTTGTTGTAGGAGGCAACCGACGCGTGGGTCGGTCCGCTGGCCGACAGGGCAATGCGCAGCACCTCCTTGGTGGTGGTCTTGCCGACGCTGCCGGTTACGGCGACCACCTTGGCGGCGCTCCGCTCGCGTCCGGCCCGGCCGAGATCAGCCAGGGCGGCGAGCGGGTCGTCGACCAGGAGAAAGGCGCCCTCGCCCAGCCGGGCGGCGGCAGTGCGGGCAATGACGGCGAAGGCAGCGCCGCGCGCCAGCGCGGCGGGCACGAAGTCATGGCCGTCGCGCGAGGGACCGGCAATGGCGAAGAAAATGTCGCCCGGCTCGAGGCTGCGGCTGTCGATCGAGGCGCCGGTGGCCGGAACCACGGGGGCGCGTGCGAAGACCCCGCCGGTGGCAGCCTGAACCTCCTCCGGGGTCCATAGCGCCTCATGGTTCATGGCTTCGGCCTCCCCTCGACAGCCGCCCGGACGACATCCTGGTCGCTGAACGGCAAAACCTCCTTGCCCACGATCTGGCCGGTTTCATGGCCCTTGCCCGCCACAACCAGAACATCGCCGCTTTTCAGCCCGCTGATGGCGGCAAAAATAGCCTCGGCACGGTCGCCGATCTCGACCCCGCCGGGACAGGCGGCCAGGATGGCGGCCCGGATGGCGGCCGGATCCTCGCCGCGCGGGTTGTCGTCGGTAATATAGGCCTCATCGGCCAGCCGGGCGGCAATAGCGCCCATTTCCGGGCGTTTGCCGCGATCACGGTCGCCGCCGCAGCCGAACACCACCCTGAGGCGGCCGCTGGCATAGGGCTTCAAGGTCTCGAGCACGGTCGCGAGGGCATCGGGGGTGTGGGCATAATCCACAAAAATCGGAGCGCCGCTCCTGGTGGTGGCGACGAGCTCGAGGCGGCCGCTCGCTCCTTTCAGGCATTCGAGCGCCCGGATGGCGACGGTTTCATCGCCGCCGGCGCCGATCACCAGGCCGGCGGCAATCAGGGCGTTGGATGCCTGGAAGGTGCCGGCGAGCGGCAGATACACTTCGTGAACGGCATGACCCGTGCCGATCCGGAGAAGCTGGCCAAGGCCGTCGCGCGCCTGGCCGAGGAGGCGCAGATGCTCGCCCCTGACGCCGACGGTGTGGACGATCAGCCCGCGGCCGCGGGCGGCATTGACGAATTCCGGTGCGGCTTCGGAGTCGGCATTGATGATGGCGGTCGCCGGCGGATCGAGAACCTCGGTGAACAGCCTGAGCTTGGCTGAGGCGTAATCCTCGAAGGTCGGATGATAGTCGAGATGATCGCGGGTGAGATTGGTGAAGGCGCCGGCAGCGAGGCGCAGGCCATCGAGCCGCGCCTGGGCAAGGCCATGGCTCGAGGCCTCGAGCGCGACATGGGTGACACCCTCCGCGACGAGCTCCGACAACATCCGATGGAGGTGGACGGGGTCGGGGGTGGTATGGCCGAGCGCGCGCTTGCCCGACGGCGAGACCACCCCGACAGTGCCCATGCTGGCGGCGCCGAACCCCATCATCTCCCAGATCTGACGCACGAAGGAGGTGACCGAGGTCTTGCCGTTGGTGCCGGTGACGGCAACGGCGACGCTGGGCTGGAGGGCGAAGAAGCGGGCTGCCATCAGCGCCAGCGCCCGCCGCGGATTGGCTGCCAGCAATAGCGGCACCCCGGCATCGGCAAGTGCTGTCCCGTGGCCGGCGAGGATCGCGGCGGCACCCCGCGAAACAGCATCGGCAATGAAGCGCGATCCGTCGGCCGTCGTTCCGGCAAGGGCGGCGAAGACGAAGCCGGGGAGCACTTCACGGCTGTCGGCGGTGAGGCCGGATATTGCGATCTCGGCACAACCCTGCGGCAGGAGGTCGACGATCCCGTCGGCGAGATGGCCGAGCGACATGCGCATGTCAGTGAGCCGTCCTCGATGCGGTCCTTCCGGCAGCCGAGGCCTTTTCGAGCTTGTCGCGCTCATCGGCCGTCAGGGCCGGCTCGACGCCGAGCAGCGGGGCGATGCGGGCGATGAGCTTGGCCGCGGTCGGAACGGCATTCCAGCCGGCGGTGGCAAAGCCCATCGACTCCGGGACGGCCTGCGGCTCATCGAGCATCAGCAGCACGAGGTAGCGCGGATCATCCATCGGAAAGGCGCCGACAAAGGAATTCAAGCGATGGTTCTTGCTATAGCGCCCGTTGATCACCTTCTCCGCCGTTCCGGTCTTGCCGCCAACCCTGAGCCCCGGCACATCCGCCTTGGTTGCGGTCCCCTTCTCGACATTGAGCCGGAACAGGTCCCGCAATTTCCTGCTCGTCTCAGGCTTGATGATGCGAACCGCCACGGCCTCGGCGGCCTCGCGGTCGCGCTTGAGGAATGTCGGCGTCACGAGCTCGCCGCCATTCAGCAGCGCTGCCGCAACGGCGGCACCCTGAAGCGGCTGTACGGCAAAACCGTGACCGAATGCCGCGGTCACGGTCGTGATCGTGGACCACCGGGCCGGCAGCAGCGGCGCGGCGGCCTCCGGCAGCTCGGTCTGCATGCGGTCGAGCAATCCCACCTTGCGCAGGAACGCCTGGTGACCCTCGATTCCGACATCGAGGGCCATTTTGGCGGTGCCGATGTTGGAGGAGTACATGAAGATCTCGGGCACGGTCAGAAAGCGACCCTCGGGGTGGAAGTCGCCGATCCGGGCATGGCCGATGACCAGCGGGAAGCGCGCGTCATAGCGGGAATTGAAGTCGCAGACGCCGAGGTCGAGCGCCATGGCGAAGGTCACCGCCTTGATCACCGAGCCAAGCTCGTAGACCCCGCCGGTCATGCGGTTCCCGGCGTTCTTCTGCTGGGCCTCGAGCGGCTGGTTAGGATTGTAGTCGGGAAGCGAGACCATGGCGAGGACCTCGCCTGTGGCGATGTCGAGCACGACGCCGCCGCCGGCCTCGGCGCGATAATGCTGGATCGCCTTCTGCAACTCGTCGGCTAGGGCATGCTCGATCCGCGAATCGATCGACAACTGAACGGGCTCGAGCGTGCGGCTCCTCGGATTGGCAAGGGAGGCGGTGAACAGCGCGCCGCGGCCGTCGAGATACTTCTCGATGCCGGCAAGTCCATGGGAATCGACATCGACATAGCCGAGGACATGGGCGGCGAGCCGGCCGCGCGGATAGACCCGCAAGGTCTCGTCGCGAAAGCCGATGCCAGGAATGCCGAGATCATGGATGAGCTGCTGCTCGCTCGGCGACACCTGGCGCTTGAGCCAGATGAAGCCGCGGTCGAGCGACAGCTTGCGGCGGAGCTCGCGGGCATCGAGAGCGGGGACATTGGCGG
>JBIOYR010000154.1:0-16346 GCA_044870245.1 Aestuariivirgaceae bacterium | reverse complement strand
TGCGCGAGATCCTGATGCCGTTCGTGCTCGGGATGCTCGCGGCGTATCTGCTCGAGCCGCTGGTCGAGCGGCTAGAGCGCGCCGGCGTCAACCGCTCCTTTGCCGCCGTCGCAATCGTGCTGCTGCTGGTCGTCGGGTTCGCCACCGTCATTCTCATCACGCTGCCGATCCTCATCGGCGAGCTCCGCTTCTTCATCGCTTCATTCCCCGGCTATGTCGCGCGCATCCAATCGATGCTCACCGCGGCGAACACGCCATGGCTCAGGAGCATCGTCGGAGACGATCTGAAGATCGAGCAGTCGGCGATCAATTTCGTGACGTCGCGGTCGAGCGCCTGGCTCGACGACGTGCTGAGCTCGCTGTGGTCGGGCGGCCAGGCGCTGCTGTCGATCCTGTCGCTGATGGTGGTAGCGCCGATCGTCACGATCTATCTGCTGATCGACTGGAAGCGCATGGTCAAGGCGCTCGAAGTGTGGTTCCCGCAGCTCGAGCGCGAGGACACACGCAAGCTCGCGCTCGACATTCACGCAACCGTCGCCGGCTTCATGCGTGGCCAGCTCATCATCTGCCTGGTCCTCGCCATCTTCTATGCGACGGCGCTCAGGCTGGTCGGCCTGAGCCACGGGGTGTTGATCGGCATCGGCGCCGGGCTCGTCAGCTTCATCCCGTTCTTCGGCGCGGCGTCCGGCATGCTGATCTCGCTCGCAGTCGCGATCTCGCAATTCTGGCCGCAATGGACGCCGATCGTCATCGTCGCGCTGATCTTCCTCGCCGGCGAGACGATCGCCGACTATGTGCTGTCGCCGCGCATCATCGGGGAGCGCGTCAAGCTCAATCCGGTGTGGCTGATGTTCGCCCTGTTCGCATTCGGGTGGCTGTTCGGCTTTGTCGGACTCCTGATCGCGGTGCCGCTCGGGGCATCGCTGGGCGTGCTCCTCAGATTTGCGATGCGGCATCTCGAGATCCCCGACCCGTCGTCGCGCTCCGAATGAACGAGTCCCGTCCGTACGGGCGTATGCCGTACGGGGGACTAGGGAACGAAAGTCAGGAACAGGAAGGTGCCGAAGATCACCAGATGGACGAAGCCGTAAAGGAGATTGGTGCGGCCGGTGCCGAAAGTCAGCACACTGATGAGCAACGTGACGGTGAGCAGCAATATCGCCTTGCCGTCGAGACCGAGCACCAGGCGCTGGCCGAGGATCATCGACATGACCGCCACCGCTGGAACGGTCATTCCAATGGTGGCGAGCGACGAGCCGAGCGCCAGGTTGATGCTCTTCTGCAGCTCGTCGCGGCGCGCCGCGTGGACCGCCGCCACGCTCTCCGGAAGCAGGATGAGCAGCGCGACGATGACGCCGACCACCGGCTCCGGCGCGCCGATCGCCTCGGTCCCCGCCTCGACCACGGCAGCGAATTTCTTGGCGAGCAGAATGACGCCGACAAGCGCCAGCAGCAGCAGGACGAAGCTCAGCGCCACCTCGCGGTTGGACGGCAGATGCGCCCCATCGTGGGCGGTCTTGTCGACGAAATAGTCGCGGTGGCGGACGGTCTGGATGTAGAGGAACACCGCATAGAGGGCGAGCGTGACGGTGCTGATGAAGGCGAGCTGGCTTGCCGAATAGACCGGGCCCGGCACGGTGCTGGTGTAGTTCGGCAGGAGCAAGGTCAGCGCACTGAGCGCGATCAGCACGGCGAGATAGACCGAGGCGCCGGTCACCCGGAAGCTCTGCTCGCCATGATGCAGGCCGCCGATGAAGAGGCACAAGCCCACCACGCCGGTGCAAATGATCATGACGACGGCATAGACGGTGTCGCGGGCGAGCGTGGGGCTGCCATCCTCGCTCAGCATCACCGAGGCGATCAGCGCCAGCTCGATGACGGTGACGGCGATGGTAAGGACGAGGGTGCCATAGGGCTCGCCGGTGCGATGGGCGATGATCTCGGCGTGATGGACGGCGGCGAAGACGGCACCGCCGAGCACCGGGATCAGCAGGACCGCGAAGGTGATGCCGATCGGCGAGGGGTCGAAGCTGTACCCTGCCCCGGCCAGCGAGGCGGCGGCGTAGAAGGCAAGGGCCAGCAGGGGAGCGATCCAGGCGGTCGGCATCATACCCCTTCATAGATGCCCCGATTGCGACAGTCCACCACCCCAGGAACCTCTTGGAGAGGATCAACGTTGCGACAGCGAATGGAGCGCCGATGCTCGATCTTTCTCCCGCTCGCGACCGCATGGTCGACATTCAGATCGCCCGCCGCGGGGTGCGCGACCGGCATGTGCTCGAAGCGATGCGGCGGGTGCCGCGCGAGATGTTCGTCGAGCCCGGCTTCGAGGAATTCGCCTATGAGGACGGACCGCTGCCGATCGGCGAAAGCCAGACGATCTCGCAGCCCTATATCGTCGCGCTGATGATCGAAGCCGCCGAGGTCAAGCCCGGCGAGCGGGTGCTCGAGATCGGCGCCGGGTCGGGCTATGCGGCGGCGGTGCTCGGGCAGATCGCCGCCGAGGTGCAGGCGATCGAGCGGCATCCATCGCTCGCCGCGGCGGCGGCGCAGCGGATGGCGGCGCTCGGCTATGGCAATGTCTTCATCCATGTCGGCGACGGGACCAAGGGGTGGCCGGAGGCTCAGCCCTATGATGCGATCCTGGTGGCGGCCGGTGGACCGAACGTTCCGGACGCGCTGATGCGCCAGCTCGAGATCGGCGGGCGGCTGGTGATCCCGGTCGGCGCGGCGGAGCGCACGCAGACGCTGCTCAAGCTGGTGCGCAAGGACGAGCTCACCTTCGAGAGCGAGGACCTCGGCGGCGTCCGGTTCGTGCCGCTGATCGGCGAGCAGGGATGGACGGAGGACGGGCGGCGCGCGGCGAGCAATCACCTGCCCGGCCGAACGCGCGGGCGGACGCTGCCGGAGATGATCGCCGACGCCGCCGAGCCGCTGCCCGAATTCGAGGATCCCGATTTCGCGCGGCTGTTCGACCGGTTTGCGGAGCGACGCGTCGTCCTGCTCGGCGAGGCATCGCACGGCACGTCCGAGTTCTACCGGGCGCGCGCCGCGATCACCCGGCACCTGATCGCCCGGCATGGCTTCACCATCGTCGCGGTCGAGGCCGACTGGCCGGATGCGGCGGCGGTCGACCGCCATGTCCGCCACCGCCCGACGCCTGAGGCGCGCGAGCCGCCGTTCCAGCGGTTCCCGACCTGGATGTGGCGCAATGTCGAGGTCGAGGCGTTCATCGAATGGCTGCGGGCGCATAATGAGGGGGTGGCGGAGCCGGAGCGGCGCGCCGGCTTCCATGGGCTCGACATCTACAATATGAGGGGGTCGATCGCGGCGGTGCTCGCCTATCTCGACGAGGTCGATCCCGCGGCTGCCAAGGTGGCGCGCGAGCGCTATGGCTGCCTCACGCCATGGCAGAGGGAGCCAGCGACCTATGGGCGGGCGGTGCTCACCGAAGGCTATCGCAAATGCGAGGAGGCGGTGATCGCGCAATGCCGCGCGCTCCTGGAACGCCAGCTCGACTATGCCTTGAAGGACAGCGACGACTTTCTCGATGCGATGCAGAATGCACGGCTGATCGCGGCGGCGGAGCGCTATTACCGGATCATGTATTATGGCGGCGCGGAGTCATGGAACCTGCGCGACAGCCACATGTTCGAGACGCTCGGCAATCTGCTCGAGGCCAGGGGGGCCGGCGCCAAGGCGATCGTGTGGGCGCACAACTCCCATATCGGCGATGCCCGCTTCACCGAGATGGGCGCGGTGCGCGGCGAGCTCAATATCGGCCAGCTCGCCCGCGAGCGCTTCGGCGACGCCACGGCGCTGATCGGCTTCGGCACCCATGCCGGCACGGTTGCCGCCGCCAGCGACTGGGACGGACCGATGGAGATCAAGCGGGTGCGGCCGTCGCATCGCGACAGCTACGAGCGATGCCGGGATCCGCCGCTTTCTTCTCGATCCTGCCCGCGACGAGGCGCTGCGTCAGCGGCTCACCGAGGCCAGGCTCGAGCGCTTCATCGGCGTCATCTACCGGCCGGACACCGAGCTCATGAGCCACTATTCCGACGCATCGCTGCCGCAGCAGTTCGATGCCTATGTGTGGTTCGACGAGACCACCGCGGTGACGCCGCTCGGGCGCGAGCACCGGAAGGCGGGGGCGGTGCCGGATACCTATCCTTTTGGCTTGTAGGCAGTAGGCAGTAGGCAGTAGGCAGTGGGGATGCCTGCTGCTGCCTCGGAGGAGCCATGCTCGAGAAATTCGATCGCTACCCCCTCACCTTCGGCCCCACCCCGATCGAGAAGCTGGCGCGGTTGAGCGCGCATCTCGGCGGCAAGGTCGAGATCCATGCCAAGCGCGAAGACTGCAATTCCGGGCTCGCCTTTGGCGGCAACAAGCTCAGGAAGCTCGAATACATCATTCCGGATGCCATCGCTTCCAATGCCGACACGCTGGTGTCGATCGGCGGCGTCCAGTCCAACCACACCCGCATGGTCGCGGCGGTCGCGGCGAAGCTCGGCATGAAGTGCCGGCTGGTGCAGGAAAGCTGGGTGCCGCATGAGGACGCGGTCTATGACCGGGTCGGCAACATCCTGCTCAGCCGGCTGATGGGCGCCGATGTGCAGCTCGTCGAGGAGGGCTTCGACATCGGCATCCGCCGGAGCTGGGAGGAAGCGCTCGAGGATGTCAAGGCGAAGGGCGGCAAGCCCTATGCGATTCCGGCCGGCGCGTCGGTGCACAAATTCGGCGGGCTCGGCTATGTCGGTTTCGCCGAGGAGGTGCGCGCCCAGGAGAAGGCGCTCGGCTTCAGCTTCGACCATGTCGTGGTGTGCACGGTGACGGGGTCGACCCATGCCGGCATGGTGGTGGGCTTTGGAAAGGACGGACGGGCCGACAAGGTGATCGGCATCGATGCCTCGGCGACGCCGGACAAGACCAGGGCGCAGGTCCTGCAGATCGCTCAGGATACGGCACGGCTCGTCGAGCTCGGCCGCGAGATCACCGCGGAGGACATCGTGCTCAACGAGGACTATGCCTATCCGCTCTATGGCGTGCCCTCGGAGGAGACCAAGCAGGCGATGCGGCTCGCAGCCCGGCTCGAAGGGATGATCACCGATCCGGTCTATGAGGGAAAATCGATGCAGGGCATGATCGATCTGGTGAGGAAGGGCTACTTCCCCGATGGCTCGCGCATTCTCTATGCCCATCTCGGCGGCGCGCCGGCGATCAACGGCTATGCCTATGCGTTCCGGAATGGGTAGGTGAGGCAGTAGGCATCAGGCAAATAGGGAGTAACGGAGCCCTTCACTTAATGCCTAGGGCCCGGACGCTTTATCAATTATTGGAGTTGAAAATGTCGCGGTGAATTTTCCAAGATCCGTCACTTTGTCGTTTAAAGATTGTCAGGTATTTCCCGTCAACACGGGTTCGTTTTCCACTTTCCTTCGCGGTCAGTGTCGCGTTGTAAGTTCCCCGAGCGAAGGCCCATTCACCCGCCGCGCCAATTTCGTCATTGGTGATGCTCAGATCAAAGGTAAAGAGAAGCAAAACTGCCTTGTTCCTCTTTCGAATTTCCTCCTTTCCGAGGACAGGCGGGGAACCCGGGGGCATCTGAATTCCGTCGTCGGTCCATAGGGACATCCAACCGTCTATGTCTCCCGAACTGTAGAATGACGAGTATCGGTTCCAAATCTCGTTTATGGCGGCAGCAACATCTTGCGCTTGTGCGTTCTGGCGACGTGAATCGCCAGCCAGCAACAGCATCACCGCACCCGCGACTAATAACGAGGCTGGGGTCAATGCCGATCTTTTGACCATCACTTGTTCTCCTAGGGCCGCCAATTGGTCAGGTCGTCGACTGCGGCGGCAAACCGACCTTGCGCAAGCCCTCGACGATGCGTTCGAAGTCCGCTGAATCCTTGTACGGTAGGATTTTGCGACGATGATCGAGAGAATAGTCGGGATTGATTTTGTGCGCTTCGTCCCATTGAGTGCGAGCCTCATCCAACAACCCGACATGCCCATAGGCAGCAGCCAATAGAATGCGCGAGGCGTCCGTATTGGGATTGCGAATGATCCGCCGTTTCAAAGCGGCGATCGCGTCGTGATATTGGCCCAGGACAAAATGGGCTTGGCCGAGTATATGCAAGAACATGTCCGTATAATGGGGGTCGAGTCGCATTCCCCTCGCCAGCGGCTCGAAGGCCTCCTTTGATCGGCCAGCATAGTGCAGCGCCAGTGCGAGGAGGGCGTAGGCGTTCGCGAAATTGGGGTGAAGGCGAAGCGCCCGTTGGGCTTCGGTGAGCGCATTATCAAGTTCCTTGCGCCAAAGATAGGCGAGCCCCAGAACAAAACGGGCATCCGGGTCTTCACGGTCCAGCGCGACTGCCTTCTGTGCCAGTTCATACAATGAGATGAGCGAACTGTCGGGTGATTCGCACCACCGATTCACGTAGTCGAGCTGGTGAGTGTAGGCCAAACTCGCGAGCGCTGCTGCGAAGCTCGAGTCGAGCTCAAGGGCCTTCTGAAGCATCCGTCGCGCTTGTTCGTTTGCCTCTCTATAGTGTTTCCAGGCGTGCTGTCGTCCGCGCACGTAGTATTCATAGGCTTCCAGGTTGTCCGTCCCCGTGTGTTTCAGCCGCCGCTTTTCGCTGCCAGTGAGATTGATGGCGAGAGCCGCTACGATCTCCTGGGTCACCTCGTCCTGCACGGCGAAAATATCAAGCAAGTCGCGATCGTAGCGCTCCGCCCAAAGATGGCCACCGCTGATGCCATCAGTGAGCTGCGTCGTGATGCGGACCCGATTGCCAACCTTTCGGACGCTGCCTTGCAGCACGTAACGTACTCCCAGCGTCCGAGTGACTTCCTGGAGCTGGATCGGTTTATCCTTGTAAGCGAATGCCGAATTGCGGGCGATCACGAACAGGCCGGAAATCTTGGAGAGGTCGGTGATGATGTCATCGGTGATACCGTCACTGAAATATGCCTGTTCCGGATCACCGCTCAGATTTGCGAAAGGAAATACCACGATCGAGGGCCTATCAGGCTGCGCGGGTTCAATCGCACCGATGCTCACGTTCCTTGATTGGATTTGCAAGCGGTAGACGCGTACGGGTTTGGGAATGTTCTTGAGGGACTGCTCACCAAGCTCATCAATGGCGAAATCACCCTTGCCCTCGATCTGGTCATAGACACTGCCGGAGATGCACACGCCGCCGGGCCGGGCGATCGTCGATAGCCTTGCGGCGATGTTGACGCCGTCACCAAACAAATCGTCGACCGCGACGATAAGATCGCCGAGATTGATACCGATGCGAAAGTGCATGCGCCGGCTTTCCGGGAATGCTTGGTTGCGATCACCGAGCGTCCGCTGGATCTCAACGGCACAGCAGGTCGCCCTCAACACGCTCGGAAACTCTGCAACAAGGCTGTCGCCAGCACCTCCAAACACTCGCCCCCCGTTATTACAGATCAATTCGTCAGTGATGACTCGCCAAGCACGCAGCGTGGCGAGCGTTGCCTCCTCATCCTCGGCCATCAGGCGGCTATAGCCGGCGACGTCGGCGGCAAGGATGACGGCGAGTTTCCGTTCCATGGCACCACCGCATCAGCACCCGACATTCGGGCATTGCCATGATAAGACCGGTCAACTTCAGATAAAAGGAGCACGAGACGGGGGAGAGGTGAGCAAGAGGGCGGTGCGCATCCGTGCGAGCTAAAGGGTCCAGACCCTGCTGCCTGCTGTCACTGCTTTCTCTCCGACGACCACGGAAAGTTCACGTAGGCAGCCCGCGTGTCGTAGCAGATGTTGCCGTACATCTTGAGATAGGAGGCGCGCCGCATCGGGTCGGCATAGACCGCGGCGGGGTCGGCGAGGTCCGTTTCATAATGCGCGAGATTGGCGCTCGTCAGCACGATCGGCAGGATGTCCATGGCCTGCGGCACGCTTTTTCCGGCAAGCCAGTCCGCCGCGAACGACCCGAGCGCATAGCCGAAGACCGGCGAGGAGAGGGCGACGCTTGCCTTGTAGGGACCGTTGCCGCGCTTGATCTCGGCGACCGCCTTGGGCTCGCCGTCGATCCCGCCGAGATATTGCTCCGGCCGGTCCTTGCCGGCCTCCCTCAGCGCCTGGAGCGCCCCCAGCACCACCGTGTCGGCGCCGAGCACGACGTCGATCTCGGGATGCGCCTCGAGAATGATCCGCATGGTGTTGCGACCGCCCTCCTCGCTCACCGGGCTCGGCGAGATGTCGGCGACGATCTCGACCTGCGGCATGTCCTTCAGCTGATCGCGAATGGCGGCGAAGCGCGGCGCCAGGAACTCGATGCTGTCCTGGGTCAGCAGCACCACCTCGGCGCGGCCTTCGAGGCGGTCCCTGATATAGGCGGCGGCCGCCTCGCCAAGCGTCTTGCCGGCGAGATATTGCGGGGCGTTGAGCAGCGTGATGGCGGGCGGCGGCACGACGGTGCCGACAAAGGCGCCGGACCAGATCAACTCCTGGAGGCTCGTCTTGAGCGACGGCGGATCGACCGGCGAGGCGACCACCGCCCCGACCCTGGCATGGCGCATCTGCCGGACCTGCCCGACCTGTTTGGCTGCATCATTGTCGGCGAGCGCGACCTGATAGGCGAGCCCGCGATCCCTGGCCGCCATTTTGAGGCCGTGGCTCACCCCCTCCATGAACTGTCGCTGATTGTCCTGCGCGAAAGTCAGGATCTTCTTGAGCCGCGGCGGCTTGCGGCAGGCCGGTGCATCGGCGTCGTAGGGTGCGAGCACCTGCGGCGTGGTGATCCCTGGCGGGCGGCCCTGCGCCGCCGCACCGCCTGCAGCGAGGCTCGCCGCAAGGATGAGGATCGCTCCCTTCAGGCGCATCGCCGCTCAACCCGGCT
Source organism: Aestuariivirgaceae bacterium (assembly GCA_044870245.1). Classification (GTDB taxonomy): domain Bacteria; phylum Pseudomonadota; class Alphaproteobacteria; order Rhizobiales; family Aestuariivirgaceae; genus DATAFF01. The sequence goes on along the minus strand of JBIOYR010000154.1, from coordinate 7,463 downwards.
GCGACAGCAGGACGAGCCGCGCCAGCGTTCCGGGCGCCCGCCGCCGATATTCGATCTCCGCCCCCATGCTCTGAGCCATCGCCCTGACGATGCGGGTGCCGAGCCCGGTGCCCTTGGCCGGACCGTCGTCGCGGCCGACGCCGTCATCCTCGACGACAAGCTCGATCGCATTGTCGGCGAGCTGGCGCAGGAACACCCGCACCTCCCCCGATCGATCGGGATAGGCATATTTGAAGGCATTGGTGACCCACTCGGTCACCACCACGCCGAGACTGATGGTGGCATCGGTGTGGAGCTTGAGCGGCGCCAGCTCGTGGCGAAGCACTGCGCCATGCCCCTCGCCGCGCATCGAGGTCTCGAGATGCTGCAGCAGCGCCTCGAGATATTCATCGAGCGCGACGCGGCGCACATCGCCGGAATTGTAGAGCCGCTGATGCACCGAGGCGATCGCATAGATCCGCGCCTGCGTCTCCTCGAGCGCGTCCTTCGCCACCTTGTCGCTGACCGCATTCTTCTGCAGGCTCACGAAGGAGGCGACCAGCGCCAGACTGTTGGCAACCCGGTGATTGACCTCCGACAGCAGCACCTCGGCGCGGTCGCGCGCCGCCCGCACCTCCTCCTCGGCGGCTTCCTTCTGGGCCCTGAGCCGCGCCTTGTCGACCGCCTGCTGCAGCGCCGAGCCGAGCAGCACCAGGAAATCGTCGCCGACCGTCTTCGGCACGAAATCGGCAGCACCCGCCTTCAGCGCCGCCACCGCCACGCCCATGTCGGTCGAGCCGGTGACATAGACCACCGGCGGCGCGCTGCTCATTCCCTTGAGCCGCGAGATGAGGTCGAGCCCGGTGCCGGTCGCGAGATAGTGGTCGAGCGCAATGACGTCGATGATCTTGCCGGCGATGGTCTCGAGCGCCTCCTCGCCGCTTGCGGCATGCTCGACCTTGAAGCCGTTGCGGCCGAGCGCCCGCTGCACCAGCCGCACCAGCGCCTGATCGTCGTCGACATAGAGAACCTGGATCGCCGGCTCTTGCATCGCGTCAGTCGATTTCCGGAACCTGAATCACCGAGAAGAACAGCCCGAGCTGACGCACCGCATTGGCGAACCCCTCGTAATTGACCGGCTTGGTCATATAGACATTGGCGCCGAGATCGTAGCAGCGCTGGATCTCGCTTCTGTCGTCGGTGGTGGTGAGCACCACCACCGGCGAGCGCTTGAGGTGGATGTTGCTCTTGATCTTGGCAAGAATGTCCGCTCCCGACATGTCCGGCAGGTTGAGATCGAGCAGCACCATCAGATGGCGCCCGGCATTCGCCTCGCCCTGACCGTCCGGCCCGAGCAGATAGTCGAGCGCACTCGCTCCGTCCATGAACGGCACGATCTCGTTGTTGACGCCGGCGCGGCGAATGTTCTTCTCGATCAGGCGGGCATGGCCTTCGTCGTCCTCGATCATCACGATAGTGACAGGCATGGCTCTTTGACTCACGGTGCGGCACCCTCGGGAACGTTCAGATTGCGTGGCAGGACAACGCGGAAGGTGGTGCCGCGGTTGAGGGTCGAGGTCATCGAAATCTCGCCGCCGAGATTGCGAACCACGGCGCGAACATAGGCGAGACCGATACCTTCCCCCGGTTGATCCTGTACCCCGGAACGTCTGAACAACTCGAATATGCGCTCCCGATCCTGATCGGCAATGCCCCGCCCATTGTCGCTGACCTCGATCCTCAGGCGATCGCCGGGGGCGGATTCGGCCCGGACATCGATGCGCAAAGGCCGGTCCTTCGCCCGATACTTTACGGCATTGTCGAAGAGGTTGCCAAAGATCTGCTCGAGCGACAACCGGTCGTTGAACACCGGCGGCGTCCGGACGTCGAGGTTGATGTCGCCGCCGGCCTCGCTCAGCTGATGCTGGATCACCGCCACGCTCGCCTTGATGAGCTCGCCGAGGTCGAAGCGCTCCGGCCGCGGCGTCCGCCGGCCTTCGCGGGAGAGCTTCAGGATCGCGTTGATCAGGCCGTCCATCTTGGTCGTCGAGGAGCGGATGAAGCCGATCGCCTCGGGCAGATCCTCGGCCACCGCGATCTGCGCATCCCTGAGCACGGGATCATCGGCGAAAGCCGCGCCCGCCGCGCGCTCGACCAGCGCCCTAAGGATGCTCACCCCGCCTTCGAGCTCGGCGGTGAACCCCATGATGTTGACGAGCGGCGCTCTCAGATCATGGGTCACGATATAGGCGAAGCGCTGGATCTCCTCATTGGCGCGCTTGAGGTCGGCGGTGCGATCCCTGACGCGCTCCTCGAGCCCGAGATTGAGCAGATTGACCTCGTCGCGCGCCTGCCGCAGCGCTTGCGTATAGCGAAGCGCCAGGAAGGCGGCCCCGCCGACCACCGCGATGATGATGAAGCCGCCGATCAGCGAGACGGTGCGCAGCAGCGCCGCATTCTCGCGCTGCTCGGCAATGCCGGCGGTGAGCCGCTCGTCGGCGGCGCGCAGCGCGCCCGAGAAGAACACATTGGCCTCATCGCTCAGCGCCTTGCCGCGATTGCTCCTGATGATCGCCATCGCCTCCTCGTCGCGCCGGTCGCGCTTGAGCCCGATCGTGTGGTCCATCTCGGTGAACTTCTCGGCGATGATGGTCGCAAGCCGCCGCGCCACCACCGCCCGATCGGACGAGCCGAAGATGCGGTTCAGCTGATCGAGCTGCCGCATGGCGACCGTCTTGGCCGTGTCATAGGGTGCGAGATAGATCTCGTTGCCGGTAAGCAGGAAGCCGCGCTGGCTGGCTTCCGCCGTCTGGACGGCATTGCGCAGCTCGACCACCGCACCGCGCGTGTCGCGCGCCGTGACCGCTTCGTCGAAATAGATCTTCGCCCGCTCGCCGAGCCAGAATGTCAGCGCCACGATGGCGAAGAGCGCCACCAATCCGACGGCGAGAAATGCCAGAGCGAAGTGAATGTTGAAGCGATTGCTGATCGGCATCTGCAGGTTCAGTCGCGGTCGGAGCGGCCGACATGCTGCAGCCGCGCCACCTCGACAAAGGCGAGGAGACCGAGAAGCCCGCTCGCCGCGATGATGAGGAGTGCGGTGGACGGGCCGAGCATCTGCGTCAGATAGGCAAGCACGAATGGCGCGATTGCGGCAAGCAGCAGCCTGACCGACGCCATCCGCCCTAGCCGCGTCGCATAGCCGGTGCGCCCGAACAGCGCGAGCGGCAGCGTGCCCTGGACGATGCTCTTGAGCCCCGAAGCGAAGCCGAGGATCGCGGTGGAGACGACCGCTCCGGCGAAGGAGGGCGCCGACAGCGCCAGAACGATCGGTGCAACCAGCAGCAGCACCGCCGCGACCAGCGTGACATGCAGCGGATGCCGTCCCGAGCCCAAGGTCATGTTGAGGAAGCGAATGATCACCTGCGAGGGCCCGAACACCGCCGCCACCGCCACCGATGCCGAGCCGAGGCCGAGCGAGGCGAGCAGAGGCACCATCTGGCCGAGGATCGCCATCAGCAGGAAGCCGGTGAGCGCGAAGCCCCAGGTCACGAGGAACATTGCCCGCGGCATGAGCTCCGGCGGCAGGCTGCCGCCCTCGACGTCGATGGCCACCGGAATGGTCGAGCGGGTTGCCGCGGCGTGATCCGCCTGGTGGGTGAGCCACCAGTGGGCCGGGGCGCAGATCAGCAGGTTGAGGGCGGCAAAGATCAGCAGGATCTCACGCCAGCCGAAGGCATCTTCGAGAGCGACCGTCAGCGGCCAGAAGATGGTCGAGGCAAAGCCGGCGATGAGCGTCAGATAGACGATGAGCCGGCCCGAGGACGGGCCGCCCTTCTGCACCAGCTGGGCAAAGGCGGTGTCGTAGAACACCAGCGTCGAGGCCAGCTGCATTGCCGTCAGCCCGATGGCGAACAGGATCGCGTTGGGGGCGAGCGCCGTCCACGCCAGCGCCAGGGCGGCCGCCAACGAGCCGAGCGTCATCATCAGCGCCGCGCCATGCCTGTCGACCCGGCGCCCGACCAGGGGCGCGATCAGGCCGCTTGCCAGCAGCGCCAGCGAGAACGCACCGAAAATCCACGACACCGGCCATCCGAAGCTTTGCGCCATGTCCTCCGCCAGCGGCGCAAAGCCATAATAGAGCGTGCCGTAGCCGATGATCTGCGTCAGGCCGAGCACTGCGACCGCGACGGCGAGCGAAGGCTGGCGCTGCGACAGGCGGAAGGTGACGTTGCTGGTCAAAAGTTGCTCCGGATCCTGCGGGCAGTAGGCAGTAGCACTGCTCACGGCCTAATACCTAATGCCAACTGCCTCACTCCTGCTATGCTGCCCTCCGACGGCAGCGGCTGCAGAACGAAAAATGAACAACGATGCGGCCTTCAGCGCGATCGTGCGGCTCGAAGGCGTCCAGAAATTCTTCGGTCCCGTGCAGGCGCTGCGCGACATCGACATCGCCATCGGCAGGAACGAGATCGTCGGCCTGATCGGCGACAATGGCGCGGGCAAGTCGACCCTGATCAAGGTCATGACCGGCGTGCTCGCGCCGACGGCGGGGCGCATCTTCATCCGCGACCGCGAGATCAATCTCGCCGACTATTCGGTGCGCATGGCCCATGACCTCGCGATCGAGACCGTCTATCAGGACCGCTCGCTCGCCGAGAAGCAGCCGCTCTGGCGCAATTTCTTCGTCGGCCGGCAGATCACCAACCGCTTCGGCTTCATCGACATCAAGCGCGAGAAGGAGATCGCCGAGTCCATCCTGAAGCGCGCCATCGGCTTTCGCGGCGCCGGCATCACCGTCGACTCGACGGTCGCCAATCTCTCGGGCGGCGAACGCCAGGGCATCGCCATCGGCCGCGCCATGCACTACAACGCCGACCTCATCATCCTCGACGAGCCGACGGTGGCGCTGGCGGTCAAGGAGGTGCGCAAGGTCCTCGACTTCGTCCGGCGCATCAAGGACTCGGGCCGCGCCGCCGTCTATATCGAGCACAATCTCGCCCATGTCCATCAGGTGGCCGATCGGCTGGTCGTGCTCGACCGCGGCCGCATCGTCGCCGAGATCGCCCCCAAGGACATGTCGGTGACCGAGCTGACCGAGTATCTGATCGCGCTCCAGCAGGACCACGCCGCGCCGAGACCATGGACAGCCGGGTAACGCCATCGCTGATCGCCCGCATCGAGGGGCTGCCGATCATCCTCGTCTTCCTGCTGCTGCTGGTGCTCTTCATGGTTCTGGCGCCGCAGGTGTTCCTGCAGCCCTTCATCTACACCACCTTTCTCTCGACCTTGCCGCCGCTGGTCCTCCTCGCCGCCGGCCTCACCTTCATCATTGCCGCCGGCGAGATCGACCTGTGCTTTCCCGCCATCATCGCCTTCTCCGGCTTTGTCTTTGCCGTGCTGTTCAAGGAGCATGACCTCGGCTGGTGGGCGGTTGCCGCGGGCCTCGCCTCCGGGCTCCTCGTCGGCTTCGTCAACGGCATCCTCGTCGCCAAGATCGGCATCCCGTCCTTCATGGCGACGCTCGCCACGCAATTCTTCTGGGCAGGCATGGCGACCGTGCTGTCGGGCGGCAAGTCCTATGCGCTGCGCGGCGCCGAGGCGAGCCCGGTGTGGCAATGGATCGTCGGCCGCCCCTTCGCCGGCAGCGATCTGCCGATCTGGGTCCAGCAGATCCCGCTGCAGTCGCTGTGGACCGCCATCATCGTGATCGTCCTGTGGTTCATCCTCAACCGCCACCGCTTCGGCGAGCATGCCCTGTTCATCGGCGACTCCAACAGCGTCTCGCGGGTCCTCGGCATCGATGTCGAGACCGAGAAGATCAAGCTCTTCACCATGATGGGCGGGCTCGCCGCGGTCGCCGCGATCATGCTCACGCTCGAGAACAAGAACTATTTCGGCAATCAGGGACAGGGCTATCTCCTGACCGCCATCGCCTCGGTGCTGATCGGCGGCACCTCGATCTTCGGTGGCCGCGCCACGATCGCCGGCACCGTCTTCGGCTGCTTCATCATCGGCATGATCGAGGCGGGGCTCGTCGCCACCGGCCTGACCGGCGCCTGGGTGCGCACCATCCAGGGTCTCGTCTTCTTGACCGCGATGATCTTCTATCTTTATGTCGACGAGCCGCAGCGCCGCGCCGCCTTCATGGCGCGCCTGAGGCGATTTCCGAGGGATGGCCCAACCAACTGAAGATCAAGCGACGGGAGGAAACGACCAATGAAGGTCAAACAACTGCTGCTCGGTGGAACCATGCTGGCGGCACTGGCCGGCACCGCGGCCGCCGCGGCCGATGATGCGATCGGCTCCGGCCTCACCATGTACATGCAGATGGGCGGCAATGCCGGCGACGGCGCGACGCTGGCCCGCCAGACCGGCGCGGCGCAGGCTGCCAAGGCGCTCGGCGTCGACCTCAAGGAGCAGTTCTCCGCCTGGGCGCCCGAGACCATGATCAACCAGTTCAAGGAGGCCGTCGCCGCCAAGCCGACCTGCATCGAGATCATGGGCCACCCCGGCGGCACCGCCTTCCACGATCTCGTCAAGGCGGCGACCGACCAGGGGATCATCGTCACCGTCGGCAACTCGCCGATGACCGATCTGCAGAACGAGTTCGGGACCAAGGGGATGGGCTATGCCGGGGTCGACCTCTATGCCGGCGGCACGCTGACCGCCAATGCCATGCTCGAAAAGGGCTTGAAGTCGGGCGACGAGGCGATGGTCTATGGCGTGTTCAGCCAGGCCGAGCGCGGCCAGTCCGAGAAGGGTCTCGCCGACACGCTCGAGAAGGCCGGGCTCAAGGTCGATCGCCTCGAGATCACCCAGGAGATCAACAGCGACGTGTCGCTCGGCGTGCCGGTGCTCGTCGCCTATATTCAGAGCCACCCCAATCTGAAGGCGATCGGCACCCAGCATGGCGGCATCACCGGCGTGCTCGGCGAGGTCCTCGAGAAGGCCGGCAAGAAGCCCGGCGACATCGTGGTCGGCGGCATCGACCTCGGTCCGGCGACGATCGACGGGCTGAAGAAGGGCTATGTCACCGCCACCCTCGACCAGCTCCTCTATCTCCAGGGCTTCATGCCGGTGCTGCAATGCGTGCTGACCGCCAAATACAAGATGCCGGGCCTCATGCTCAACACCGGCGCCGGCGTGGTCACGCCCGACACCATCGATGCGCTGACCAAGCTGATCGACGATGGGATCAGGTGAGGCAGCAGGCAGCAGGCGCCTGCCTGCTGCCTAATAATGGTCCGTCGACCTCACGAAGGCATGGACCTGCCAGACCTCGTCGGGCGACAGGCGCTCGCCGAAAGCCGGCATCTGGGTGCCTTTTCGGCCGTTGATCACCGTCTCGAGGAACTCTCCGTCGGTGAGCCTGGTGGCGAACAGGTTCGGGCCGCGGGCGCCCGAGCTCTGGTGGCAGACCAGGCATTTGGCGCGATAGATGTCGCGGCCCGCTTCGATCGCATCCGGCTTGCCGAGAACCG
>JBIOYR010000153.1:0-5321 GCA_044870245.1 Aestuariivirgaceae bacterium | reverse complement strand
GAGATCCTGAAAGAAGATCCTGATCTGGTAGCATCGGACCTGCGGCATGCATCGCTGACCCACATCCAGGATCTTGTGGCAATGACCCTGAGCGCGAGCTATCAAAGCGCAGCTGCGGCCAAACGAGGCACACGTGCAATGCGCCTGACTGCGATCGTGGCTGATGTTCTGACGAATCTCAGTGATCCGGAGCTTACGGTGACGGCCGTCGCTCTCCGACAAGGGGTGACACCGCGATACATTCATCTCTTGCTTGAAGGTGATGGCACAACGTTTTCAGAGTTCGTGCTCAATGCCCGACTGGTGCATGCCTACCGCATGCTCACCAGCGCGCGCTTTGATAAGTCGACCATCACCAACATCGCCTTTACGTGCGGGTTCAGTGACCTTTCCTATTTCGATCGCACCTTCCGCCGGCGGTTCGGCGTGACCCCGTCGAACGTCCGCAAGGGTATCAGCCCGGCAAGCTGACCGGAGGAGCGCGTAGCCGGGCGAGCTCGGCTTCGAGGTCGGCGATTCTCCTGTCGCGTTCTGCGAGCGCTGCGGCCACATCGGCCGCTTCGAAACGCTGCGGGATGTGCTGCGAGCAATTCGCGTCGAAGGCCGAGACGGTGAAGAGGATGACCTGTTCGGGCCGCGCCCCATAACCGTCCGGCATCAGCTTTGCGGTCAATTCGCCATCGCCTTCGACGACATTCGCTTCACCCCAGATCTTGATGCGCCGGCGCAGCGCAAAATCGATGAGAAAGAGCTGTGCCTTGGGATTGTCGGAGAGGTTTCCAACCGTGATGTACTGGCGGTTTCCGGTGTAGTCGGCGAATCCGATCGTCCGGTCGTCAAGCACCTTGAGAAACCCTGCCGGCCCGCCGCGGTGCTGCACATAGGGCTGCCCGTCGAGATTGGCCGTCGCCAGGAACACGCTGGTCTGCGCTTCGATGAAGGCCGCGAGCTCCGGCGTGATGCGGCTCTTCCATGAGCCGCGTTCCTCGAGCCGCCGATAGGAAGCGCGCGAGCCCTTGCGCGACTGCACGGCTTTGACGGTCGTCGAGAATGCCACGTCGCTGGCAGGGGTTTTGGCCTGGTTCATCGAAAGAGCTCCAATTCGCACCGAACATGGAGTTGGACATAGATTATCCAATGCTCTGAGATAATTGGTTGATGCCGAAATTGACTCTTGCGGATATTGCAACAATGGATCGCATCGACGCCTTTACGCTCTTCCTTTCGATCGTCGATCACGGGACGTTCGTCGCGGCGGCCCGCCGGATCGGCCAGTCTCCCGCCACCGTCAGCCGAGCGGTTGGCGAGCTCGAGGCTGCTCTCGGCGTTCGCTTGATTGAACGCACGACGCGCAAGCTGGCGCTGACCGATGCCGGCATTCGCCTCGCCGAGCACCTGCGTCGCGTCCTGCCCGATCTGCAGAACGCCATGCTGGACGTTGCCGGTCAGTCCGCCGCCCCCACCGGACGGCTCCGGATCTCGGCACCGCGACTGTTCGGTCGGATGCATGTCATGCCGCTCGTCTACGCCTATCTCGACACCTATGGCTCGACGCGGGTCGAGCTCAACCTGTCGGATCGGTTCGTCGACCTGCTGGAGGACGGCATCGATCTCGCTTTGCGCATCGGAGAGCTTCCCCAATCGACGCTCGTCGCCCGTCGCCTCGGTGCCGTTCGCCGCGTCTTGGTTGCGAGCCCCGGATATCTCGAGCATGCCGGCATTCCGGAGGTGCCCGAGTCATTGGCTGGACACGAGATCATCGCGGTCGCCAGCCAACCCGGCGATGTTCAGTGGCGGTTTCAGGCTCGCAACGCCAAGCCCCAGACCGTGAAGCTGAAGCCGCGGCTCCAGGTCGACCAGATGGAGGTGGCCATCGAGGCGGCAGCGGGCGGCAGGGGCATCGCAGCCGTTCTGTCGTACCAGGTCGAGCAGCCGATACGGTCCGGCAGGCTGGTCCGCATTCTGAGGGCCTTCGAGCCGCCGGCGCTCCCAGTCCATTTCGTGTTTCCGACCGCTCGGCTGATGACGCCGGGGGTGCGCGCATTCCTGGATCTTGCGGTGCCCCGATTGGTTCGCCTGAAGGCGCTGCGGGAGGAGTAGAGCATGCTCTGGTCCGGCAGCACGCGTCGAAGAGTTTAGTCTTATCGCATTTGTTATATAACACTTGACGCATCAACGTCGCGGCGCCTAGGCTCCGAGCCTTCGGAGGGCCGCGACATGCAGGAACCATCTGGAGCCATTCCCGCGGATTATTCGCATCGCGTCCGGGCCGTTCGGGATCGCCTTCAGGCTACTCAGACCCAGCTGGCGAAGCGCATCGGAGTGTCCTTCGCAACCGTGAACCGTTGGGAGAACGGCCAGTCGCGACCGACCCGTCTGGCATGGCAACAGATCCGCGACCTCGAGAACGGGAGCGGCGCGGGAGCAGCCGCCCAGACCTCGCCGTCACCGGCCTCTGCTCCCCCCTCGCGCGATCTCGAAGCAGCGATACAGGGCCAAATGCGCGCCCGTCTGGCGCGGCTGCTCGGTGCATCGCCAAGCATCATTTACAGCTTCGAGGCAAGGGGCGATTTCAAACCGACATTCGTCAGCGAGAACATCGAGCCGCTCCTCGGATATGCGCCGAGGGACTATCTCGAAAATCCAACCTTCTGGAGCGACCGCGTTCACCCCGACGACCTCGACCGCGTCGAAGCCGAGGTTTCGCTCACCTTCGAGACGGGCCTCAATACGTTGGAGTATCGCTTCCGTCGGAATGACGACACCTACTGCTGGGTCAGGGACGAGCAGCATCTCATTCGCGACGATCGGGGGGAACCGTTGGAGGTCGTCGGGTCGTGGAGCGACATCAGCGCGCTCAAGGATGCCGAGAAGCAGAAATCGGCGGCGCGCGCCAGGCTGACCCAGCTCCTCGCCTCATCGCCGGCGGTGATCTACAGCTTCAAGGCATCGGGCGACTTTCGCCCGACCTTCGTCAGCCAGAACATCAAGGACTGGCTGGGCTACGAGCAGCGCGATTATCTCGACAGCCCGGATTTCTGGCGCAGCCGCGTTCATCCCGACGACCTGGCGCGGGTCGAGGGCGAGTTCGGCCAGCTCTTCGAGCATGGTCGTCACACCCTGGAATACCGCTTCCGCAAGCAGGACGGTGACTATTGCTGGGTCAGCGACGAATTGCGCCTCGTCCATGACAGGAGCGGCGAACCGGACGAGGTTGTCGGCTCCTGGAGCGATATCACCGAGCGCAAGGCGGCCGAGGAGGCTGTCGCCGCGGCCCGTGCCCATGTCGAGCAACTCCTCGCTTCCTCGCCGGCAGTGATCTACAGCTTCAAGGCATCGGGCGATTTTCGCCCGACCTTCGTCAGCCAGAACATCAAGGATTGGCTGGGCTACGAGCAGCGCGATTATCTCGACAGTCCGGACTTCTGGCGCAGTCGCGTCCATCCCGACGACCTGGCGCGGGTCGAGGGCGAGTTCGGTCAGCTGTTCGAAACGGGCAATCACGCTTTCGAGTACCGGTTTCTCAAGAACGACGGCACCTATTGCTGGGTCAGGGACGAGCTGCGCCTCATCTATGACCGGAACGGTGACCCGGACGAGGTGGTCGGCTCGTGGAGCGACATCACCGAGCGCAAGGCGGCCGAGGAGGAGGTTGCGGCAACACGGCTTCGTCTCGAGCATCTGATCTCCCGCTCGCCGGCGGTGATCTACAGCTTCAAGGCGACCGACGACTATGGCCCGACTTTCATCAGCAAGAATCTGAAGACCCTGTTGGGCTACGAACCCCACGAGTATCTGGACAGCCCGGAGTTCTGGCAGAGCCGGGTCCATCCCAATGACCTGCCCCGCATCTTGAGCGCCATGCCGCGCCTGTTCGAGGAAGGGCACCTCACCAACGAATACCGATTTCGCAAGAAGGATGGCAATTATTGCTGGATCGGTGACGATCTCTATCTGGTGCGCAACGAAGCCGGCGATCCGGTCGAGGTGATCGGCGCCTGGAGCGACATCACCGCCCGCAAGCATGTCGGTGAGGCTCTTGTCGCAGCGCAGAACCGCCTCGTTCACGTGCTCGTCTCATCCCCCTCCGTCATCTACAGTTTCAAGGCGAGCGGCGACTTCGGGCCGACCTTCATCAGCGACAATGTGAAGGACCTGCTGGGATACGAGCCCAACGACTATCTCGAGAGCCCCGACTTCTGGCGCCGTTGCGTGCATCCCGACGAGCTCGCCGGGGTGGAGGCCCAATTCGACCAGCTGTTCAAGAAGGGTCGCCATGCTGTCGAATACCGTTTCCTCAAGCGGGAAGGGATCTACTGCTGGGTCCACGACGAATGGCACCTGATCCGCGACAAGGACGGTCAGCCGGTCGAGGTGGTCGGCTCCTGGAGCGATATCACGGCGCAAAGAAACGCCGAGATCGCTCTCCAGCAGGTCGAGCGCCGATTGACCGACGCGATCGAGTCAATTTCGGAAGGGTTCGTTCTCTATGATGCCGAGGACAAACTGGTTCTCTGCAACAGCACCTACAGCGAGCTGCTCTATCCCGGCCTCGTCGCTCCAAGCCCCGGCACACCCTACGAGACGATCATTCGCTCCGCCGTCCAACGCGGGACGATCGAGGAGGCGCGGGGCCGTGTCGAGGAATGGGTTGCCGATCGGCTGGCCAGGCATCGCCATCCGGCGGGGCCGCATATTCAGCGGCGCAGCGATGGACGCTGGGTTCAAGTGAACGAGCGCCGGACCGACGATGGCGGCACCGTTGCGGTCTACACCAATATCACGGAGCTGAAGCACGCCGAAGCCGAGATCATCGCCGCCAAGCAGGAAACCGATGAGGCCCACGCTCTTGTCACGACCAAGAATCAGGCGCTCGAGGCGCTGTCCTCGAAGCTCTCCAAATATCTGTCTCCGCAGGTCTACGCGTCGATATTCACCGGCGATCGCAGCGTCGAGATCGCGTCCAATCGCAAGAAGCTCACCGTGTTCTTCTCCGACATCGTCGAATTCACATCGATCACCGAGAATCTCGAGCCCGAGGAGATCACCGGTCTGCTCAATCACTATCTGACCGAGATGTCGCAGATCGCGCTCGAGCATGGCGCGACGATCGACAAATATGTCGGCGATGCCATGCTGCTCTTTTTCGGCGATCCCGAGACCAAGGGGGCAGCGCAGGATGCCGAAGCCTGTATCCGCATGGCCGTCGCAATGCAGCGCCGCATTCGGGAATTGCAGCGCGAGTGGCGGGAGGCAGGCCACGAGCGGCCGTTCGAGGTGCGCATGGCCATCAACACCGGCTACTGCACTGTCGGCAATTT
>JBIOYR010000152.1:0-48575 GCA_044870245.1 Aestuariivirgaceae bacterium | reverse complement strand
CTTCGTTCGCCGCTTCGAGAGCGGGGCCATGACGGCTGCCACGCTCCACCCGGTCAAACCCGAGGAGGACGGCATGCGGCTTGACCGCTGGTGCCGCCTGCGCTTTCCCGGCCTCACCAATGCCTATCTCAACAAGCTCCTGCGGACGGGCCAGGTCCGCCTTGACGGGGCGCGGGTCAAGGCCAATGCCCGTCTGGCCACCGGCCAGGAGGTGCGGCTGCCGCCGCTCGTCTTCCCGACGCGTCCCCGAGACGAACCGTCGGCCGCGGCGCCGCTCAAGCCCAAGGACCGGACATTGCTGGAAGGGATGATCCTCTACAGCGATGACGACATACTGGTGCTGAACAAGCCGGCGGGCCTTGCCGTCCAGGGCGGAACGCGCACCTCGCGGCATGTTGACGGGCTCCTCGAGTCTTGGGCCAGCGAACTCGGTGAACGTCCGCGCCTGGTGCACCGGCTCGACCGCGACACCTCCGGCGTGCTGGTGGTGGCGCGGCGGCGGCATGTGGCATCGGCGCTGGGGCGGCTGTTCGCCACCCGCAAGGTCGAGAAGGACTATTGGGCGGTCGTCCAGGGGGTGCCCCATCCGCGCGAGGGCAAGGTGGATGTGCCGCTGGTGAAGCAATCGGGTCCCAGGGGCGATCGCATGCGGGACGCGACCGGCCAGGAGGACGGCCAGCGCTCGGTCACCTACTACCGCACCGCCGATCAGGCAGGTCGGGCTTTTGCCTTCATGGTGCTTCAGCCCCGTACTGGACGGCAGCATCAATTGCGGGCCCACATGGCCCATATCGGCCACCCGATACTCGGCGACAACAAATATGGCGGCGACCGGGGGGTGCCGGCGGCAATCGCCAACCGGCTGCACCTCCACGCCCGGCGGATCGTGTTTCCCCATCCGCGGACCGGCAAGCCGGTTTCGGTGGTCGCGCCGCTATCCGATACGCTTCGTGCAACCTTCGACACGCTCGGCTTCGACCCGGGGAAGGATCCCGCATGAGACGGTTCTATCGGACTGCGGCGGTTGGCGATGACGGGCCGCCTCATCCGCTGCTGCTCGACGGCAAGCCGGTGCTGACGCCACAGCGCCGCCAGCTCGCGCTGCCGACCCGCGGGCTGGCAGAGGCCCTGGCGGAGGAGTGGCAGTCTCAGGGCGCCGAGCTCGTGCCGGCGAAGATGCCGCTTACCCGGCTCGCCCATGGCGCCATCGACCTCGTCGCACCCGATCCGTCGCGGGCGATCGACGAGATCACGGCCTATGCCGGGAGCGATCTTCTCTGCTACCGCACCGAGTCTCCGATTGCGCTCGCGGCACGCCAGGCGAAGCTATTCGATCCGATCCTCGCCTGGGCGGCGGGCCATCTCGGCAACGGGTTCGAGACGGTCGTCGGGGTGATGCCGCGGGATCAGCCGGCCGAGACGCTGGCCGCCGTATCACGATTGCTTGCCTCCAACGACCCCTTCCGGCTGATCGCGCTTCATGCCATCACCACGCTCACCGGATCGGCCATCCTGGCATTGGCGCTTGCCGAAGGGCGGATCGCCGCAGAGGAGGCCTGGACGGCGGCACATGTCGACGAGGATTGGCAGATCGCGCAATGGGGCGAGGATGCCGAGGCGGCGCAGCGCCGGGCTGCCCGGAAGATTGAGTTCCTCGCGGCCTGCCGGCTGCTCGATCTCATTGGAGGGCGTTAGGCAATGCAGGAAATCCTGAAGGAGCTCGAAGAGCGGCGGGCGGTGGCGAGGGCCGGCGGCGGCGCCAAGCGCATCGAGGCCCAGCATGCCCGCGGCAAGCTCACGGCGCGCGAGCGGCTCGATCTGCTTCTCGACGAAGGGTCTTTCGAGGAATTCGACATGTTCGTCGAACACGGCTGCACCGACTTCGGCATGGAGGCGACCAAGATTCCGGGCGATGGCGTGGTCACCGGATGGGGCACCGTCAATGGCCGCGCCGTCTATGTCTTCGCCAAGGATTTCACGGTGTTCGGTGGATCGCTGTCGGAGGCGCATGCCCGCAAGATCATCAAGATCCAGGACATGGCGCTGCGCAACCGGGCGCCGATCATCGGGCTTTTCGATGCCGGCGGGGCTCGCATTCAGGAAGGGGTGGCGGCGCTCGGCGGCTATGGCGAGGTGTTTCAGCGCAATGTCCTGTCCTCCGGCGTCATTCCGCAGATCTCGGTGATCATGGGACCCTGCGCGGGAGGCGACGTCTATTCCCCGGCGATGACCGACTTCATCTTCATGGTGAAGGGAACGAGCTACATGTTTGTCACCGGCCCCGATGTGGTGAAGACGGTGACCAACGAGACCGTGACGGCGGAGGAGCTCGGCGGCGCGAGCGTGCACACGACCAAGTCGTCGATCGCCGACAAGGCCTATGAGAACGATGTCGAGGCGCTGCTGCAGATGCGGCGCCTCGTCGATTTCCTGCCCTCGTCGAATATCGCGCCGGTGCCCGAGATCCCGTCACGCGATCCGCCCGACCGGATGGAGATGTCGCTCGACACGTTGGTGCCGGCCAATCCCAACCAGCCCTACGACATGAAGGAGCTGATCTTCAAGGTCGTCGATGATGGCGATTTCTTCGAGATCCAGGAGGCATTTGCCCGCAACATCATCGTCGGCTTCGGGCGCATCGAGGGCCGCACGGTCGGCTTCGTGGCCAACCAGCCGATGGTGCTGGCCGGCGTTCTCGACTCGGATGCCGGCCGCAAGGCGGCGCGGTTCGTGCGCTTCTGCGACTGTTTCGGCATTCCGATCGTAACCTTCGTCGATGTGCCTGGTTTTTTGCCGGGCACCGCCCAGGAATATGGCGGACTTATCAAGCATGGCGCCAAGCTGCTGTTCGCCTTCGCCGAGGCGACGGTCCCCAAGGTGACGGTGATCACCCGCAAATCCTATGGCGGCGCTTATGTCGT
The DNA here is from genome assembly GCA_044870245.1 of Aestuariivirgaceae bacterium. GTDB lineage: Bacteria > Pseudomonadota > Alphaproteobacteria > Rhizobiales > Aestuariivirgaceae > DATAFF01. The sequence continues at coordinate 45,654 of JBIOYR010000152.1, read as the reverse complement.
CATGTCGTCCAAGCACATTCGCGGCGATGTCAATTATGGCTGGCCGACCGCCGAGATCGCGGTCATGGGCTCGAAGGGCGCCGTCGAGATCCTCTACCGATCCGAGCTCAAGGATCCCGAGCGGATCGCCCGCCGCATCCGCGATTACGAGGAGCGCTTCGCCAATCCGTTCGTCGCCGCCGAGCGGGGGTTCCTCGATGAGGTGATCATGCCGCATTCGACCCGCAAGCGGATCGCCCGGGCGCTTGCGGTGCTGCGCCACAAGACCCTCGAGAACCCCTGGAAGAAGCACGACAATATTCCGCTATAGGCAGTCGGCGGTAAGCAAGAACTCCGCTCACTGCCTATTGCCTAATGCCCACTGCCGCCTATACCTCTTTGTCATGAACCGCGCGGCGCCCTTTGTCTGTCTCGACGACAGCCTGTCCGGCCGGACGCTCCTGTATCAACAACCGGTCGAGATCCTCACCGCCTGGACGCTGCGTGAGGCGGTGCAGGTGCTCGACCGCATGGAAAGCTTGCGCCAGGACGGCATCGAGCTGGCAGGCTTCTTCGCCTATGAGCTTGGCTATGTGTTCGAGCCGCGTCTTCTCCCGCTGCTGCCCGAGGGTCGCCGGGTGCCGCTCATCAGTTTCGGTGCTTTCGAGACAGCGCGGTCGGGCGATGTGCCGGGCAGGGACGGGCAGGCGCTGGTCACCCGGCTCGAACCCCATTGGTCGCTCGAGAGCTATGCGGCGCGCTTCGAACGGGTGCGCGACTATATCGCGGCGGGCGACGTCTACCAGATCAACCTGACCTTTCCGCTCCATGGCGAGCTCAAGGGCGACCCGCTGGCGCTCTACCGGACCTTGCGAAAGCGCCAGCCGGTGGCGCATGGCGGCGTGGTGGCGCTCGGGGCGGAGACCATCTTGTCGCTGTCGCCCGAGCTGTTCTTCGAGCTCGAGCGCGGGGTGGTCCGCAGCCGCCCGATGAAAGGAACGGCCCGGCGCGGCCTTGGCCCGCATGAGGACATGATGATCGCCCGCGACCTCAAGGAGGACGAGAAGCAGCGCGCCGAGAATCTGATGATCGTCGATCTTCTGCGCAACGATATCGGCCGGCTGTCGCGGATCGGCACGGTGCGGGTGCCGCAGCTCTTCACCGTCGAGACCTACAACACGCTCCACCAGATGACCTCGACGGTCGAGGGCGAGCTTGCCGGAGCGCTCACCATAGGCGAGATCCTGGCCGGTCTGTTTCCCTGCGGATCGGTGACGGGTGCGCCGAAGATCCGGGCGATGGAGATCATCCGCGAGCTCGAAGCCACGCCGCGGGGTGTCTATTGCGGCGCGATCGGCCACATCGCTCCCGATGGCAGCATGCGGTTCAATGTTGCCATCCGCACGCTGACCGTCTTCCCCGACAATAACTTCCTGCTCAATGTCGGATCGGGACTGGTTGCCGATTCACGCGCCGATACCGAGTATGACGAATGCCTGCTCAAAGCCCGCTTCCTGAACGACAGCATCGCGATCTCGGCCTGATCGAGACCATGCTGTGGACGCGCGAGAGCGGCATCGCGCTGCTGCCGCTCCACCTGGCACGCCTGTCTCGGTCGGCGGCAGCGTTCGGCTTTCCTGTCATCATCGAGGAGGTCAACGAGGCAGTCCTGGCGGCGGTCTGCAATGCGCCCGAGGATCGCCTGCGGCTGCGGCTGGTGGTGAAATCCGACGGCTCTCGGACGCTAACCGTCACGCCCGAGCCGGTCATGCCGGAGGGCTCGCTTTGGCGGGTGGCGATCGCCGAGACGCTGCTCGATCCTGCTGATCCGCTGATCCGCCACAAGACCACCGAACGCCACCATTATGATGAGGCCCGGGCCATCGCAATGGCCGAGGGAGCCGAGGAAGCGCTGTTCCTCAATGGTGCCGGAGAGGTCTGCGAGGGGGCGATCACCTCGATATTCGTGGAGCGGGGCGGGGTGCTGCTAACGCCGGCACGCGAATGCGGGCTGCTTCCAGGCGTGCTCCGGGAGAGCCTCATCGGCTCGGGCAAGGCCGAGGAAGCGCGGCTTAAGCTCGCCGACCTCGCCGGCGGGTTCTATCTCGGCAATGCGGTCCGCGGACTCTTCCGCGCCCGGCTCGCACAGCGCGCGACGAGATCATAATCGTCGGCGTCGTAGACCTCCGCCTCGACGAGATCGCCGGGCTCGAGACCGTGTTCATCCGGCAGGAACACCTTGCCGTCGATCTCCGGCGCGTCCCACGGCGAGCGCCCGATGGCGCCGCCGGTCTCGGGATCGCGCTCGTCGACCAGCACCGCGATGCGGCGGCCGATCCGGCCGGCCATGATGTCGGCGGAGATCGCATTCTGTGCCGCCATCAGCCGCTGCCAGCGCTCCTCCTTGACCTCCTCAGGGATGGCGCCGGGAAGCTCATTGGCGGCCGCCCCCGCCACCGGCTCGAACTTGAAGCAGCCGGCCCGCTCGATCCGCGCTTCGGCAAGCCAGTCGAGGAGGAACCGGAAGTCCTCCTCGGTCTCGCCGGGAAAGCCGACGATGAAGGTCGAGCGGATGGCAAGGTCGGGGCAGACACGCCGCCAGGCGGCGACGCGCTCGAGGAGCTGCTCCTGCCTCGCCGGCCGTCGCATCGCCTTGAGCAGGCGCGGCTCGGCGTGCTGGAAGGGAATATCGAGATAGGGAAGGATCGCGCCGTCGGCCATCAGCGGCAGGACCTCGTCGACATGTGGGTAGGGATAGACATAATGAAGCCGCACCCACACACCGAAGCTCGCAAGCTCGCGGCACAGGTCGATGAATTTGGCGCGGACCTCGCGGCCGCGGAACTTACTGGTGGCATAGCGAAGGTCGAGCCCATAGGCCGAGGTATCCTGCGAGATGACGAGCAGCTCCTTGACGCCGGCGCGCACCAGCCGCTCGGCCTCGGCCAACACATTGGCGGCAGGGCGGGACACCAGATCGCCCCTGAGCAAGGGGATGATGCAGAAACTGCAGCGGTTGTTGCAGCCTTCGGAGATCTTCAGATAGGCGTAATGCCGCGGCGTCAATCTCAGCCCCTGCGGCGGCACGAGATCGAGCTTGGGGTCATGGGCGGGCGGCACCGCCTCGTGCACCGCCGACACCACTTCCTCATAGGCTTGCGGACCGGTGACCGCCAGGACCGAAGGATGGGCAGCGCGGATCTCGTCGGCATCGCGGCCCATGCAGCCGGTGACGATCACCCGGCCGTTCTCGGCGATCGCCTCGCCGATCGCCTCGAGCGACTCGCGCTTGGCAGAATCGAGGAAGCCGCAAGTGTTGACGATGACCGCGTCAGCACCCTGGTAATCGGCAGAAAAACGGTAACCTTCTGCCGACAGACGGCTCAGGATGCGCTCGCTGTCGACAAGCGCCTTGGGGCAGCCGAGGCTGACAATTCCTATGGTCGGGACGCGGGAGGTCATGGCGTGGTGACATGAACGCTTTGTTCCCGAGGGTCAAGAGCCCCTCCAGAAGCAAAGAGCAAGGCCTAAGCCTTGCTCCAAGTTTGGGTTCTTATGGTCTCTACCCGCCTCCGTGGGAGGAGGGCGGCTGCGGCACTACGACCTTGGTCGTGGCGCGCCCGACACTTCTCTTCCTCCCCAGACTTGGACCGCTCGCCACCGTTGGGTCGGTGATCGAACCGAGACTGTCCATGCCTTTTTTAATTGGCGCCAACTCTAGCAGACGCCAAAGAATTGTCATTATGGAATCGTCATAGGCCTGTAAGTTTTCATTGTCGCAACGGCAGCGTGGCGCTTTGAGGGGGAACGCTCTTCGGTCTATAAGCCTGTCGTCCGACAACCGCCCAGCACAACCCCAATGAGACTTTCGCGATATTTTCTGCCAATTTTGCGCGACGATCCCAAGGAAGCGGAGATCGTCTCGCACCGGCTGATGCTGCGCGCGGGAATGATCCGCCAGGAGGCGGCCGGCAGCTATTCCTGGCTGCCGCTTGGCCTCAGAGTCTTGCGCCGGATCGAGCAGATCGTGCGCGAGGAGCAGGACCGGGCGGGGGCGATCGAGGTGCTGATGCCGACGATCCAGTCGGCCGACCTCTGGCGAAAGTCGGGGCGCTATGACGCCTACGGCAAGGAGATGCTGCGCATCAAGGACCGGCATGACCGCGACATGCTCTATGGCCCGACCAACGAGGAGATGATCACCGACATCTTCCGGCAGGGCGTGCAGAGCTATAAGGATCTGCCGCGCAACCTCTATCACATCCAATGGAAGTTCCGCGACGAGGTGAGGCCGCGCTTCGGCGTGATGCGCGGTCGCGGGTTCCTGATGAAGGACGCCTATTCCTTCGACCTGACGCGCGAGGGTGGCCAGCATTCCTACAACAAGATGTTCGTATCCTATCTGCGCACCTTCGCGCGCATGGGGTTGAAGGCCGTGCCGATGCGGGCCGAGACCGGGCCGATCGGCGGCAAGGACAGCCACGAGTTCCTGATCCTTGCCGACACGGGCGAGTCCGCGGTGTTCTTCGACCGCGATTTCTACGACATGGACTGGTCGGCCTTCGACATCGACTATGACGATGTCGCCGAGGTCGCCCGTGTCGTCGACGATTTCACCGCCAAATATGCCGCGACCGACGACAAGCATGATACCGCTGAGTTTGATCGGCGGGTGCCGAAGGACCGCCAGCTCACCGGTCGCGGCATCGAGGTCGGTCACATCTTTTTCTTCGGCACCAAATATTCCGAACCGCTGGGTGCGCTGGTGCAGGGCCCCGACGGCAGGATGACGCCGGTGCTGTCGGGTTCCTACGGTATCGGCGTATCGCGGCTGGTTGCGGCGATCATCGAAGCGTCGCATGACGACGCCGGCATCATCTGGCCGGAGCCGGTGGCGCCGTTCCGCGTCGGGTTGATCAACCTGAAATCGGGCGATGCCGACACCGACCGGGCAGCCGACAAGCTCTACCAGGCGCTGACCTCCCAGGGCACGGAAGTTCTCTATGACGACCGCGACGAGCGGGCCGGTGCCAAATTCGCAGGCATGGATCTGATCGGCCTGCCCTGGCAGGCGGTGGTCGGGCCGCGCGGCCTCAAGGACGGCGTGATCGAGCTCAAGAACCGGCGGACCGGCGAGCGTGAGACGGTGCCGCTCGATCAGGTGGCGGCGCGGTTTGGAGAGCGCACGTGAGGGAGGTCGGCGAGGCGCCTCCGTTCAGCGGCTTCGAGCGCACGATCGCGGCGCGCTATTTGCGGGCCCGCCGGAAGGAAGGCTTCATCTCGGTGATCGCCGGCTTCTCCTTCCTCGGCATCGCGCTCGGAGTGGCCACCCTGATCATCGTCATGGCGGTGATGAACGGCTTCCGCACCGAGCTTCTCAGCAAGATCCTTGGCTTCACCGGCCATGTCACGGTGCTGTCGGACCAGGCAGGCGCGATCGCCAACTACGACCAGGCGGCTGCGGTACTCAAGACGGCCCCGGGGGTCACCAGCGCCATCCCCTATGTCGAGGGTCAGGTGATGGTGTCCTCGCAGCGCCAGGCCACGGGTGCGCTGGTGCGTGGCATGCGCGAGGCCGATCTCAAGACCCTGCCATCGGTCAACAATGCCAAGCTCCGCGGCACGCTCGACGGCTTCGACAAATCGGGCGGCATTGCCGTCGGCTGGCGCCTGGCGTGGAAGCATGGGGTGTCGCTCGGCGATACGCTGACCCTCATCTCGCCGGAAGGCCCCGAGACGGTGATGGGATCGGCGCCGCGCATCCGCGCCTATCCGGTGGTGGCGATCTTCGAGATCGGCATGTCCGACTACGACAACTCGGTCATCTACATGCCGTTCGAGGAGGCGCAGGAATATTTCGTGCAGGACGGCGGGGCGACCGCGATCGAGGTGATGGTCGACAATCCCGATGCCGTCGAGCAGCGGATCGCCGGCATGGTGGGCAAGACCTCCGACCTGCAGTTCCTGTCATGGCGGCGGACCAACGAGACCTTCTTCAATGCGCTTCAGGTCGAGCGCAACGTCATGTTCCTGATCCTCACCCTGATCATCCTGGTTGCCGCCCTCAACATCATTTCGGGGCTGATCATGCTGGTGAAGGACAAGGGCCGCGACATTGCGATCCTGCGAACCATGGGAGCGAGCAGCGGCTCGGTGCAGCGGATCTTCTTCATGACGGGGGCGGCGATCGGGGTGGCGGGCACCCTGGCGGGCCTCGTCCTCGGGGTGGTGGTGTGCCTCAATATCGAGAGCATCCGGCAGTTCTTCTCCTGGATATCGGGCACCGAGCTGTTCTCGCCCGAGCTCTATTACCTATCGCGGCTGCCGGCCGAGATGAACGTCCACGAGACCGTGATCGTCGCGGTGATGTCGCTTGCCCTTTCATTCCTTGCCACCCTCTATCCCGCCCGCCGCGCCGCCAAGCTCGATCCCGTCGAAGCGCTGCGCTACGAGTGAGCCATGAAGGCGCCGATGCAGAACGTCCTTGAGCTGCGAGACGTCGCAAGAGCCTTCGCGCAGGGTGGCGTCAAGCTCGACATTTTCAAGCACGTCAATCTGACGGTGCGGCCGGGCGAGATCGTCGCGCTGGTCGGCCCGTCGGGTGCCGGCAAGTCGTCGCTTCTGCACATTGCCGGCCTTCTCGAGGCGCCGACTGCCGGCGAGGTGTTCGTGGCCGGGCGCAATTGCAGCACGCTCGACGATCTGTCGCGCACGCGAATCCGGCGGCTCGGTATCGGCTTCGTCTATCAATTCCACCATCTCCTGCCGGAATTCTCGGCGCTGGAGAACGTGATCCTGCCGCAGCTGATCGCGGGGACCGGCAAGAAGGCGGCGGCGGAACGCGCCGCGGCGCTGCTCCACCGTCTCGGACTCGACTCCCGTGTCGACCATCGGCCGGCCGAGCTGTCGGGCGGCGAGCAGCAGCGGGTGGCGATTGCCCGGGCGCTGGCCAATCGACCGCTGCTGCTTCTCGCGGACGAGCCGACCGGCAATCTCGATCCTCGCACGGCCGGCCATGTCCATGCCGAGTTTCTTCGGCTGATCGAGGATGAGGGGCTCGGTGCGGTGATCGCCACCCACAATCTCGAGCTTGCCCAGCGCATGCACCGCATCCTCCATCTCGACAAGGGACAGCTGGTCGAGGTCGGCGTGTGAAAGCCGTGTTTCACCATGCGCAGTCGGGTCATGTGCCGACCCGGTTCCTGTCGCGCGGCAACATCGTTCCCTATCCCGAGGTTCCGGCGCGGGCTCGTCGCTTGATGGAAGGGGTGCGCAAGGCCGGGATCGGGATCCACGCTGCCCGCAATTTCCCGCGCGAGCTGATCCTTCGGGTGCATACGAGGCGTTACCTGCAGTTCCTCGAATCGGCGCATGCCGAATGGGCTAGCGATGACTCTGCATCGCCGGAGCTTCTGCCGAGCCTTCGACCGCTCGAGCGGCCTGCCACCTATCCGAGGCACGTTCTCGGGCGCGCCGGATGGCACATGATGGATTTCTCCTGCCCGCTGCTCGCCGACACGTTCAAGGCGGTCAGGGCGTCGGCGGATACGGCGCTCACCGCGGCGGGCCTGGTCATGGAGGGTGATCGCCATGCCTATGCGCTGTGTCGGCCGCCGGGACATCATGCTTATGCCGACCGAGCAGGGGGCTTCTGCTATCTGAACAATGTGGCGATCGCGGCGGAGGCGCTGCGGGAGCGCCATGACCGGGTTGCCATCCTCGATATCGATGTCCATCACGGCAACGGCACCCAGGCGATCTTCTACAGCCGCGCCGATGTGCTCACGGTGTCGATCCATGCCGATCCGAGAGATTTCTACCCGTTCTATTATGGCCATGAGCATCAGACCGGGCAGGGCGAGGGCCAGGGCTTCAATATCAACATCCCGGTGCCGGTCGGCAGCGACGACGCGGTGTGGCTGGGCGCGCTCGAACACGCGCTGGCGGCGATCGAGGGCTATGGCCCGCAGGTGCTGGTGGTGGCGCTCGGGCTCGATGCCCATGAGGCCGACCCGCTCCAGGGTGGCGCGGTGACGACGACCGGCTTCCGCGAGATGGCGGTCAACATCGCAACGGTCAACCTGCCGACGGTCATCGTCCAGGAGGGCGGCTATCTTACTGATTTTCTGGGGGATAATCTGGCTAGCTTTCTCACCGGGCTGATGGGGTAGCGAGCAGGCGAAGCAATGCCGGCGAGGGTCCTCCGAGCACTTCGACTCCCGACCCCCGCCCCCACGCTGGGAGGAGTGCAATGCGTCGCAGTTTTCTTGGGACGGAACGGGAACGTCGCTTCCAACCTGGCGCCCGGCTTTGCTAGACAGGAGCCATGCCGGACAGCTCGGTCGCAGCGCCAACGCCCTTCATCCATCTGCGCGCGCATTCCGCCTATTCCCTGTCGGAAGGGGCGCTGCCGGTGAAGCAGCTTGCCCAGCTGGCGGTCGACAATGCCATGCCGGCCCTGGCGCTGACCGACAGCGACAATCTCTTCGGGGCGCTGGAGTTTTCCGAGGTCCTGGCGGGCAAGGGGATCCAGCCGATCATCGGCACGACGATGCGGGTCGAGCTCGGGGATCAGGCGGAGGGCCCGGCGCAGCGCCCGACCGCGCCGCGGCGGCTGCCGGTGCTGGCGCTGCTCGCCAAGGATGGGCAGGGCTATGCCAATCTCATGCGGCTGACCAGCCGGGCGTGGCTCGACAGCGCCGACACCGCCGAGCCGCATGTACCGGTCGGTCTGCTCGAGGCCCATTCGGCCGGGCTGATCTGCCTGACCGGCGGCCCGGCAGGGCCGGTGAACCAGGCGCTGGTCGAGGGGCAGGGCGCGCTGGCGCGCAGCCGCCTCGCCAAGCTCGCCGATATTTTCGCAGGGCGGCTCTATGTCGAGCTGCAGCGCCATGGACTCGACAGCGAGGCGCAGGCCGAAAGCGGCCTCATCGATCTCGCCTATGCCCTCGACCTGCCGCTCGTCGCCACCAACGAGCCCTATTTCGCCACCCGCGACGACTTTACGGCGCATGATGCGCTGATCTGCATCGCCGAAGGCGAGGTCCTCGCCGCCGAGAACCGCCGGCGGCTCACGCCCGAGCACTTTTTCAAGCCGGGACCGGAGATGGAGGCGCTGTTCGCCGACTTGCCGGAGGCCATCACCAACACGGCCGAGATCGCCCGGCGCTGCGCCTTCCGGCCGCTGCCGCGGGCGCCGATCCTGCCGATCTATTCAAGCGACGAGGCGCAGGAATTGCGGCGCCAGGCGCGCGAAGGTCTCGCAGCGCGGCTTGCGGCCCATGGGCCGGCGCCCGGTCATCCGGTCGAGGCCTATCGTGAGCGGCTCGAATTCGAGCTCAATGTCATCATCGAGATGAAGTTTCCCGGCTACTTCCTGATCGTTGCCGACTTCATCAAATATGCCAAGGCCCGCAACATCCCGGTGGGGCCGGGGCGCGGCTCGGGAGCGGGATCACTCGTCGCCTATGCGCTCACCATCACCGACCTCGATCCTTTGCGCTTCAACCTGCTGTTCGAGCGCTTCCTCAATCCCGAGCGCGTGTCGATGCCGGATTTCGACATCGATTTCTGCCAGGACCGCCGCGACGAGGTGATCGCCTATGTTCAGGCGAAATACGGAGCGGCCCAGGTGGCGCAGATCATCACCTTCGGCAAGCTCCAGGCGCGCGCCGTGTGCCGCGATGTCGGCCGCATCCTGCAAATGCCCTATGGCCAGGTCGATCGCCTGTGCAAGCTCATCCCGATGAATCCGGCCAATCCGGTAACTCTCAAACAGGCGATCGACGGCGAGCCGCGCCTCAGGGAGGAACGCGACAGGGACGAGACCGTCCGCACCATGCTGGAGATCGGCCTGAAGCTCGAGGGCCTCTACCGCCACGCCTCGACCCATGCCGCCGGCGTGGTGATCGGCGACCGGCCGCTCGAGGAGCTTGTGCCGCTCTATCGCGATCCGCGGTCCAGCATGCCGGCAACCCAGTTCAACCTCAAATGGGTCGAGCCGGCAGGCCTCGTCAAGTTCGACTTTCTCGGCCTCAAGACCCTGACCGTGATCGACAAGGCGCAAGCCTTGATCCGCGCTCGCATGCCGGACTTCGACATCGTCAGCATCCCCTATGACGATCCGGGCGTGTACCGCATGCTCGGCGCCGGCGACACGGTCGGGGTTTTCCAGCTGGAAAGCTCCGGCATGCGCGATGTCCTGCGCAAGATGCATCCGGACTGCATCGAGGACATCATCGCCATCGTGGCGCTCTATCGTCCCGGGCCGATGGACAACATCCCGAAGTTCATCGCCTGCAAGAAGGGGGAGGAACCGCCCGACAATCTCCACCCCTGGCTCGAGCCGATCCTCAAGGAGACCTATGGGGTCATCGTCTATCAGGAGCAGGTGATGCAGATCGCCCAGGTCCTGTCGGGCTACTCGCTCGGCGAGGCCGATGTGCTGCGCAAAGCCATGGGCAAGAAGATCAAGTCCGAGATGGACGCCCAGAAGGAGCGCTTCGTGGCGGGCGCCGAGGCCAAGGGCATCGACCCGGCGCAGGCCGACTACATCTTCGAGCTGGTGGCGAAGTTCGCGGGCTACGGCTTCAACAAGTCGCATGCCGCCTGCTACGGCATCGTCGCCTACCAGACCGCCTATCTCAAGGCGAACCACCCGGTCGAGTTCCTGGCAGCGTCGATGACGCTCGATCTCGGCAACACCGACAAGCTCCAGGTGTTCCGTCGCGAGGCGCAGCGGCTGAAGGTGGCGATCAGGCCGCCCGAGGCGAACAGCTCCTGCGTCGAGTTCATGGTGAAGGATGGCGAGATCCTTTATTCGCTGGCCGCCCTCAAGAATGTCGGGCGGGCGGCGGTGGAGCATCTCGAAACGGTGCGCCGCGACGGACCCTTCACCTCGCTCGGCGATTTTGCCCGGCGGCTCGATCCGCGCGTCCTCACCAAACGGGCGCTCGAGAGCATGGCCAGGGCCGGCGCCTTCGACCGGCTCCATCGCAATCGCGCCGAGGTGCTGGCCGGAGTCGAGGCGATCCTGGCGACGGCCAACCGGACCAGCTTGGAGAACGAGGCCGGCCAGGTCGATCTGTTCATGGCGAGCGGCGGCCCGGTGGAGGCGCTGCCGCTTCCGGCGATGCCGGCCTGGACACCGATGGAGCGGCTCGGGCACGAGTTCGACGCGGTCGGCTTCTACCTTTCGGGCCATCCGCTCGACGACTACATGCCGCTGCTCACGCGGCTCGGGGCGGAGAGCTATGCACAGTTCCGCGAGAAAGCCCTGAAAGGGGCGGAGGCGGCGCGGCTCATCGGCACCGTGACCTATCGCCAGGAGCGGCGCTCGTCGCGCAGCGGCAATCGCTTCGCCTTCATCGGCTTCTCCGACCCGACCGGCCAGTTCGAGGCGGTGTGCTTTGCCGACACGCTGGCGGGCTGCCGCGACCTGCTCGAGATTGGCAAGGCGCTGATGCTCAGGGTGGAGGCCGATGTGGATGGCGAGGACGTGAAGCTCAGGCTGCAGGGGGTCGAGCCGCTCGAGCAGATCACCGCCGGGCTGTCGGCCGGGCTGACGATCTATCTTGCCGGCTCTTCGGCGCTCGACTCGGTGGCTGCACGGCTGACCAATCGCGGCCGCTCGCCGGTCCATCTGGTGCTGCCGCTCGAGAACGGTCGGGAGGCGCGGATCGGGCTTGGCAACCGCTTCACCGTCACCCCGGCGCTCAAGGGGGCGATCAAGGCGATCCCCGGAGTCGAGGCGGTGGAGGATCTATAGGGAAGGCAGCAGGCATTCGGCAATCGGACTGCGATCGACGCCTCGCCTACTGTTAACGTCTACTGCCTTGATCTTCCGCCTCTGCTCGGCTATAGGGCCGCTCGTCAATCCACACGCGGATGGCGGCCGTTGCGCATGGGAGGCGACTCCCCTCATAGCGCATCGTCCATCCGGTGCCGGGAAAATCCCGGTCACATCCACCCGCGGAGGTTCAAACCGGAGAAGGACGCAAAGGCATGGCATTGCCCGATTTTTCCATGCGCCAGCTGCTCGAGGCCGGCGTGCATTTCGGTCACCAGACCCATCGCTGGAACCCCAAAATGGCGCCCTATATCTATGGCGCCCGCAACGGCATCCACATCATCGACCTGGCACAGACGGTGCCGCTGCTGCACCGGGCTCTGGTGGCGGTACGCGACGCCGTGGCCGGCGGCGGGCGGGTGCTGTTCGTCGGCACCAAGCGCCAGGCGCAGGATCCGATCGCCGAGGCCGCCAAGACCTCGGCCCAGTACTACATCAATTCGCGCTGGCTCGGCGGCACGCTGACCAACTGGAAGACCATTTCGAACTCGATCAAACGGCTGCGTCATCTTGACGATCTGAGCAGCAAGGGCGCTCAGGGCTATAGCAAGCGAGAGTTCCTCAATCTGACACGTGAGCGTGACAAGCTCGACCAGGCGCTTGGCGGCATCAAGGACATGGGAGGCCTGCCCGACATCATGGTCGTGATCGACACCAACAAGGAAGCGATCGCCATCAAGGAGGCGAATCGCCTGGGGATTCCGGTGGTCGCCATCCTTGATTCGAATTGCGACCCGAAGGGCGTCGCCTACCCGATCCCCGGCAATGACGATGCCGGGCGGGCCATCAGCCTCTATAGCGATCTCGTCTCGCGCGCCGCGATCGAGGGCATCTCGCAGAGCGCTCAGCTCGCCGGTGCCGATCTCGGCGAGGTCGAGGAGCCGCATCCGGAGGTTCTGCCCGACATGTCGCCAAGCGAGGCCGGCACTGCTCCGGCTTCACCCTGATCCGAGCACGAGGCAAGCGAGATGGCCGAAATTACCGCATCGATGGTGAAGGACCTGCGCGAGAAGACCGGCGCCGGGATGATGGACTGCAAGAAGGCGCTGTCGGAGACCGGCGGCGACCTCGAGGCGGCGGTCGACTGGCTGAGGGCCAAGGGCATCGCCAAGGCTGCCCGCAAGGCCTCGCGGGTGGCAGCGGAGGGGCTGATCGGCCTTGCCGTCGAGGGTCGCAAGGCGGCACTGGTCGAGGTCAATTCCGAGACCGATTTCGTGGCCCGCAATCCCGACTTCCAGGCCATGGTGAATGCCATCGCGGCGGCGGCGCTCAAGACCAAGGGCGATGTCGAGGCGCTCAAGGCCGCGCCCTATCAGGGCTCGGGCCCGTCGATCGCCGACAAGCTTTCCGAGATGGTGGCGACGATCGGCGAGAACATGAATGTCCGGCGTGCCGCAATGCTCGCGGTCGATCAGGGGGTCATCGGCAGCTATCTGCACAATCAGATCGCTCCAGGGCTCGGCAAGATCGGCGTGCTGGTCGCGGTCGAATCGGCGGCAAGCCCGGAGAAGCTCGCCGGCTTCGCCCGGCAGCTCGCAATGCATATTGCCGCGACCAACCCGGTAGCGCTCGACCTTTCCGGTGTCTCCCCGGAGATATTGGAGCGCGAGAAAGCGATTCTCGCAGAGAAGAATGCCGGAAAGCCTCAGAATGTGCTGCAGCGAATCTTCGAGAGCGGGCTCAAGAGCTTCGCCAAGGACCACACGCTGCTCGAGCAGGCCTATGTTCATGACGGCACCAAGTCGGTGGCGCAGGTTCTGAAGGAGGCCGAAGCGCAAAGCGGTTCAGCCGTCAGGATCGCCGGCTTCGTACGCTTTCAGCTCGGTGAGGGGATCGAGAAGGAAGCAGGCGATTTCGCCGCCGAGGTGGCAAAGGCGGCGCAGGGCAGCTAGGGAAAGTCAGCTCGGGATAAAAACAGGGGGTCGCGGTTTCCCGCGCCCCCCAACTCCGCCCAACACTCTCCATCTTGATCAGGAGAGGTCCCCCAGGCGGGTGATCAGAAGCAGCGCGTCCGCCAGATCGGCACCTGGACGAACCGCATCATCCCATAGCGCCAAACCTTCTTGGTTCGATATCCGACAATCACGCTGCGACAGGCATCATAGGCGGGATAGCCATAGCCGTAGCCATATCCAGGACCCCAGCCCGGGCCCCAGCCACCACCATAGCCGCCGCCGAAGCCGATTCCGATGGCGACGCCGGCATTGGCTGAGGTCGCGGCAGCACCCATCAGGGCGGCGGCAGCGGCGATACCGAGAATGGTCTTGCGGATCATGGGTCGTTTCCTTGCTCTTTGGTTGAGGCGGCACAGCGCCGCCGTTCATGACCCGTGTTCTAAGACCTTGTACCTGAATGATCTCTGAGACCGGCGTTCAACCGGTATTCATGCGCCGAAGACCCGTGCGAACGAGTCGCGCAAGGCCTGGTCGACCTCCGCCATGGTGGCGGTAACGCCGAGATCGGCGAGGCTGGTGACGCCGTGGTCGCGCACGCCGCAGGGTACGATGCCGGTGAAATGGCCGAGGTCGGGATCGACATTGAGGCTGATCCCATGGAGGCTGACCCAACGGCGCACCCTGACGCCGATGGCAGCGATCTTGTCCTCGCGGGGCGGTGGCCCTGCATGGCTCACCCAGATGCCGACGCGATCCTCCCGGCGCTCGCCGACCACGCCGAAGGAGTCGAGCGTCAGGATCAGCCAGCGCTCGAGGCCGGCGACATAGGTACGGATATCGGTGCCGCGGCGCTTGAGGTCGAGCATGACATAGGCGACCCGCTGGCCGGGGCCGTGATAGGTGAACTGCCCGCCGCGGCCGGTGCGATAGACCGGAAAGCGCTCCGACTCAACGAGATCGGCGGGTCTCGCACTGGTGCCGGCGGTGTAGATCGGCGGATGCTCGAGCAGCCAGACGAGCTCGCGCGCCTTGCCCTCGGCGATCGCCGCCGCCCGCGCCTCCATCGCCGCGACGGCATCGGGATAGGGCACGGGGGCGGGCGCGACCTCCCAGGCGACGGGGTCAGCGGCGCGGAGGCTCATGAGCGCCAAGTCGGTTCTTGGTTGTCCCATGCCGGATGGAATACCCGACTTTGTGCCGTCAGATCCATCCGATTGCATCGAACGCACGGTGCACCGATTCCCCCGGCCTCTTGATTTGCGCCATGCGGGTTGATACACCCCGCACGCTCCGGTAACGCGGTCGTGGCGGAATTGGTAGACGCGCTAGCTTGAGGTGCTAGTGGGTAACACCGTGGAGGTTCGAGTCCTCTCGACCGCACCAGCAGCGGCAGCCCGCCGGGCCTGCCAGAAGTCCCAGATGCCGTCGACCAGGGCGGCGCCGGAGATCAGCAGCACGCCGATGAGCTCGCGCAGGCCGAAAGGCTCGCCGGCCCACAGGGCGGCGGTGATGCCGCCCACCGTGATCTCGGTCATGAACAGGATCCCGACCAGCGCCGGGTCGATATGCTTCGGTCCCCAGCTCGAGGCAAGGGCGCAGGGGATGACCATGAGCAGCGCCACCGGCACCAGCCAACGAAGGGTGCCAGCCAGTGCCTCGAGATCCGGCATGGGGGTGTCGGCGAGGAACAGGACTGCCACCAACCCCAGGAGCGCGCACCATTGGAAGCTCCACACGGTCAGGTCGAGGGCGGAATTGGCCTGATCCTGCCGGAGGCGCACCGCGGTGACCGCCCACAGCAGGCCGGCGGCGAGACTCAGCCAGTCGCCGGCATTGCGGGGCAGGGGAACGGTTGCGCCGAGCCCGAACATGGTGAGCATGCCGGCGAGCGCCAGCACCATGGTGAAGACCCGCACCGCAGTGATCCGCTGCTTGAGGACGATGCGACCGAGCAGCGCACTCCACAGCGGCGTCATGTAGAACAGCAGCATGGCGCGGATGACGTCGGTGAAGACGATGGCGATGGCATACAGCCCGAGGCTCAACGAGCTCGTCAGAGCCGTGAGCTGCAGACCGACGCCGCCTCTTGCTGCGTCGCGATGGCGCAAGCCGCCGACCGGCAGCAGGAGGAGGGCTGGAACCGCAAAGAACAAGGCGCTCCCCCAGAGCCCGGGGAAGCCGTCCGCCTCGAGCCGGCGCAGCGGGATCCAGAAGATACCCCAGACGGCGCCGCCGAAGAGGCAGGCGAGCTTGGCCAGAAATTCGCGCGTCATCGAGCGGTCATGCACCCTCTTGAGCTTTGTGTTTGACACCCCCGGCGCAGGATGGCAATCGCCGCGAGGACTATTGGCACCGACGAGAGCAGGCCGTTGATGGCAGAAAGCGCTGCGATCGAAGACATTCGCGACGAGGACGGGCTGCTCCAGCCCGAATTCGTCGCCAAGGTCAGCGCCGCCGTCGCGGCTGGCGACGTCGATGCGGCGCGCCGGCTGACCGACGACCTCCATGAGGCCGATCTCGCCGACCTCATCATGGTGCTCGACTCGGACGAGCGGGTCAGGCTGATCGAGCTGCTCGGGCGCGACTTCGACGTCGAGGCGCTGCCCCAGCTCGACGAAGCGGTGCGCGACGAGCTGATGGAGGCGCTGCCCAATCAGGTCATCGCCTCGGTGGTCGGGCAGCTCGACACCGATGATGCCGCCTATCTGATCGAGGATATGGACGAGGCGGATCAGCGCGAGATCCTCGCCCGTGTCCCGGCCGAAGAGCGCGTCGCGCTGACCCGCGCCCTCGACTATCCGGAATATTCGGCCGGCCGGCTGATGCAGACGGAGTTCGTGGCGGTGCCGGCCTTCTGGACGATCCGGCAGACGCTCGATCATCTGCGCCGCGACACCGATCTCCCGGAGAGCTTTCTCGAGATCTACGTGGTCGATCCGGCCTTCCATCTCATCGGCGTGGTGCCGCTCAACCGGCTGCTCCGGGCGCCGGAGCATGCCCGCATCGCTTCGCTGATGGATGAGGAGCAGCAGATCTTCAAGGTGGATGACGACCAGGAGGACATCGCCTTCCGCTTCGAGAAGTACAATCTGTTCTCGGCGGCGGTGGTCGACGAGAACAACCGGCTGGTCGGAACGCTGACCATCGATGATGTCGTCGACATCATCCAGGAGGAGGCGACGGAAGAGATCCTGCATCTCGGCGGCGTCGGCCATGAGGAGCTGACGGCGAGCGTCTGGTCGACGACCAGGAGCCGCTTCGCCTGGCTCCTGGTCAATCTGGCGACGGCGATCCTGGCCTCATCGGTGATCGCGCTGTTCGACGCCACCATTCAGCAGATGGTGGCGCTCGCCGTGCTGATGCCGATCGTCGCCTCGATGGGCGGCAATGCCGGCACCCAGACCATGACGGTGGCGGTGCGTGCCATCGCCACGCGCAATCTCGGGCGGCTCAATGCGCTGAGGGTGATCTTCAGGGAATGCGCGGTCGGTCTGGTCAACGGACTGCTGTTCGCCGCCATCATGGGTGCCTTCGCGATCTGGTGGTTCGGTTCCGACGGGCTCGGCATCGTCATCGGGCTCGCCATGATCATCAATCTCCTGGCGGCGGCGCTCGCCGGCATCATCATCCCGCTCACCCTCGACTGGCTCGGCGTCGATCCGGCGGTGGCCTCGGGCGTGTTCGTCACCACGGTGACGGATGTCGTGGGTTTTTTCGCCTTTCTCGGGCTGGCGGCGTTGTGGCTTCATTAGGTAGCAGGCAATAGGCAGCAGGCAGTAGGCAATAGGCAGTAGGCACCCATGACCACGAATCGCTATCCGACGCTCGATTTCGGCCTCGGCGAGACCGCCGACATGATCCGCGACAGCGTGCGCACCTTCACCGACGACCATATCGCGCCGATTGCGGCGGAGGTCGATCGCAGCAATGAATTTCCCCGGGCGCTGTGGCCGGAGCTTGGCGCGCTCGGCGTCCTCGGCATCACCGTCGAGGAGGACTATGGCGGGGCGGGGCTCGGCTATCTCGAGCATTGCGTTGCCATGGAGGAGATCAGCCGCGGCTCGGCGGCGATCGGCCTGTCCTATGGCGCCCATTCCAATCTCTGCGTCAACCAGATCCGGCGCAACGGCCGGGAGGAGCACAAGCGGCGCTATCTGCCGAAGCTGATCTCGGGCGAGCATGTGGGAGCGCTCGCCATGTCGGAGGCGCAGGCCGGCTCGGATGTGGTGTCGATGAAGCTGCGTGCCGAGCGCAAGGGCAGCCGTTTCGTGCTCAACGGCACCAAATTCTGGATCACCAACGGACCGGTCGCGGATGTGCTGGTGGTCTATGCCAAGACCGATCCCGGAGCGGATGCCCATGGCATCTCGGCCTTCATCGTCGAAAGAGGGTTCAAGGGCTTCAGCACGGCCCAGAAGCTCGACAAGCTCGGAATGCGCGGCTCCGATACCGGCGAGCTCGTCTTCGAGGATTGCGAGGTGCCGGAGGAGAACCTGCTCGGCGATCTCAATCGCGGGGTCAAGGTGCTGATGTCGGGGCTTGATTATGAGCGGGTGGTGCTGGCGGCGGGACCGCTCGGCATCATGCAGGCGGCGCTCGATCTGGTCGTGCCTTACGTCCATGAGCGCAAGCAGTTTGGCCAGCCCATCGGCAGCTTCCAGCTGATGCAGGGAAAGCTTGCCGACATGTATACGACGATGAGCGCGGCGCGGGCCTATGTCTATACGGTGGCCCGGGCCTGCGACCGCGGCGAAACGGCAAGGAAGGATGCTGCCGGAGCGATCCTTTACGCAGCGGAAAAGGCGACCCTGATCGCGCTCGACGCGATTCAATGCCTCGGCGGCAACGGCTATATCAACGACTTTCCCACGGGACGCCTGCTGCGCGACGCCAAGCTTTACGAGATCGGCGCCGGAACATCGGAGATCCGGCGGATGCTGATCGGCCGGGAATTGTTCGAAGAAAGCCGCTAGTTCATCAGCTTGCCGTGCCGCCAGAATGCCCGTTTTGCCCGCTAGGGGAGACACATGACACGCATTTTCATTGCCGCGACTGCCTTCATCATCGCCACCGCGACCTCGATAGCCTATGCCCGCGACACCGTGCGGGTCGGCGTGTTGACCTGCGTGATCGGCGGGGGAAGCGGGTACATTCTGGGCTCCATGAAGCCGCTCTATTGCGACTTCAACGGTTCCGACGGGCGGCGGGAGCGCTATCGCGGCAGCATGCGCAAATACGGCATCGATATCGGGACGACCTCCGCGACCTATCTCAAATGGATCGTGTTCGCGCCCACCAGCACCCTGCGTCGCGGCGCGCTCTCCGGCTCCTATGGCGGGGCCACGGTCGAGGCGACGGTCGGCGCCGGCCTCGGGGCCAATGCCCTGGTCGGCGGCTCCGAGCGTTCGATCTCGCTCCAGCCGTTCAGCGCCCAGGCGCAGGTCGGCGGCGCCAATATCGCATTGGGCGCGGCGGCAATGACCCTGCGCTATGTGAGATGATTGGCGCGTTCGCGCATCTGCCAGCCATCGGCGCGACCGCCGAACCGCGACGCGAACAAAGCGACGAGCTCGACATTGTCGCGGATCGTCTCCGGCTTCGGGATCATGTTGAGGGTGACGAGCACCTGCCATGACAGGTCGCTGTGGCCGGAGGGACTTGCGGCGGCCTCCGCGCAATCGCTGCCCCGCCGCGACACCTCGGCGATCTCGCGGGCAGCCGGCTCATTGGGCAGCAGTGCCCGAAACTCGATGGCGACCAGCTGATCGGCATCGCTCGCCGGCTGATCCGGCAGCGGCAGCTCGATGGACAGCAATTCGCGGGCCGGCACGATGTGATCCGGCGCCTCCGCAACGCTTGCCTCCGCCGCCGGTCTCTTGGCAAGCATAGTCTTGAGGCGGCCGATCAGGCTCTCCTCCATCGTTCCCACTCCCAAATCACTGACATGTCCCGAAAGGTCCAGTCTGCGGCAACAAGCCTAATGAAAGGTTGTCGGCAGCTTCACCCCCGATCATGCCTTGATAAGTAAAATATCGCGTCGACGATCGAAGCCCGCGTCGGGGGTGAAATACTCCCAATTCTCGTCTCTCTTGAAATCCGCAACCAGCCCGTCGGCGGTCTTCTTGACGGAAAGATACAGGCCGTATTGGAGCCGTGTCATGAACGAGTGCTCGTCCGGATTGATCCTCTCCTTAACAATGTCACCATTTCTATTCAGTCGATTGACCAAAGCGTCCCTACCAGAATCCGAGAGTTTCGATTGGGCTGCCATGGCGCGAATCTGGCGAATGTTCCAGTTGGCGAGCTCGAAGGCGCTTTCCTGGCTCTCTCCGGCGGCAGAGGCATAGCGAAAGCAATTGCGCACGAGGATCGCTTCATTTCGAGTCAGGTCCCGAGTGTGGCAGTCGTCGGCTAGTCCCTGCTGAAATGTCTCGTAGTGTAAAAGAAATTCCTTTGCCTGAGACTCCATATCATCGAACTCGGTTTGGATCCTTCCGAGATCAATTTCGTCGATAGCCTTCTTGGTCTCGGAGTTCAGACGGAACTCACTGACATCGGTGATACCCAACCTCCCGAGCAGGAGCTCGCCGATTGGAATCTTTGATCCATCCTTCAGAACCAATGATTCAGTGTTGAGCCTCCTGATCAAGCTCGCACCATGGCGCCGCTCAATCTCTGCGACCTTCTTTTCCGACCATAACAGGCGCTTGCCGAAATCGGATTTGAGCAGGGAGGCGTAGATGTTCTCGACCTTGGTTCGCCAGGACGTACCGCCGGCGAGCCTGTGGTTTCGAACCTCCTTGTGTCGCGGCGTCGCGGACGTCGGCAGCGCCGTGAGGTAAGTTTCCGAAGGTCGAAAATTTCTGTCGATTGGCGACGGCATGGCGGTCATTCCAGCTTTGATTACCATCGCCGTTGTAGCATCAGGGCGACGCGGGACCTGTCTCGTTCGGCACAGTGGACAGGAGTTTAGTGTGTCGGACGGCCGAGCGGCTCGGCATGAGCGATGATCCGCCGCACCCGGGGCAGCCGCTCGCGCAACGTCTTCTCCAGCCGGTCGACCGCGGCATGGACGAATTCGACGCTGCGGGCACCGTCGACCCGGCAATGGAAGGTGACGAACATGCCGTCGTCATTGACCCGGACCCGCACATTGTGAATGCCGGTGAGCGGCCCCTCGCCGGCAATCTCCTCGAGAAGATGCTCGATGGCGGCGGTACGCTCCGGTCCGGCGGGCTCGCCGGCGAGGATGCGCGCCTCGAGCGGCTCGATATGGGTCTCGACCTCGACCTCGTTGCCGAGCTCGGCACGGATATCCTGCTCGAGAGCGGTGGCGATTTCATGGGCGGCAGCAAAGGGCATGTCGCCATCGACCTCGAGATCTAGCGCGACCGACAGGCGGTCGCCGACATGTTGCGCCGTCAAATGGTGGACATTGAGCGCCCGGCGAGCGGCAAGCAGCATGGTTTTCTCGAACACCGTTTCGTCGTCGAGCGCCACCGGCAACGCCGTCACCGAGACGTCGGCCTCCTTGAAGCGCTGGCGCACGGCAGCGATGAATGCCGATTTGATGGCGTCGACCTCGTCGAACGGCAGCGTCCGCCGCACCTTGATGTCGACATCGAAGAACAAGGTCGGGCCGGCCGGCCTGACCCTGACCTTGCCGACTCCGAGCACGCCGGGCGTCCGCTCCGCCGCCTCTTCGATTGCCGCGACGGCACCCTCCGGCGCGGCGTCGAGCAGCGTCGCCAGGGTGCGCCGTCCGAGCCGAAAGGCGGCCAGCGCCACGAAGCAGGCGACCACCAGGGCGGCGATCGAATCGGCAGCCGGCATGCCGTACCAGGCGAGCACGAGACCGATGATGACGGCTGCCGAGCTCCACATGTCGGAACTGAAATGCAGGGCGTCGGCGGCCAGCGCCTCGCTGCCATGTGCCTCGGCCGCCCGGCCGAGCGCGCGCGAACGGTTCCAGTCGATGATGATCGAGCCGAGTATGATGGCGAGGGCCCACCAGGTGACCTCGATGTCGCTATGACCGGTGAGGAGGCGCGACAGCGCGACATAGACGATCCAGCCGGTGGTGAGAAAGAGGAGGCCGGTCTCGACCAGCGCCGCAATGCTCTCCGCCTTGGCGTGCCCGAAATGATGGGTGTCGTCCGGCGGCCGGTCGGCGAAGCGGACCGCCGAATAGGTGATGGCAGTGGCGCCGAAGTCGATCAGCGAATGAACCGCCTCCGACAGGATGCCGAGAGATCCGGTGAGGAGGCCGGCAATGAACTTCGCGGCAGCGAGCACAGCGCTTGCCGCGAGCGAAACGAGCGCCACTTTCTGCTTGCTGCCGACCACGCCCTCTACCCTTCGTCAGGCGATAGCGATAGTTGATTCTGGTGGCGTCGCAAGCCCGGCGATGGATGGAGAGCACAATTGCCGGGGGAGGAAGATACTCGTATCCTTATCATTTAGTCCCGTGGGGTAAAGCCAAGACCCTTGCGGGAAAGCTTGGCCCGGAGGATAAGTGTCCAAGGGCCTCAGGGAGGAAGTTAAGCTTATGAAATCGTTGATGAAAATTGTTGCCGCTGCCGCCGTCGCGGTGGTTGCCAGCATGGCGAGCGCGAATGCCGCTCCCATTCGCTTCGGCATGGCGCCTGAACCATACCCGCCTTTTGCTTCCAAGGATGCATCCGGCAAATGGGTCGGCTGGGAAATCGAACTCATGGATGCCGTCTGCAAGGCGATGAACGAGGAGTGCAACGTCGTCGAGACATCCTGGGACGGCCTCATCCCGGCGCTGCAGGCCAAGCAGCTCGATGTGATCTGGAACTCGATGTCGATCACCAATGAGCGCAAGAAGGTGATCGATTTCACCGACAAATATTACAACACGCCGACCGCGATCATCGGGCCGAAGGAGGAGAAATTCGGTGTCGAGCCTGACGATCTGAAGGGCAAGACCATCGGCACCCAAGTATCGACAGTGCACCAGAACTACATTGAGAAATACTATGTGCCTGCCGGCGCCAAGCTGAAAACCTACCAGACTCAGGATGAAGCCAATCAGGATCTGGCCGCCGGCCGTCTCGATGCCGTGCAGGCCGACGACATCGCGCTCGGTGCCTTCCTTGCGACCGATCAGGGCAAGGCGTGCTGCGACAAGAAGGGCAATGTGAAGGAGGATGTGGAGGTCCTCGGCCCGGGCGTCGGCGGCGGCTTGCGCAAGGATGACACGGCGCTGCGCGAAAAGCTCAATGCCGCCATCAAGAAGGTCCGCGAATCGGGCGAGTACGATAAGATCACCAAGAAGTATTTCGACTTCGACATTTACGGAGGTTGACGTTTCGCAAATGCGGTCGCTCTCCGGGCTGATTATCCCGGCGAGCGATCGCGCAAGCCCGTCGGCGAAGCTTCCCGGCTTCGGTCGATTGTGCTTAGGGGAGGGCGGGCGTGCAGTCCGGGTTGACCATTTTCGATCTCCTTGCTCTCTCGCCGCCAGGCTGGGGAGGAAATCTCCTTCGCGGCGCCATTCATACGATGCAAATCGCCATCTTCGCCTATCTCGTGGGTCTGGCCCTCGGGATGGCGGGGGCGCTCGCCAAGCTCTCCGACAATCGCGCGCTGTTCTGGATCTCGGAAACCTATACGACGCTCGTCCGCGCCGTGCCGGAGCTGTTGCTGATCCTGCTGCTCTATTATGCCGGCACCACGGCGCTGAACAGCATTCTCGCCCATTATGATATCGCCGCCGTTTCCCTCAGCGGCATGGTGGCCGGCATCGGCGTTCTCGGCTTCGTTCAGGGCGCCTATGCGACCGAGGTCATGAGGGCCGCCATATTGGCTGTGCCGGTGGGGCAGATCGAAGCCGCGCGCGCCTTCGGCATGAGCCCGTTCAAGCGGTGGCGGCGGATCATCATCCCGGCGATGCTGCCCTATGCCATTCCCGGCCTCGCCAATCTCTGGCTCATACTCACCAAGGATACGGCGCTGCTCGCCGTTGTCGGCTATAGCGAGCTGGCACTCGAGACGCGGCAGGCCGCCGGGGTGACCAAGGCTTATTTCACCTTCTATGTCGCGGCGGGGGCCATCTATCTCGCCATCACCCTCCTGTCCAACCAGGCTTTCCGGCGACTCGAGCGCCATCTGCGCCGCGGCATGCCGCGGCATCATTGAGGAGGGGCGGTGGACTGGTCCTGGGTCATCACCTTTCTACCGGATCTCGTGAGCGGGCTCTTCCTCACGCTGGAGCTTCTGTTCCTTTCGGTGATCTTCGGCATCGTCATGGCAGTGCCGATCGGGCTGGTGCAGGTGACGGGTCCCTGGTACCTGGCAATGCCGGCGCGGGCGTTCTGCACCGTTATTCGCGGCACGCCGCTGCTCATCCAGGTCTGGCTGCTCTATTACGGGCTCGGATCGCTTTTTCCCTCAATTCCCTGGGTCCGCCACAGCTTCATGTGGCCGGTGCTGCGCGAGGGCTTCTTCTACGCCGTCCTCGCCTTCACCCTGAGCTTTGCCGGCTATGAGGGCGAGGTCGTTCGCGGCGCGTTGGCTGGGGTGCCACGCGGCGAAATCGAGGCAGGACGCGCCTTCGGCATGACGCCGTTCCAGGTGGCGACCCGGGTGTGGCTGCCGCGGGCGATCCGGATGGTGCTGCCCACCCTTGCCGGCGAAACGGTGCTGCAGCTCAAATCGACGCCCCTTGCCGCCACCATCACGGTGATGGACCTGTTCGGCGTTGCCAACATGATCCGCCAGGAGACCTACCGGATCTATGAGCCGCTGCTGCTGGTGGCCGGCATCTATATCCTGCTCACCTTCATCATCACCCGCCTCTTCCGCATCGCCGAGGCGCAGATCCCGCAGCGGCGGTGAGGAAGGGCTTATTCCTCCTCCTTGAGCACGGCGATCTTGTGATCCAGGGGGACGAGCCATGCTTCGACCCGACCGTTGGCTGGTCCATCAAGACTGCCTATGAGGCTCTCCTTCAGTCGCTCGCCCGTTTCGGCAGTGTCGACGAGATCCAGCAGCGCACTCATCACCATCTCCTGGTAATCAAGGATCTTGCCGCTGGTCCTCCAGCCGAGATCGGCGATGACGATGCTGCCGGCCTGCACGGGATCGAAAGCGTCCGTCACACAGAGCAGGGTGCAGAACAGGCTCTTCAGCCGGTGGAACTCGAGATCGCGGGGCTCATGCTCGTGACCCCAATCGGGGTCCTCCCCCAAACGGTCATGGAGCAATTGCTCGGATCCGGCGAGGCGCTCCCATAACGCCTCGGTTGCTTGTCCGCCTGGAGCAGCCTTGTTCCAATTCTGCTGCAGCATGAGCGCCGCCAAATGGTACAGGCCCGACTCGATGAACTGCGTGACGCATGACTGGATGCATTCGACCAGCTGTGGGGGCTTGAGATTGCATACCATGGCTGTCCCGCGGAATTCGACGTGACCCGCCATGACGGCATCGCGAAAGGGGCCGGGTTGCAGCGCCTTGGCGATCTGGTCGTCGGTCAGCCCTGCCATTCGCATACGCAGGATGGGCACGACTGTCTCGCGTTCGATGATCTCCCGATCGGCCTTGGAAAGCTCGTGTTTGTACAGCCAAATGGCGAGCCTGCCCTTGTCCCATTCCATGACTTTCACTTCCTTCTCAAGCCTGCTGCAAGCATCCTCGATCAACTCCGGCAGGCACCGGCCAAGCGGGCTCGACAGGTCAACCCCGCTCACCGGCAGAAAGAAGCCTGCTCCTGCCATCGTTTTCTTCTCTCTTGGCCAATCAAGAATGCAGGCGGTCGGCTTGGCAGCCCCCGAGACAAGGATCGCGGTCTGTCCCTGCGAGGGGAGGTCGGATCCCAAGACTCCGGGATGACCATCATGGCGAGCGACAGTGGTCACGACCACTCCAAGCTGGTCGAAACCGCTCGAGGGCGTCGACTCGTCCTCGTCTTGCGAATGCCGGAGCGAGTGGGTCGGCGATGGCTTATGGCGAGTGCAGATGCTGACCTTGCTTCCCATTGTGCGCTCCTGTTCCGGGTGGAAATCAGGAGGAATCCCTAGGTCGGTCGCAGACCTTGCCCTGTGCCGTTCGGCACAGCTGGAAAGTTTTCCACAGATGAAAGCTCAGGCAGCGAACGCCCTAATCCTCGTGGTGCCAGGTGGTCGACACGTAGTCGGGATCCTTCTGGCCGTTCCGCTCGAAGCGGAGAAAATCCCAATAGCCGCAGCGGCCCTCGCCGGGAAAGGACCGACAGACCCGCGGGCGCGCTTCATAGATCGTGCAGCGGCGGGCCGTGGTGTCGAAGAAGCGGCAGATGCGGCCGAAATGCGTGTCCTTCTTGCGCCGCATGATGCGACGATGGCCATGTTTCGAGGTGGTGAACCGGCGCTCGGCTTCCTCGTCGGTCATCCCGAAATGGCGGGCGATGCGGGCGAGGTCGAAACGCGAGACCACGATCACCGGATAGGAGCAGCAATAGCCCGGACATTTGAGGCAATCGTAAAGCTTCGTCATAGTCGGTCGGTCTTCCCGGCGGCGTTCAGGCCTTGAGGCTGGCAAAGCGGCGATGGGTCTCCGCCATCTCGACGGTGAGCCATTCGCGAAAGGCGCGCGCCGGCGCCGACTCCCTGCTGCCCTTCAGGCGGACCAGATTGTAGCCGCCCGGCTCGCGGATTTCGACCTGAAAGGGTTTGACCAACCAACCTTCCAACAACGCATCGACGGTCAGGCACTCGTCGCCGAGCGCGAATCCCTGACCGGCCTCGGCGGCCTCGATCGCCAGATGGTTCTGAAACATCGGGCCGCGCCACGCCTCGATGCCGCTCACCCCCGCTTCGCGCAGCCAGTCGGCCCACCATTCGCGCGAATCCGTGTGAAGCAATGTGAACTCGCCCAAGACCGAGGGCGAGGACAGCGAGCGCCCTTCGATCAGGCTCGGGCTGCAGACCGGGAAGACCATGAAGCTCGCGATCAAGCTGTGGTCGACGCCTTCCCAGGGGCCCGCGCCCGAGCGGATGCCAAGCTCGAAGGCTCCGGCGTGGAAGTCGGCAAGATTGTGATCGGGATCGACGGCAAGCTCGATGTCGGGATGAAGCGCGCTGAAGCGACCGAGCCGCGGCACCAGCCAGCGCGAGGCGAAGCCAGGCTCGACGGTGACCGCAAGCCGACGGGACTCGCCGGTTGCCATCACCGCGCGGGTGGCGGCGGCAAGGCCGTCGAACAATGGTGTCAGCTCATGACCGAAGCGCTCGCCGGGCTCGGTCGGCTCGACGCCGCGGCCGGTGCGGCGGAACAGCTCGACGCCGAGCCAGTCCTCGAGATCGCGAATGTGCCGGCTGATCGCGGCATGGGTGACGAAGAGCTCCTCGGCCGCCGCCGTGAAGCTGCGATGGCGCTGGGCCGCTTCGAAGGCCCGCAATGCATTGAGCGAGGGGAGGCGCCGGTTCATGAGACCGAACTTTGTGTGAGTTTATGTTACATGTCGAGTAGGAAAATGCCGTTTGCGGCGCGGCAACTCTGCCCTCACATTGATCCTACGAGAGATTAGGAGATTCGATCATGAATTGGATTTTTGAAGCCTATGCAAATGTTTATAGCGCCGCGACGATGATCGGCCAGCGCCGGGACAGCCATGCTGCACCTGCGAAGGCCAATTGCGGCGAGGTGACCCGCGAAAGCGCCGACCGGCGGCAGCGGTGAGCGACGTCATGCTCTATCGTCGGGCGGCAACCGCTGCCACCTCAACCAGAAATCGCTTGTCGGCGAGGCCTGTCACGACCAGAAGTGTTGCGGCGGGCCTTGCACCTTTGAGCTTGAGGTCACGCACCTCGCGGTAGAGCGCCACCGCATCGGGATTGGTGATGTAGATGGTGCAGTCGACGATGTCGGCGCTGCTCATCCCGGCGCTTTCGAGAATGCTCAGCACATTGTCCCAGGCGAATTCGTGCTGCTCCCTCTCGGTTTTTCCGAGATTTCCGGCGCTGTCGACCCCGACCTGACCCGATACGAAAATCAGGCGGGACCCGGCCTCGACCTCAACTCCCTGACTGTAATTGGAAAATGGCTTCGGCGCCTTGGCGGTGAAGACGTGCTGCGGCATGGGGTCTCCGATCATGCTTGACGGGAAGGCATGGAGCGAACATAAGACGAACGATCGTGCTTGGGGACTGCAAGGAAAGGATGGCCGATATGGCGGGCTCGGTGAACAAGGTGATCCTGGTGGGCAATCTCGGGCGGGATCCCGAGGTCAGGCGGATGGCCTCCGGCGAGCCGGTGGTCAACCTGTCGATCGCCACCTCGGAAAGCTGGCGCGACAAGCAGAGCGGCGAGCGCAAGGAACGCACCGAGTGGCACCGGGTCGTCATCTTCAACGAGAACCTCGCCAAGGTCGCCGAGCAGTACCTGAAGAAGGGATCGAAGGTCTATATCGAGGGCCAGCTGCAGACCCGCAAATATACCGACCAGGCCGGAGCCGAGAAATACACTACCGAGGTGGTGCTGCAGCGCTTCCGCGGTGAGCTTGCCTTGCTTGACAGCCGGGGCTCCGGCGAGGGTGCCGGGAGCGGGTGGCAGGATGATTTCGGACAATCGACACCGCTGGATCGACCGCGCGGCGATCGGCCGCAGGAACGAAACTCATTTTCGCGGGACCTTGATGACGAAGTGCCTTTTTGAAGTGAAATCTGCCGTTCATCCGCCCTTAAATTTGCACAATCCATAGGCTTTTAAGCGCCGCCTTGACCAGAAGGTGGTAAACTTCGCGAATTCGCGGGGATCCGCTGATTCGCGGGCATGTG
Organism: Aestuariivirgaceae bacterium; assembly: GCA_044870245.1. Lineage (GTDB taxonomy): Bacteria > Pseudomonadota > Alphaproteobacteria > Rhizobiales > Aestuariivirgaceae > DATAFF01. The sequence continues at coordinate 17,152 of JBIOYR010000152.1, read as the reverse complement.
TGGCGTTCACCAACAATCTCTAACGAGGGGACAGCTGATGAAATTATTCCGCACGATGGCGCTTGTGGGAATTCTGTCGGTGGTGGGGCTGGCTCCCGCGCAGGCCGGTGAAACCCTGAGCCAGACGGCACTTCGCGCTCTCTTTCCCGGCACCTTCCATGCCGTGGCGTCGGGCATCGTTCCCTTGAAGATCACCGCGCTTCGCGACGGCTCGCTGATCGGTCGGATGGCGTCGCGGTCGGATAAAGGCCGCTGGAGCGTCAGCGGCGGGCGGCTCTGCATCGTTTTCCAGAAATGGCTGTCGGGTCGCACCACCTGCGCCCCGGTCGTGCGCGAGGCCGGCTGGTACCGTGCCGCCAGCGTGCGCTTCAAACGGATCTGACGGCACCTCGAAGCATCTCTCCTCTCGTCGCGACGGCGCGGCGAGAGGAGTTTGCGTCGCTCCTGCTAGAGCTGATGTGTTTAGGTGTACCCGCCTGCGCCGCGGCAAAAGCGCCCGGCCCTTCGGATTGCGCTGGGGCGGCCGCCCGCCGTGTCGCCGCGCTTGCTCGATGTCCCGCATCACGCGGCGCGCGGTTCCTGGCGGATCGACTCGCCGCAGCCCAACGCAGGCCGGGTGGACCTGATCTCATCATGCTCTAAAACGGGGGATGACACATCGGTGAGTATTCGCTACTCCCTACTCACCGCAGACGGCTGCTTTTTCCTTCATGTCCCAGAACAACAATTCCGACCCTCCTTCGGATCGCGAACCGGGCGATATCCGCCCCATCGCGATCGAGGAGGAGATGAGCCGCTCCTACCTCGATTATGCCATGAGTGTCATCGTGGCGCGGGCGCTGCCCGATGTGCGCGATGGCCTCAAGCCGGTGCACCGTCGCATTCTCCATTCGATGAACGAGAACGGCTATGACTGGAACAAGCCGTATCGCAAATCGGCCCGCGTCGTCGGCGATGTCATCGGCAAGTACCATCCCCATGGCGACCAGTCGATCTATGACGCGCTGGTCCGCATGGCGCAGGAATTCTCGATGCGTCTGCCGCTCCTCGACGGGCAGGGCAATTTCGGCTCGGTCGACGGGGACCCGCCGGCGGCGATGCGCTACACCGAGGTCCGGATGGGCAAGCCTGCCCACGCCCTGCTCGAGGACATCGACAAGGACACGGTTGAGTTCCAGCCCAACTACGACAATTCCGAGCGCGAGCCGGTGGTGCTGCCGGCACGTTTCCCCAATCTCCTCGTCAACGGCGCCGGCGGTATCGCCGTCGGCATGGCCACCAACATCCCGCCGCACAATCTCGGCGAGATCATCGACGCCACGGTGGCGTTGATCGACGACCCGGCGCTCACGATCGACGAGCTGATCAAGATCGTGCCCGGGCCGGACTTCCCGACCGGCGGCATCATTCTCGGACGCGCCGGCATCCGCGCCGCCTTCCACAGCGGCCGCGGCTCGATCGTGATGCGCGGCAAGGTCTCGATCGAGGAGCTGCGGCGCGATCGCGAAGCCATCATCATCACCGAGATCCCGTTCCAGGTGAACAAGGCGGCGATGATCGAGCGGATTGCCGAGGGGGTCCGCGACAAGCGCATCGAGGGCATCGCCGACATCCGCGACGAGAGCGACCGTCACGGCATGCGGGTGGTCATCGAGGTCAAGCGCGACGTGCTGGCCGATGTCGTGCTGAATCAGCTCTACCGCTTCTCGGCGCTGCAGACGACCTTCGGGGTGAATGCGGTGGCGCTGACCGGCGGACGGCCGGAGCTCCTCAATCTCAAGGACATGCTGCAGGCCTTCATCGCCTTTCGCGAGGAGGTCGTCACCCGCCGCACCAAATTCCTGCTCAACAAGGCGCGCGAGCGCGCCCATATCCTGGTCGGCCTGGCCATTGCCGTCGCCAATATCGACGAGGTGATCCGCCTCATCCGCAACGCCCCCGACCCGCCAACCGCCAAGAGCCAGCTCATGGAGCGCGACTGGCCGGCCGGGGACATGGCGCCGATCATCCGCCTGATCGACGACCCGCGGCATCGCCTGACCGAAGAGGGCACGTTCCGGCTATCGGACGACCAGGCTCGCGCCATTCTCGAACTGCGGCTGCAGCGCCTCACCGCGCTGGGCCGCGACGAGGTGGCGGACGAGATGCGCAAGCTCGGCAAGGAGATCGAGGATTATCTCGACATTCTGCGCTCCCGAGCGCGCGTGCTGGCCATCGTCAAGACCGAGCTGGCGGCTGCTCGCGCCGAGTTCGCGACGCCGCGGCGGACCGAGATCATCGACCAGGAGGGCGAGGTCGAGGACGAGGACCTGATCCAGCGCGAGGACATGGTGGTGACGGTGAGCCATGCCGGCTACATCAAGCGGGTGCCGCTCGCCACCTACCGGGCGCAGCGCCGCGGCGGCAAGGGCCGCTCGGCGATGCAGACCCGCGAGGAGGACTTCGTCACCAAGCTCTTCGTCGCCAACACCCACGCGCCGATCCTGTTCTTCTCGTCGCGCGGCATGGCCTACAAGATGAAGGTCTGGCGGCTGCCGCTCGGCGGCCCGCAGGCCCGCGGCAAGGCGCTCGTCAATCTGCTGCCGCTCGAGGAGGGCGAGCGCATCACCTCGATCATGCCTCTGCCGGAGGACGAGGCCAAGTGGCAGACCTTCGATGTGATGTTCGCCACGGCGCGCGGCACGGTCAGGCGCAACAAGCTTTCCGACTTCACCGAGATCAACCGCAACGGCAAGATCGCGATGAAGCTCGAGGAGAGCGATTCGATCATCGGGGTGGCGACCTGCCTCGAGACCGACGATGTGCTGCTGACCACCCATGATGGCCAGTGCATCCGCTTCCCTGTGACCGATGTCAGGGTGTTCGCCGGGCGCAATTCGGTCGGGGTGCGCGGGATCAGCCTGGCCGACGGCGACAGTGTGATCTCGATGTCGATCCTCGGGCATTTCGAAGCCGATCCGGAGGAGCGCGCCGCCTATATGAAGATGCGCCGGGCGATTGCCGGCGAGGAGGGGGACATCGCGCCCGGCGATGGCGAGGAGCTTGGCGCCGATGCGCCGGCGCTGACGCCGGAGCGCTATGCGGCGATGAGCGCCGCCGAGCAATATGTCCTCACCGTGTCGGCCAATGGCTATGGCAAGCGCACCTCGGCCTTCGAATACCGGATCACCGGGCGCGGCGGCAAAGGCATCGTCGCGATGGCGGTGAACGAGCGCAACGGGCCGATCGTCGCCTCCTTCCCGGTCGAGCATGACGATCAGATCATGCTGGTGACTGCCGGCGGCCAGATCATCCGCTGCGGCGTCGACGAGATCCGGGTGGCCGGCCGGTCGACGCAAGGGGTGATCGTGTTCAAGGGGGATGGCGAGAAGGTGGTCTCGGTCGAGCGTCTCGAGGAAAGCGGCGAAAGCGCCGAAGGAGAGGCGGGCGAGGGTCCAGGCTTTCCATGACCTACCCGTCGACAGCGACCACCTGGCTGTCGGCAGCACCCAAGCCGTCGGCGATGAAGTTCGCGGTGCTGTTCGCCATCGAGTCGCTGGCGCGGGCCACCATCTCCGGCGTCGTGTCGATCCAGGCCTATGACCTCGTTCATTCGAGCCAGAAGGTCAGCGAGATCTACACCATCGTCGGCGTGCTGACGCTCTGCGGCACGCTGATCATCCCGACGCTGATCGCCTGGACCGCACGGCGCTTCATCTATTCGCTCGGCGCCATCTGCCTGATGCTGGCGGCGGCGGCCTTCATCACCTTCACGATCCCGGGCCAGATGGGCGGCATGCTGCTCCGCAATTTCGGCGCTGCCTGCCTGTCGATCACGCTCAACCTCTATATCCTCGACCATATTCCCCGCACGACCTTCGTGCGGGCGGAGCCGCTGCGGCTCGCCATGTCGACGGCGTCCTGGACGCTCGGGCCGGCGCTCGGCATCTATCTCTACACGCGCTACGGGGTGTGGGCGCCGCATTGCTTCGCCGCCGCGGTGGCGCTGGTGGTGCTCATGCTCTTCGCCTATCTCCGGCTCACCGAGACCATCGGACCGGCGAGGCTCAAGCCGCCGGCCAATCCGCTCAAGGGGGTGAGCCGCTTCATCGCCCAGCCGCGGCTCAGGCTCGCCTGGCTCGTGGCCTTCGGGCGGTCCTGCTTCTGGACGACGTTCTTCACCTATGGGCCGCTCCTCATGGTGACGAGCGGCATGAGCAAGACCACCGGCGGCCTTCTGGTGTCGGCCGGCAATGCGGTGCTGGTGACGGCGGTGCTGGCGGGACGGATCGCCGAGCGCGTCGGGGTGCGCAAGGTGATCAGCGGCGCCTATCTGCTGGCGGCGCTCTGTGCCGCTGCGGCGGGGATCGCGGGGTTCTACCGGATGCCGGTGCTGGCGGCGGCGCTGCTGATCGGCGGTGCGCTGGCTGCAAGCTTCCTCGACGGCATCGGTTCGATCCCGTTCCTGCGCGCGGTGCGCACCCGCGAGCGGGCGGCGATGACCGGCGTCTACCGCACCTATCTCGAGCTCTCCGACCTCATCCCCTCGGCGGTCTATGCCGTTGCGCTGCTGTTCGCGCCGGTCAGCGTCACCTTCGTGCTGCTGGCGCTTGGAATGTTGGTCTGCGGCGCCATCTGCTGGATCTATCTGCCGCGCTCGCTGTGAGCGACGATCAGACCGTGTCAGCTTTGGGTTGGGTCCTCGGCATGCGCTTGTCGGGTCGGTTCAGTGGCGTGCGGGTTTGGTGCATGCAAATGATCTTCAGGCGCGATTGCTCGTCGCCAAGGCCAACGATGCTTTTACGTGCGCTGAACCATAGTCTCGGTTCATGAGTGACTACCAACTCGAAAATCTCGGCTGAAACAGATGGGTGGCAAATGGCATTGATCACGGTGCGTGTTGAATCCAATTGCGGATCGGTTTTGGCGCCTCGCTTGAGCAAACAGGAAACAGCAACGGGATTGTTGTGCCAACAAGCGAGGCCGAGCGGCGTCAGATCTCCAAACCGGGTCTCTATATCGGCACCGGCATCGAGCAGCCTCGTCAAGAGCGCAACCCGCCGATCCGGATCGGCATCCGATGTCAATATGAGGACGAGGACCCCGGCTCCTATGTCGGCTCGTTTCTTGACAGAGGCGCCCAGCCAGAGGAGACGGTCGACAGCCGAAACATCGAGGCGGAAACAGGCCGAATGCAGCAGACTGGCTCCGCCCCGCAGTGTATCGATGTCGACACGCTTGGCCATCAGCTCGACGACATCGTCATGGCCAGCTTCAAACGCTTCGGCCAGCATCCAGAATGCTGGTTGTGCACCATGCTTCAGCAGGCAGCTGACCAGATCGGTGGCGCCTCGCCGACAAGCGTGTGCCAGGATTGGAAGATAGCCGCCTTCGGGAATTTCGAAATCGCAAATGAAGCTGTTGGGATTGACAACTTTCGCTTCCAGCAGCGCCTGGATCGTTCCGAAGTCTCGGGCTACCCAGGCTTCCTGCAGCAGATCCAATGGGTTCAGTTCAGGCCCGCTCAAACGCATTTCGCCATGGTGGACCAGCGGTCCGACGGCATTTCCGAATGCCTGTTGAGCCGGCGCGGTTTGCTCGGTGGGGATTTCGGGTAGCGTTGTGCGGCTGGAGATAACCGAATTCAATCCGGTGGGAACGTAAGCCATGCAATGCCTCCAGAACGATGCTGCTCGTGGTCTAGCAGCAGCCGGGAGAGGCTCCTGTGCCGTTCGTCACAGGGACGTGGTAGATCAAACGGTGTCGAGCTTTGGCTCGCCCCGCGGGCGGCGCTCGGGCGGGCCGGAGTTGGAGGAGGCTGCCCGAAGCCAGTTCGATTTGTCACGTGTCCTCGGGCATTCGTTCGCTCGCAACCAAGCTCTTGCATCGGCCCGAAGCTCCGGTCGTTTGGTCATCAAAAGCTTGAAGATGCTCAAATCGGTCGAGGCCATGCAGATCGACCTGATCAGAAATCGTGTTGTTTCGCGCATCGGATCGGTGTTGGCGCCGCAATCGAGCAATACCGAAGCAGCAGCGAAGTTGTTCCGACAACAGGCACTGGTGAGCGGTGTGTATTCTCCAAAAAGCGCCTCGGTGTTGGCACCGGCATCGATCAGCCGCTTGATCAGAGCCGCCTGATGTCGCGGGGTGATACCTTTGCTCTCGAGAGCCCAGAACAGGCACGTCCGACCACCGTTCGACACTTTGTGGACATCCGCACCAAGCTCGATCAGGAGGTTGACAGCCCATAGATTGCCGGTGGAACAAGCATGATGAAGCAGCGTCCTGCCCCTGCTCAGGATGGGCCCGTCGATATCGACAAATCGGCTGAAGGTTCTGAGAACGGTTTCACGCTTGGGGCCAAGGACCTCCGTCAACATCCAATGTCGTGGAGTGGCACCATGCTCGAGGAGGAACTCGACGAGATCTGCGTTACCGATGCGGCATGCATAGGTAAGCACCGGAACCGTTTTCCCGAACGGGTTCCGAGGAGGAGCAACGTCGAGATCGGGATCGGCGCCCCCGTTGATCGATTCTTTTATCCACGCGATTTCCTGCCTTTCGCAAGCGTCGAACACTGACGCGTTGCAGTCGATCAACTGAAAATCGTCATGCTGCACCAGCGGGCCGACGGTTTCCGCCAATGCCTGCTGTGGCGGCGAGGATTGTTCGGGCGGCGCATCGGGCAGGGTCGTCTGCCCGATGGTGATCGAATTCAGTTGGGCTGGAATGCAAGCCATGACATGCCTCCCGATTGATGCTGCTCGTGGTCTAGCAGCAGCCTGGAGAGGCTCCTGTGCCGTTCGTCACAGGGAAGGTTCGAGGTCCTCGAGATCTTCGGCGAAGGCGGCGCGGATCTCGCGATGGGCCGCGACATAGCTCATGGAGGTGACCTTGAGGTGCTGGGCGATGAGGTAGGTCAGCTCCTGGGTGCGGTGGAACGGCACGGTCGGGATGGTGTGGTGGGCGGCATGGAAGGACATGTTCCACGACAGGAAGCGGATCAGCCGGCCGGCGATGGTGGTGCGGGAATTCTCCAGCATGTTGGAGACGGCGGGGCAGGCGGCATGCTCCGCCAACAGAAAGGCGCGCAGGAACGGCTGGCCGAGCAGCACCGGGATGATCCAGAGCGTGAGCGGCCAGGTCCAGCCGAAGGCGAACGACGCCAGCAGCAGCACGAGCCACAGCGCGATATAGACACGCGCCTCGGTGACGACGCCGCGGGCAGTGCCGACGACGAAGTTCGGGAGCGTGCGGCCAACGGCATTTGTGAAGACGGCGGTCAGGTTGGCGCGCCAATAGGGAATGCCGGAGAGATACCAGGCATAGGAGCGAAGATCGTACGGGCGCGGCTCGGCAAGCTCGGGATCCTTGGAGGGGTCCTGGGTGTGGCGGTGATGGGCGAAATGGAAATAGCGGAAGTAACGCGGCGGCAGCACCACCAGGAACCCGGCGACATCGGCGCAGACGGTGTTGAGCCAGGGGCTGCGGAAGGCGGTCCCGTGAATGCATTCATGCTCCAGCGTGAACAGGAAGACGAGGACGATGCCATTGACCAGCATGGCAAGCACGAACAGGAGTGGGTTCGGCGCCAGCAGCACCGCCGTGCCGGTCAGCGCCAGAAGAGCGAGATGGCCGGCAAGATGCAGAAGCCCCGGGCCGTCCGACAGCAGCTTGAGATGCGCCAGCACCTCGGGCGGGAGCGCTGCAATGACGTCGCGATGGGTGATAGGGTCGCTATGCGTCATGGCCTAACCAAGCAACCGAAGAGCCCTGCGTCAAGATTAGGCGTCGGGCTCGGAAATCATTAAAGATACCAGTCGGTTGCACAAGGGCACGATGACCGCCGCATGCAAGTTGTTGACGGCAGTGCCACAGATCTGGCGTAAAGCGTGGCAATCACGTGCCCGGTTCCATTCAGGCGATCATATATGCTGAGGACCCTGCTCGCAGCAATTGTCCTGTCGCTGCTGCTGCTGCAGACCACCGAGCTCAGCTCGGCGGGTGCGCAGCCGGATCTCGTGGAGAATTTCGAGAAGGGCGACCTCAACCCGCATTTGTGGTCGCAAGCAAGGCTGCCGCTTCAGCGTGCCTGGATCTATGAGGGTGGGGCGCGAGAAGGGGCGAACTCGCTCGCCATCCGGGTCAAGGGCTCGGATCTCGACAAGAGCTGCAACTGCCAGCGGATCGAGGTGCGCGAGGCGCCGCAGCAGCGGCTGCCCTTCGGCAGCGACAGCTGGTACGCGTTCTCCTTCCGGGTCGAGGGCCAGCCGCCCCTGACCGGCAGCCAGCGCTGGATCACCGCGGCATGGAAGCAGGAGGCGGAGGGCGGGCCGTTTCTCGCCCAGCGCTTCGACGAGGGGGTGTTCCACATCACCCTCGAGAGCGGCGCGCACCGGGTGCTGCTCGCCTCCGCCAAGGGCGAGGTGCGTTCCTTCGCCGAGCAGCTGCAGTCGGGACTGCTCGCGTCCTTCTCCTTCATCTCCGATCCCGAACTCTATGGCGGCAAGACCGATCTCGTGATCGAGTACGGCGACGACCCGACGCTGCCGGACCCGCGCAAGAACTGGGTCGACATGATCTATCACGTCCGCGGCGGCTTCGACGGCAAAGGCCTGGTCGAAATCTATGCCAATGGCAAGTTCATCGTGCGCGCCAAGGGTACGATCGGCGTCCCGGGCCCGGCTGCCATGCGCCAATATCTGAAGCTCGGGCATAATCGTGCGCCGATGCCGGGGACTTCCACGATATTCTTCGATCGCATCAGGCGCGGCACCAGCCGGGCCGATGTCGAACAATGAGGCCCTGCAATGGCTCTGCCACATCTCATCATCGGCAACAAGAACTACTCGTCCTGGTCGTTTCGCCCGTGGCTTGCCATGCGGGTTGCCGGGATCGACTTCACCGAGGAGGTGGTGCCGCTGCACACACCCGATTCCAAGGCGCGGATCATCGAGCATTCCCGCGCCGGCCGGGTGCCGATCCTCAAGGACAATGGCATCGTCGTATGGGAGTCGCTCGCCATCATCGAATATCTGGCCGAGCGCTTCCCGAATGCCCGGCTGTGGCCCGCCGATGTGCAGGCGCGGGCGCTGGCGCGATCGATCTCGAACGAGATGCATGCCGGCTTTCAGGCGCTGCGCTCGTCCTATCCGATGAACATGCGCCGGCCGCGCCGCCATCTCGATATATCCGCGGAGGCCACCGCCGACGTCCGTCGCATCGACGAGATGTGGCAGGACTGCCGCGCGACCCATGGCGCTGCCGGCCCGTTCCTGTTTGGAGCCTTCAGCGCTGCCGATGCGATGTATGCACCGGTGGTCAATCGCTTCGATGTCTATGATCTTCCCGTGTCGCGGCCGGCCAAGGCCTATATGGAGGCGGTCAAGGCGCTGCCCGCCTATCGCGAATGGGAGGAGGGAGGCCGTCGGGAGGATTGGGTCATCGCCCATGACGAAGCCTGAGAGTCGGCCGGCGCTGCCGGCGTTGCTCCCCTGGCTCGTTCTCCTCGCCTGCTCCGCGACGCCGGCGCAGGCGGAGAACCGCACTTATTTCTCTCCGAAGCTCGGCGGTTCACCGGTGCCGTTCTGCCTGACGGGAACCGCGGGGTGCGGCAAGGCGGCGGCCGACAATTTCTGCCGCAACAGCGGCTACGACACGGCTCTGACCTTCGCGCGCCGACAGGTGATGTCGGAAGGCGAGGAGCCGACCGGCTTCACCCAGATCAAATGCTACAAGCCCTCGATCGAGGGCAGCACCAAGCCGGCGGCGGTGACCAACACGGCGGCCAAGTCGGGACGGCTCGTCGGCGCCAATCTGAAGTGACGGGCGATGACCACGCTGCTTGAAAGGCTCGATGCCCGCTTCGTCCAGATCTACGAGGCGGCGCGGGCCGAACGGATCGTGCATGAGCAGAGGAAGGGCCTTATCGTCGTTCAGGACGATCTCATGCTGCTGTTCCGCGGCGATGAGCCGGTCAGGCAGTTCACCGGCCTCACGCCGCCACTCTACAACAAGATGAAGACGCTGGGGCATATCCCGCTCGCCATCTTCTGCCTGCTCCATGCGGTGAGCGACGGGCCGTTGTCGCGATCGCTCAAAGGACGGCTCGTCAGCTACCGGGCGCTGCTCGACAGCGCCGGGCGCGACCTCGATGTAAGCGCGGAGGTCGGGGCAGGCATCCTGCCGAGTCCGGTCGCCATCCATGCGACGGCGCTGGACTTTCTCGGCTCGGTGCTCGATGCCGGCGCCACCTCGCGGCACAAGCTCCATGGCTTCACCCGCGGGGTGTGCGACGATATCGATCTCGTGCTGGCGGCGGCGGCCAAGGCGCAGCTTCAGGCCTGCGAGCGCATGGTGCAGGAGATCCGCGCACTGCTCACGCCCGAGGAATGGGCGGAGTTGCGGGTGCTGATCCTCGGCCCCTATATGGCGAAGCAGGGCGAGATCTTCCTGCAATATTTCTCCAAGGCGCTGAACACGCCCGTCGCGGGCGACCGCCGGCTCGTCTATTTCGATGGCGATGATCTCAAGGCCGCCTATGAACGCTTCGGCACGGCAACGCTCGATGCCGAGGCGGCGCAGGCGATCTTCGGCAATCGCCGGCGCCTTCACCGCGACGTCCTCGCCGATGCAACGCGGGAGTATCTGGCGGAGAGGCGGTAGGCGTTAGGCAGAAGGCAGTGGACTGCACTCTACCCCGGCTCGCGGGCTTGGGGCAGCGGGCTCGCCACCGGTTGCTGGGCGAAGAGATCGGGATGCCCGGCGATCGCCTTCTTCGCCGCGAGGTAGCCCGCCTCGACGGCGATCTCGAAGGCCTTCCAGTCGCGCAGGTCGATCGCGCCGAGCGCCGGGGCGAGCGCGATATCGGCGGCCTGGATCTGGGTGCGGTATTGCTGCTCGCCCGAGATGGTGCCGGCGCGGATCAGGATCGACACCAGCGGCGGCCTGAGCAGGCGATAAATCAGCGGCCGCGCCATCTCCTGCTTGAGCCAGGCCGGCGTCAAGGCCAGGTCGCGGGCGACGTCGACCGCCACCACCGGGCCGCGATTGGTCTCGCGCATGATGTCGACGGGTAGATTGTTGACGACGCCGCCATCGACCAAGAGGCCGCGGGCGGTGACGACGGGCGGCAATATCCCCGGCAGCGACACGCTGGCGCGCAGCGCCCTGGCGAGCAGGCCGGTGCGGTGGACCTCGGCGCGCGCCGTCGTCAGGTTGGAGGAGACGCAGAAGAAGGGCAGCCACAGATCCTCGATCCGGGTCTTGCCGAAATGCTGCTCGAGCAGGGCCTCGACGCGAACGCCGCGGACGAGGCCGATCAGCGGCAGCGAATAGTCGGTGAGGGGACTCTTCTCGGCGAAGGACTTGCGGATGCGGTCCTCCGAGTCCTTCAGGCTCCAGCCCATGGCGACGCAGGCGGCGACGATCCCGCCCATGCTGGTGCCGCCGACGAAATCGATCGGGATGTCGCTCTCGTGAAAGGCGCGCAGCACGCCGAGATGGGCATAGGCGCGGGCGCCGCCGCCGGAGAACACCATGCCGAGGGCGCGGCCGGTCAGTATCCGAGCCACCCGCTGCCAATCGGATTCATGGGCGACACGGATGTGGAAATGGCGGTTGACCGGGAGCTTCTCGAGCGAGGCCATGGTCACCGTCGGCTGCCGTTCATCCGGCCCGTGCAGCAGGACGAGATCGAGGAGCTGATGCGAGGCGCGGTTGCGCACCCGGCGGCCGAGCGCCGGCGCGGCATCGAGATGGCCGGCCTCGGCGACGATGACGATCCGGTCGGCCTGGCGGGCGCAGAGATCGTTGACCTCCGGCTTGTCGGCCGAGCCGATCAGGAAGACGTGGTCGTTGAGCGATTCGGCGCGGGTGAACCAGCGGCTCGAATGGCGCTCGGAATCGGGCCTGACGGTGAGCACGCGAAAGCCGAGCCGCGCCGCCTCCCTGGCAAGGTGCTTCGCCACCATCTCGACGTCGCTCGCCGAGGAGGCCGGGAGGAAGGCGACGGTGCGCGGCTCGATATTGACGATCCGCCCGGCATTGGTGTCGCGCAGCCGCCGCGCCATGATGCGGCCGAGCTCGACCATCAGCTCCGGCGCCTCCTCGACGATCCTGAGAAAGCCGTCATGGGTGAGGCGGAGAAGCTCGCAGTCGCGCAAGGCCCTCACCGTCGCCGAGCGGGGCGTGCCGGAGAGGAGCGCCATCTCGCCGACAGTCTCGCCGGGGCGGATGAAGGCGATGAGGCGCGGCTCCCCCTGGCTGCCCGAAACATAGACGCCAAGCGCGCCGGCGAGGAGAATGTAGAGGCAGTCGGCGGGGTCGCCGGCCTGGAACAGGGCGCGGCCGGCACGCAGCTTGACGCGCTCGCCCTCGCGGCGGATGGCCTGCCTGGCATTCGGCCCGATCGCCTTCAGAATGTGGCGCAGCACCAGCGGCTCGGCCGCGGGCAATTGTTCCTGCATCGACCCTGAACCCGTCTTGAGAGTGCGGCGAATGCTAGCACTTCGAGGCCGTGTGCTGAACAGCACAGGGGTGATGATCAGGTTAGGTTATGGTCGTCCCAATGCAACACGCATTTCGGGGGATCTAAGATGACTGGCAAGAGTATCGCTAATCAGAGTCCACATGTTTCTCGCACGGCACCGATTGCCATCGAATCGTCTGTTGGCGAAGAGAAGGGCAAAGAAGTTTCTCAGTTAGGTTTTGCTCAGCGCGTCGAAGCTCTCACTGACCATGATCGAAAAGCGATCCGTCGGTATCTTTCGAAGAGCCCTGAAAAATCAAGCAAGCAACGCGAGATGCTGGGGAAGGCAATTCGCGACAACAATCTCGAAGCGGTGAAAGTTCTCCTCGAATGCGGCGTGAACGTCAATAGGTACGATTGGCGAGGCGTCACGCCACTCTTCGAAGCCTGCGAGTGCGTCCATGTGGAGATTGTCGAAATTCTTCTAATCAAAGGCGCGGATCCGAATGTCCTTAATAGAGAAGGAAATCAGTGGGCCCCGTTGCACCTTTGCATCGCGCTAGATAAAAAGTCAAAAAGGGAAAGTTGCCTGACCTGTGCAAAACTTCTTCTGGACCACGGAGCGGACGTCAATCGAAAGACACATATAGTCGAAGATACGCCGCTTCATTTTGTTAAAGCCGACAAGCAACCTGAATGGGTGGCTCTGCTTCTAGGCCGAGGCGGAGACCCGCTTGCGAAGAACTACGAGGATGATCTTCCAAAGCTGCGACTAAGAAACCTGCAGGGACTCGGACCGCACATCACGACGGCATTGCAGATCGGGAAGAGAGAGTATGTCGATTGCTGGATCACTGCCGTCGAAAACTTCCTGCCCGGTCCGGCAGCGGCAACTCTCCTCGCTAAATGGGCGCGCTTGTGCATTCAGGATGAGGAACTGTCCAAGAGAATTCATCAACCAAGATACTTCCAAGGACTCGGACCGCACATCACGACGGCATTGCAGACCGGGAAGAGACGGCAGGTCGACCGCTGGATCACTGCCGTCAAAAACTGCCTACCCGATCCCGAAGCGGCAGCTCTGCTCGCTGAATGGGCGCCCTTGTGCATTCAGGATGTGAAACTGTCCAAAAGAATTCACACCGGCATCGAGCGCTTTCTGAAGAAGTTCAACGGCGACCCACCCCCTGCAGTCGTTCGCTACGTTACCGGTCACAACGCCAGGGAAATGAGAGAGGAAGTCGTTGCGAAATTGGCAGCCGCCAAGCTGAGACCCGCCGGGATTCGCGAAAATTTCAGCGTGATCGGCTACTCGTCAGCTGATCATGGTCTGTTGCTGATCGAACTCGCGAGGGTCCTGGGCACTCGATCCGGAAGAAGATCACATACTCCATGTAATTGCGATCCTGAGATTCACTGCATCAAAGCCAAAGGACACACCGAGGCCGGTTCGCATCGAGCTGCACAATGCCGTCGTCAAGCTGCTCGCGGAGCTGCTCAAAAGCGGTGTCCCGGAGCTTGTCGAGCGAGCCTCGTATATCCGGGACTTCCTTGGCAAGGCGCCATTCGCCCTGCATAGCTAGCACCGTCGCGCCGTGTGCTGAACAGCACAGGGGTGATGATCGGGTGAGGTTATAGTCGCCCCAATGCAACACGCGTTCCGGGGGAAGTAAGATGAGCGACTGGTTTAAAAATTATCATTTTCCACAAACGACGGCGACTTCTGTTCTCACGCCGATTGCCGAGGAGAAGGGCGGAGAGGCGCCTCGCTTAAGCTTTGCGCAGCGTGTTGAGGCTCTTGGTGGCTATCACTATCAGGCGATCCGGTGGTATCTGCCGAAGCAATTTGAGGGATTGCCGGCGGGCGACCAACGCATGATGCTGGGGAGAGCCATTGAGGGAGGTCACTCCGCTGCTGTGGCTGTGGAGGCGTTCATCAAATGCGGTGTGGGCGTCGATCAGCGCGACGATCGGGGCCTCACGCCGCTTCTGCAAAGCTGCGGCAACGTCAAGGTAATGAAGGTTCTGCTGAAGAATGGTGCGGACCCGAACTTGTCGGGACCGAAATCGTTTGATTTCACCCCATTGCTTCGCTGCATCGCGCTGAAGGATTTTGGCGGTGCGCGGTATCTCGTGAATTCCGGGGCAGACGTCAATCTACGGAGATTTTCTGACATGGTTGCACCCCTTCATTTGGCAGCAGCAGTACCGCACGACGCCGATGATCGATCTCACTTTATCCAATTTCTTCTGTTGCGTGGCGCGAACCCGGTCGCGAAGGATCTGAAGGGCGAGCGGCCGAAACTGCAGCTGCGCCATTTCCAAGGACTCGGACCGGATCTCACGACAGCCCTGAAAAAGGGCAAGAGACAACAGGTCGATCGCTGGATTCGCGCAGTCGGGAATTTCCTGCCCGATGCCAAGGCTGCATCGTTGCTTGTCGAATGGGCAGGCCTGTGCAATTCCGATGAGAAACTGTCGAGAAAAATTCACACCCTCATCAAGGATTATCTAGAGAAGCTCGAAGGCGAGCCGCCGGCCGACGTCGCCGATTATGTGACGAAGTACAATGCATGGGTCGAGGAACAGGAGGTTCAGGACAAACAAGAGAAGATCATGAAGGAACTTGCTTCCCACGGACTTGTGTCGAAAGGGACGGGTAAGGAATTCCGCATCGAAGGTGAAAACTACTCGCTGCAAAAGCACGGTCCTTTGCTGATGCAGTTGGCGAATTTCTGGGCAGACCAGAAGGGCAACCACATGGACCATGTGGTGGGAATCCTGACCTTCGCAGCGAAGAGCGCCAGGGAGCAGCAGGCCCCGCAGGACGTGCGTGACAAGCTCTATGCGGATGTGAAGGCATTGCGCAATCGACTGAAGAAGAGCAGCGATCCCGAGATCGCCGGCAGAGTCAAGGCGCTCGACAGCTTCCTGAACCCGTTCAACTAGCGCGCCCGCTCTGTGCCGAACGGCACAGGCCCACGCGCTGCGGTATGATACTGCGGAGGGGTCGCACGCAATCATCAGGGGAATTTTCAATGAGTGAAGTTGGCAAATACACATCACTGACACTGCCCGCCGAGGCACCGGCGCCCGCTCCGCAACCGCAGCAGCAACAAGCTTTTGTGGACGGTGCGTTCGCGGTCCAGAACGTGCCGACCCATGACAAGGCGCCGGTCGTGGCCAAGCCATCATTCTATGACGAGCTGACGGCGCGACTTAGAGCAGGCGAAGTGCCAAGCGAAGCCATGCTTGACGAGGCGATCAAGCGCAAGAGCGTGCGGTCTGTCGGACTCCTGGTCTTTCTCGGCATCAATCTGAATGGGCCCGACAAGGATGGGAATACGCGGCTTTCCATTGCCTGCAGGGAAGGCAACGTCAAGGTCGTGAAGATTTTGCTGGCACATGGCGCAAGCATACGCATCGTCAATGCGAAATACGAATCGCCAGTCGACTTCGTTTTCCAACTTCCAAAGGAGCAAATGTTTGGCGTTTTGCACGAGATCGCTACGCGTAGTCCTGACGGTGACCAATGCATCTGGTCCCGCGCGTTGTACAACAATAGGGACGATGTTGTCGTCTGGTTGCTTGCGGGTAAATACATGCATCCGGCACGCGTCGGGGATATCCATCAATTCTCGGAAGAATTTCTCAAGAGGCTTGACGAGATTTTCAACGAGACCGCAGGGCGCAATGATGAGCAGGGTCTAACGAATTGCGTCGAAGTCCTGTGTCATGTCATCGCAAGGAGAGGGCCATCCACTGCCAATGAAGCGAGGCGGCTTCTCGTGAGCTGGGCGGAGCGTGCGGGCGAGGTGGTCGTTGAAGACTATGCCCGTATTTATCCGACAGTCGGGGCTCCCTACAAGCTCCGGCCGTATGACGAGGAGACCAAGGTCAACGTAGAACTCAAGTCTGGACTTCCCACCGATATCGCTGGCTTGGGTATCAGGGTCGGCGAGATAACCTTCACCCCTTACACCTGACAAATCCAGCTTCAATCCCGGTGGGCTTGGCCCTATAAGCTTGAGCTTCCATGGCCAAGCTCACCTCCGCCATCGACACGTCCAGCCCCGAGTTCCGCGCCAATCGGGAAGCGATGGCGGCGCTCATCGGCGACCTCCTCGAGAAGCGGGCGGCGATCGCCAAGGGCGGTCCTGCCAAGGCGCGCGAGCGCCACCAGTCGCGCGGCAAGCTGCTCGCCCGCGACCGCGTCAACCAGCTGCTCGATCCCGGCAGCCCGTTCCTCGAGATCGCGCCGATGGCGGCGTACGGCATGTATGAGGACCAGATCCATGCCGCCGGGCTGATCGCCGGGATCGGGCGGGTCATGGGGCGGCAATGCATGGTCCTCGCCAATGACGCCACCATCAAAGGCGGCACCTATTACCCGATGACGGTGAAGAAGCATCTGCGGGCCCAGGAGATCGCCCGCGAGAACCGGCTCGCTTGCATCTATCTCGTCGATTCGGGGGGCGCCAACCTGCCGAACCAGACCGACGTCTTCCCCGATCGCGAACATTTCGGGCGGATCTTCTTCAACCAGGCGACCATGTCGGCCGAAGGCATCGCGCAGATCGCCTGCGTCATGGGCTCTTGCACGGCGGGCGGTGCCTATGTGCCGGCGATGTCCGACGAGTCGGTGATCGTGCGCAAGCAGGGGACGATCTTTCTCGGCGGCCCGCCGCTGGTCAAGGCGGCGAC
>JBIOYR010000151.1:0-14049 GCA_044870245.1 Aestuariivirgaceae bacterium | reverse complement strand
CGTTCGGCCTGGCGTCGCCTCGTTGGCGAACAGCTCAAGCCGTGAAAGGGGGTGATGGCGGCACGACGCCAAAGCCCTTCAGCACGTCGGGCAAGAGGCTCGGATCGGCCGGCTCGGCCGGGATGTCGATGATCTTGCGCACCGCCCACCGGCCATTCTCGCGGTACCAGGTCCAGATCGACGAGGAGAGGTCCTTGAGGCTGACCACGGCATTGACGAAGCCATAGGCGTTGCGCGGATTGTGAGCCGGGCGCAGCTCGAAGACGAGCTGATATTCGGGCCCGAAGTCGATCTCCTGCAGATGGGTGCGACCGTTGAGGTCCCAGAAATGCAGGCGGCGGCCGTAATTCGAGCCGAGCAGCACCTCGGGAACGAGTCCGTTCTCGAAAGTGTCCGGCGTGCCCCATTCGCTGGTGACCATGGTGTCATAGCCGAGATGCCACCAGGCATCATAGGCAAGCCGCTGCGGCCCGCGATCGATCTCCCACTGGCCGCGCACGTCGAAGGTTTCGTGATCCATGAGGAAGATGCCGCCCGGGCCCTTGCCGGCGCCATCGCCGAGTGCGGTCACATAGATGCCTTCGGGGCCGCAATGGACGGTATGGGGGCGCGAATAATTGGCGCGCTCGGCAAGCTCGGCCGGCTCGATGACCTTGACGATCTTCGGTTTCCTTGGGTCGGGCTTGGTGTCGATGATGTGGATGCGCGACGAGCGCAGGCCCGGAACGACGAGGTGGCGACGCTCGACGTGGGGATGCGGCGCATTCGGGCACAGGCAGGACGAGCAGGCGTTCCAGCCGAAATGATGGAGCTCGTCGCCGGCGTTCGGCATGTCGACCTGGCCGAGGATCCCGCCATATTTCTTGGACTTGGGATCGACGTCGACGATGGCGATGTAGTCGGGGGACTTGCGGTCTGGGTCAAAGGCCGCGACATAGGCAATGCTCTCCGGCGGAGCCTTCATGGCTATGCGCGGCGAAGGATAGAATGAGGGATCAGGCTTCCAGGTGGCAACCATGCAGTCCTCCTCAGGGTCCATCGGGGTAGGTGCTCATTGTCCCACTCCCTCAGGATGGCGGCAAGATGAATGGTCGTGACGCTTCCGAGCGTGGCAGGCCCGGGCCGGCGGCGGTCGTCATGATCGCGGCGATCCGGGTCTACCAGCTGTCCTTGTCATTCCTCCTCGGGCGGCACTGCCGGCACCTGCCGACCTGCTCGGACTATGCAATGGAGGCGATCGGCCGTCATGGCGCATGGGCAGGCTTCTGGCTTGGCCTCTTCCGGGTGGCGCGGTGCCATCCATTCGGGACGCACGGTTTCGATCCGCCGCCCGACGCGGCTCCGCGCCACGAGCTCAGAATATGGCGCTATGCCCGCTATGGACGCCGGCCATGAGTGCTGCCGGGGCTCACCAGCTCATGCCGGTGAAGTTGTAGCTCAGGCCGACGCGGAAGGTGTGGAGGTCGTCGACATTCATGTCGACGACGCATTTCGGACTGCATTGCGAAGTCGTGAGGTCGTATTTGCCATCCTCGAAGGCGCCGTAGAGGTACTCCGCCTTGAGATGAATGTTCGGGGTCAGAGCCGCCTCGATGCCGCCGCCGACGACCCAGCCGAAGAGAATCTCGGATGCACTTCTGGACCGGGCGTCAGGACCGACCAGCCCGTCGAACGTGGTGTCGAGCCAGCCGGCGCCGCCGGTGATGTAGACGAGGGTGCTCTCGCTCGCCAACCAGCCGATACGGCCACGTGCGGTGGCGAGCGCATCGAGCGAGTAGTTGGTCTGCTCCTCGCCGCCGGCATAGGCGAGGTGGCCGTCGATCGACCAGCCATAATCGCCTTCGGCGCCGAGCAGCAGCGAGCCGATCTGATAGTTGAAGCCGCCATAGAGGCCGATGAGACCAACGCAGCCGGCCATGTTGGGATCGACCGAGACATAGGGCGGGACGTAGTTCGCCTCGAGGCAACCGACGCCGCCGAAGCCGCCGACATAAAGACCGGTCCAGTCGGCGAGGGCCGGGCGCATTGGCGGCGGCAGCAGGTCCGCTGCCTGACTGAAGCCGGTCGACCCGACCAGCGCCGACAGGCCGACGGCGGCCCTAACCAGGAAGTTGCTCAAGCTCGTCATCACGTCGCCCCCATAGTGAACATGGTTAACCGAATGGGGGCACGGTACGGGGTGAGGGTTAACCGGAGGTTAGTACGGCAGGTCCATTGCTCTTATTGCGAGCAACGAGGTGACAGGCAGTGGGCAGTAGGCGGTAGGCAGTGAGCGGTGCTCTTGTTCCCCTACTGCCTACCGCCTATTGCCTATTGCCTACTGCCCCCACTTTTGACAAAAGCCGGGCCTCGCCCACGACGGGCGACACGCTTACCTGCGGCGTTGGCAGGAGTGAGCTGTCCAGGAGTTTCCATGATCTCCCTGACATTTCCTGATGGTGCGACACGGTCCTTTGCCGCCGGCGTGACGGGTCGCGAGGTTGCGGCGTCGATCGCCAAGTCGCTTGAGAAGAAATCCGTCGCGATGACGGTCGACGGCACGCTCAGCGATCTTTCCGACGCGATCAATGCCGATGCCAAGATCAGATTCATCACCCGTGACGATCCCGAGGCACTGGAGCTGATCCGCCATGATGCGGCGCATGTGCTGGCGGAGGCGGTGCAGGAGCTCTATCCGGGAACCCAGGTGACCATCGGACCGGTGATCGAGAACGGCTTCTATTACGACTTCCACCGCAACCAGCCGTTCACGCCGGAGGACTTCACGGCGATCGAGGCGAAGATGCGCGAGATCATTGCGCGCGACAAACCTTTCACCAAGGAGGTGTGGAGCCGCGACAAGGCGCGCGAGGTGTTCACCGCCAAGGGCGAGGGCTTCAAGGTCGAGCTGATCGATGCCATCCCCGAAGGCGAGCCGATCAAGATCTACAAGCAGGGCGAATGGTTCGACCCGTGCCGCGGACCGCATATGCCGTCCACCGGGCGGATCGGCAATGCCTTCAAGCTGATGAAGGTGGCGGGCGCCTATTGGCGCGGCGATCCCAGCCGGCCGATGCTGACCCGCATCTACGGCACGGCCTGGCGCAATGCGGACGACCTCGCAGCCCATCTCCATGCACTCGAGGAAGCCGAGAAGCGCGACCATCGCAAGCTCGGCCGCGAGATGGATCTGTTCCATTTCCAGGAGGAGGGGCCGGGTGTCGTGTTCTGGCACCCGAAGGGCTGGGCGATCTTCAAGGAGGTCATCGCCTATATGCGGCGGCGCCTCGACCAGTCGGGCTACAACGAGGTGAATGCGCCGCAGATCCTCGACAAGTCGCTGTGGGAGACCTCGGGCCATTGGGAATGGTATCGCGAGCATATGTTCGTCACCGAGACGGAGGACGAGCGGGTGTTCGCAATCAAGCCGATGAACTGCCCGGGCCATGTGCAGATCTTCAAGCACGGGCTCAAATCCTATCGCGACCTGCCGATGCGGCTGTCGGAGTTCGGCGCGGTGTCGCGCTACGAGCCGTCGGGCGCGCTGCACGGGCTGATGCGGGTGAGAGCCTTCACCCAGGATGATGCGCATGTCTTCTGCACCGAGGACCAGATGCGGGCGGAGTGCCTCGCAATCAACGATCTGATCCTGTCGACCTATTCCGATTTCGGCTTCGACGATGTGGTGGTGAAGCTGTCGACGCGGCCCGACAAGCGGGTCGGCACCGACGAGATGTGGGATCATGCCGAGAAGGTGTTGATGGGCGTGCTGGAGGAGATCTCGCGGCAGTCGAACGGCCGCATCAAGACCGGGATCAATCCGGGGGAGGGCGCCTTCTACGGTCCCAAGTTCGAATATGTGCTGCGCGACGCGATCGGCCGCGACTGGCAGTGCGGCACCACCCAGATCGACTTCAACCTGCCGCAGCGCTTCGGTGCGTTCTATGTCGACCATGACGGACAGAAGAAGACGCCGGCGATGATCCACCGGGCGATCTGCGGCTCGATGGAGCGGTTCATCGGAATTCTGCTCGAGCATTATGCCGGTGCCCTGCCGTTCTGGATCGCGCCGGTGCAGGTCGTCGTCGCGACGATCGTGTCGGAGGCCGACGACTATGCCCGCCAGATCGTCCAGCAGCTGACTGCCGCCGGGCTTCGGGTCCATAGCGATCTGCGCAACGAGAAGATCACCTACAAGGTGCGCGAGCATTCGCTCGCCAAGGTGCCGGTGATCCTGGTGGCCGGCAAGCGCGAGGTCGAGGAGGGCACGGTGAACATGCGCCGGCTCGGCTCGCCGCAACAGCAGGCGATGAAGCTCGATGACGCCGTCCAGCTGTTGCACAACGAGGCGATGCCGCCCGACATCCGCCGTGGCTACTCGGCGGCTTCCTTGGATTCGAGAGCAGCCTCGTCCTGAGCGAACAGCTGCTCGAGCTCCTCCGCCTGGCGCATGGCGTGGGCGCGCATCTTCTCGGGATCGGATGAGATCTGATAATCCTCGACGAGGCGGCGGGTGTCCATCTCGGCGAAGGTCGCGATGGTGCGCCGCACCTCGGCTTCGCTCAACCCCATGCCGCGCAACGTCTGGCGGGCGATCTCGAGGGCGGCGCGATAGGTCTCGCGCTCGATGACGGTGACGCCGAGATCCATGAGCTTGTGGACATGGGTGCGGTTGCGGGCCCTGGCAAAGATGGGAAGCTCGGGGTAATGGCGCCGCACCAGCTCGGCGGTCTGGAGCGAGGACTCGACATCGTCGATCGCCAGCACGAAGGCGCGGGCTCGCCCGGTCTGCGCCGCTTCGAGGATCTCGAGCCGCGAGGCATCGCCATAATATATCTCCGAGCCGAAGCGCCGAACGAAGTCGACCTGCTCGGCCGATTTGTCGAGAGCGGTGAAGGGGATGCGGCGGGCCCGCAGGATGCGCGCGACGATCTGGCCGAAGCGGCCGAGGCCGGCGATGACGACGTGACCCTCTCCCTTCGGCATGGCCTTGTCGTAATGCGGGACGGCAGGTGGCTGCTTTGCCTTCAATCGGTCGTCGAGCACGAGAAGCAACGGCGTCGTCAGCATCGAGAGCGTGACGACCACATTGATCAGATCGGCGGTGGTGAGCGAGATCGCCCGCTCCGCCGCGGCGGCGGCGGTCAGGACGAAGGCGAACTCACCGCCCTGCGACAGCGCGAGCGCAAGGCGCCGCGAGCCGGCGAAGCTCAGCCGCTGGATGCGGCCGAGTGGCCACAGCACCGCGGTCTTGACGGCGACGAGGGCGAGCACCGCAAGCACGATGGCGATCGGGTGGCGGGCGAGCAGCGTCAGATCGAGCGACATGCCGACGGCAACGAAGAAGAGGCCGAGCAGCAGACCCTCGAAGGGCGCGATATTCGCCTCGATCTCGTGGCGGTATTCGCTTTCGGCCAGCACCAGCCCGGCGATGAAGGCGCCGAGGGCTGCCGACAACCCGACGGCGTTCATCAGGAGGACGATCACGATCACGGTCAGAAGGGCGCTGGCGGTCATCGCCTCCTGCAGGCCGGTGGCGGCGATGAAGCGATAGAGGCGGGTGAGCAGGAAGCGGCCGGAGAGGATGATGGCAATGATCGAGAGGAGGCCGACGATCGCGTTCGATGGCGTCATTTCCGTCGTGCCGCTCGGCGACAGCAGCCCGACCAGGGCGATCATCGGGATGGCAGCGATGTCCTGGAACAGCAGCACCGCAAAGGCGATCCGCCCATGACGGGTATCGAGCTCGCCGCGCTCCTTCAGCATCTGCAGCACGAAGGCGGTCGAGGACAGCGACAGCGCCAGGCCGCAGAACAGGGCGGTGCGGACGTCTGTGATCAATGTGAGGATGGTGCCGAGCACGATGGCGGTCACTGCCACCTGGGCGCCGCCGAGGCCGAAGACCGCCATGCGCATCGACCACAGGCGCTGCGGACGCAGCTCGAGACCGATGATGAAGAGCAGCATCACCACGCCGATCTCGGCAATGTGGAGGATGTTCTCGGGGTCGTTGAAGATGCCGAGCACATGCGGGCCGATGATGATTCCGGCGGCGAGATAGCCGGGCACCGAGCCGACCTTGAGCTCCTTGCCCAATGGTGCCGCCAGGGCTGCCGCTGCCAGAAGCAGCGCCAGCTGCCAGAGAGAATACTGCATGTCGTGGCTCTCCCGCGGGCCTTCGCGCCGGCCCTTCGGGCGGGGACACTATCACGATGGCCGGGGCAGATGGAAAGGGCGCTCTAGTCGGAATTCGTCAGCACGCGGCGCTCGCCGGCGGTGATGGTAAAGCTTACGAGCCGCTGCCGGCCAGGGGTGCCGCTCTCGAATTCATAGATCCCCGGCGCCAGAACGACGGCATCCTGGCGGCCCTCGCCCGATGCCGTCCAGCCGGTCGAGAGGTCGCGGATGGTCCAGGGAAGGCGGTCGGCAAGATCGATGGCGGCGACACCGGCTTCGTGCCTGATCTCGAGCGAGCTCAGGATGCCGGGCCTGACCACGACATTGCTGCGGGCGAGAGTGTTGCCCGGCAGCAGCCGGCTCTCGACCAGATATTTGCCGGATCGAAGCCGGATCACCTCGCCGGCTTCCTCGCTGCGGCTGACCAGCCGACCGCTCGTCTCGTCATAGATGTCGTAGGTCGAGGCGATGCCCTCGATCGGTGGAAGGTCCTTGACCATCGCCAGAGCGCGCATGCCGCCGACATTGAGGATGAGGGTGAGGCCGATGCTCTGTCCGGCAAGCACGGTCACCGACTGGGCGACCCGCACTGTGCCATAGGCCGCCTCGACGACATAGTCGCCGGGTTCGATCACCCTATCGA
Organism: Aestuariivirgaceae bacterium; assembly: GCA_044870245.1. GTDB lineage: Bacteria > Pseudomonadota > Alphaproteobacteria > Rhizobiales > Aestuariivirgaceae > DATAFF01. The sequence goes on along the minus strand of JBIOYR010000151.1, from coordinate 7,250 downwards.
CCACCGGGGAATTGTCGCGAAAGATGGTCTCGCCGCCGCGGCGGATGCTCCAGGAAATTGGCAGGGTGATGATGCCGCCATCCTCGGACAGGCGGGCCGCCAGCTCGATGCTCTCGGTGCCCTGGCGCGTCAACGCGATGCGCAGCTCATGCCGGACGGAGGGCGGGCGAACGCTGCCGGTGACGAGCGCGGCGAGAGACGCCTCGCCATCGACGGTCAGCCCGGCATGGACCGGCGCCGCGGCGGCGATGGCAAGGAGAGAAAAAAGAAGGGCCACACCGAAGTGTTGGCCCTTGGCAAGCTCCTGCAATGTGCAACTCGACAAACTCATGTCAGTCAGTTGGCCCCTGTCAGACCCCAGATCGGGTCCTTGACGACCTTGTGTCGGTCGATGCCGGCGATTTGCTCATGAAGAATCGCCGGCTGCAACAACATCCTTAACAATGGGTTAATTTCCGCGAGTCACTTGGAATCATGCGCCATCGAGCTACGCACCTTCAAGGGGCCACACTTCCACGACGCCGTGGGCAACTGCGCAAGGAGATTTCGAAACAAGCTCTACAGCTTCAGCGAGGCCGGAAGCTTCGATGATCGCGAAACCCGCAACTGGCAGAGCCGATGAAAGAAAGGCGCCATCTTTAGTCTGCACGCCCTCGGCATCATGGTTTCGCACCTGGACCGGAGCGCCGGCAATGCCCATCAGAGTCCCGCGCGCTTTAAGTTCATCATCATGCGCGTGCGCGGCATTTCGCACGTCCAGCGCCGTCCTTTCATAACCAGCCTCGTCACCATATCCGATCGTCACGTATTTCGGCATTTGTCGCTCCTCTTGGCGGACAAAGCGATGAGGCCGTCGGCTGTTCCGATCAGGTCAGCCGGCAGACGGCATATTCGATGCGTCCCGTCCCGATCAGCCGCCCAGCGGCGACGAAAAGATTCGTGTTGAGCCAGCGGTATTGTTCTGCGCCGGTGTCGAAGCGAATCGCAAGGCGCATATATTGATCGTTCCACTGCGTCTCGTGGTCTGCTTGTGCCGCACGCTTGAATGAGGCGGTCTGCTCGACCAGCCCCCAATAATGCATCAGCACGATCGCACCGTCGTTCGTCTCGAACTGCGCGCGAACGTTGGGCCGCCAGAAGCCGTCGCTGCTCATCTGCATCCAATCACCGCCAGTGGCAGCGAGCTTCGCCTCAATGCGCTCGCCCGTCAGCGCGGCTTCGGTCACCTGCCAATATTGGATCGCGCCGAGCGGCGAGCCTTCCGTCGGACCGAGCGGATTGGTGGTCCGAACCCGATATGTCATTTCAGGGTGAAGCCCCATCATCATCGCGCCGCTACCATCAATCGGGCCGGTGCCGCCGCGCCAGCCCGTTCCTATCAAACGTAAGCGGCAGTGATCAGGCAGAACGCCAAGGCCGTCGCAACCAAGTACATGGCGATCATCTGCACAAAGAATCGAACATAGCTACCGGACTCTGAAACTTCGCGAAGGTGCATGACAAACTCCTCACGTGGCTATCGCCCCCGTTTTGACATCGTTGCCTCCGATGGGGAGCAGCTGCTGATTGCCACCTCTCGAGCCGTTGCCTCGGGTCGGGGCCACATTGGGAGAACCAATGATCGGGCGGCTGTTCCGTTCCGATCCGTGTATCGCTCATCGATTTGATGGGCAGCGTTGAAATGTGGCGGATTTGTGCGATGAAACCGCATCCTGTCGGTCGGGTGGACGATCGGCTATGGTCCATCCGGTCGTTCAGCATCAGCGAGCAGGTCATGACCGCGTTCAATGTTGTAAGATTTCGTGTGAAACCGGGCCGTGAGCAGGAGTTTCTCGATGCTCACAAGAAGGTTGTCGGCGACTGGCCGGGTCTTGCGCACGCCAACATCATCAAGACGGGCGAGCGGACCTATTGCATCATCGCGGAGTGGGACGGCATGGAGTCCCTTGGCAAGGCCAGGCCGGACATGATCGCCACGCTCAACTCCTTCCGGGACACGCTCGAGGACCTCGGCAGCGGCCTCGGCGTCACCGATCCGGCTTCCGGCCCGGTGGTGCTGAGCCTCAAATAGCCATGCCCTTGCGGGCGGGAAGGAGGGTTGACAGATGCCGTCCGACTCTCCAGCACTCAGGCGGCAGCCGTGAACCAGGGCGCCTTGCATGACCGCCGAACTAACCCAGGGACTTCCGCCCGACGCGCTCAACGATCTGAGCGACACGCTGAGCCTGCTGGCGAGCCGGCGCTCGGCCTCCGCCAAGGCGATGCGGGAGCCCGGGCCGTCGCCGGAGCAGCTGGCGCAGATCCTCGAGATCGCGGTCCGGGTACCGGACCATGGCAAGCTCACGCCGTGGCGCTTCATCATTTTCGAGGGACCGGCACGGGCGGCGTTCGGTCGCATCCTCGAGAAGCGGTGGCAGGAGCTCTATCCGCATCACGGTGCCGAAAGCTTAGGCAATGCCCGGCACATGTTCGACCGCGCGCCGGTCGTCATTTGCGTGGTGTCGCGGGCCGGGCCGCATCCGAAGATCCCGGAATGGGAGCAACAGCTGTCGGCCGGCGCGGTGTGCCAGAACATCCTGATCGCGGCCACGGCGATGAGCATCGGCTGCCAGTGGATGACCGACTGGTGCGCCTATGACCCGGTGACCACTGCGGCGATGGGTCTCGAGCCGGGCGAGCGGGTGGCCGGCTTCATCTATCTCGGCGAGCCGGCGGAGGTGCTGACCGACCGGCCGCGGCCGGTGGCTGCAAGCCTGACCACGCGCTGGACCGGTTGAGCGATGGCGATCCGTGGCATCCTGTTCGACAAGGACGGTACGCTGATCGATTTCCCGGCGACCTGGATGCCGGTGCTCAAGGCTCTGGCGCTGGAATTCTCCGGCGGCCATCAGCCGCTGGCCGACCAGCTGCTGATCGTCGCCGGCTATGATCGCGAGCGCGACGTGCTGCGCGGCGGCTCGATCTGGGCGGCCGGCAATACCATGGATCTGGTCAGGGCATGGAAGCCCGGGTTGACGCCGGCCGAGGAAGCCGAGTGGCTGGCATTCGTCGATGATTTCTGCTCCGAGCATGCGCCGAACACGGCGGTGCCGGTGATCGCACTCGAGCCGCTGTTCAGCGAGCTCGAACACGCCGGCCTCAAGCTCGGCATCGCAACCAACGACAATACGCGATCGGCCCGCCTCACCGCCGAGCGTCTCGGCATCGCCCATCATTTCGTTGCGATCCTCGGCTATGACGCGGTGACCGCGGCAAAGCCGGCGGCCGAGCCGGTGCTCGCCTTTTGCGGCATGGCGGCGCTCCGGCCCTGCGAGGTGGCGGTGGTCGGCGACAATCTCCACGATCTCGAAATGGCGCGAGCGGCAGGAGCTGGCCTCGCCATCGGCGTGCTCTCGGGAACCTCGGCGGTTGACGAGCTCGAGCCCCATGCCGACCATGTCATCGGTTCGATCGCCGATCTGCCGGAGATCCTGGGCTTGAGAGAGAGAAAGTGACGAGCGCCGCCGATGTTCTATGACGCCACCCGCAATGCCCATGGGTTTCAGTACGATCCGTTCAAGGCTCTCGTCGTGCCGCGGCCGATAGGCTGGATCTCCAGCCTGTCGCCGGAAGGCAAGGTCAATCTCGCGCCCTACAGCTACTTCAACGCCTTCGCCGAGGACCCGCATTATGTCGCCTATGGGTCCGGCTCGAGCCGCAGCGGCGGCAACAAGGACACGCTGCGCAACATCGAGGAGACCCAAGAGTTCGTGGTGAACATCGCGACCTATGATCTCAGGGAAGCGGTCAACGCCACCTCGGCGCATGTGCCGCGCGGAACCGACGAATTTGCGCTTGCCGGATTGACCAAGGCGGCGAGCGAATTGGTGAAGCCGCCGCGGGTCGCCGAGAGCCCGGCCAATTTCGAGTGCCGTCTCTACCAGATCGTTCCGTTGCCGGGCGATGACGGATCGGTCGAGGATCACCTGGTGATCGGCCGCGTGCTCGGCATCCATATCGATGACCGGTTCATTGTCGATGGACGGGTCGATACGGTCGCGATGCGGCCGCTGGCGCGGCTCGGCTATTCGGAATATGCGGCGATCGGCGAGAGCTTCCGCATGCGCCGGCCGGATTAGCCAGTAGTCATTAGGCAGTAGGCAGTAGGCAGTAGAAGGGCGCTGATCACTGCCTAATGCCTATTTGCCTACTGCCTCGTCCGGTAGCGCTCGGCGCGGGCGAGGAGCTTCTCGGCGCGGCGGCGGTGGGGGATGTCGAACATTCGACCGCCGATGGCGACGACACCGGCGTTGCCGGCCGCGGCAAAGGCGTCGACCACCGCCCGGGCCTCGGCGATGGCGGCGCAGCTCGGGGTGAAAGCCTCATTGATGATGTCGATCTGATCGGGATGAATGGCGAGCTTGGCCGAGAAGCCGTCGCGCATCGCTGCCGCGCACTCCCGCGCGAGGCCGTCGGAATCGCGAAAGTCGAGAAAGACCGTATCGATCGGCTCGACGCCAGCGGCGCGTGCGCCGAGCAGGCAGAGGGTTCGCGCCAGTCGATAGGGATCGGTCAATCGTCCCTCGGCATCGCGGCTGGCAAGCGCGCCGAGATCGCTCGACAGATCCTCGGCACCCCAGGCGATGCCGACAAGCGGCGGCACCGCTTGCGCATAGCTCGCCAAGCAAAACATCGCTTCGGCCGTCTCGGTGGCAATGGCAATCACCGGCACGGTCTGCTCGAGGCGCTCGACCAGATGCAGAACATCCTTGCCGCCACTGGCCTTGGGCAGCATCAGCCCATCAGGATCGGCCGGCATGACGGCAGCGAGGTCGGCGGCGAAGAGGCCCGTCGGGTCCGGATTGATGCGGACGAACAGCAGCGGGCCGCTGCGCTGACGCCGGGTCAGGCATTCGGCGGCCAGCCGACGGGCGGTCTCCTTCCGTTCCGGCGCCACAGAGTCCTCTAGATCGAGAATCACCACATCGGCGGCGCTGGCGAGCGCCTTCATGACCTTGCGCTCCGAATCCGCCGGCACGAACAGCAGGGAACGCATGATCAGCCTGCCGCGGCGGGACGCTTGCGCATGAAGGCCTGACGCAGGCAGACCGCAACCAGGGTTCCATCCTGCTTATAGGCGCGGTGCTCGAAATCGACGATGCCGGCATTGGGGCGAGACTTGCTTTCACGCTTGTCCTTCACCTCGGTCTCGACGCGGATGGTGTCGCCCTGGAAGAGGGGGGCGGGAAATTTCACGTCGCGCATGCCGAGATTGGCGATGGTCGTGCCGACCGTCAAATCGTTGACCGAGATGCCGATCATCAATCCCAGGGTGAAAAGCGAATTCATGATCGGCTGCCCCCATTCGGTGGCGGCGCTGAAATGGCGGTCGATATGGAGCGGCTGCGGGTTCATGGTGAGGCAGGAGAACATCATGTTGTCCATCTCGGTCACCGTCCTGGTGATCGGATGGGCATAGATCCGCCCGACCTCGAACTCCTCGAACCACAAGCCGGCCATCTGCAATCTCCGATGAGGTGGTGAATCGCGCCTTCTCTTTAGCAGTGCGATTCCCCCTGAGTCTCCCAATTGTTGCGAACAAATACGAAACCCCTGTTTTCACCAGCTGTGGATAAGTTGAGAACAAAAATTCAGCATGCCTATGAATTTCCGTGATTATTTCCGTTCCAAAAAGCTGTGGATAACTTGTTAACTCGGCATTAACCCTGCGGTCGCAGGACTCGCTGTCAGGGCGGCGGGGATCGGAAAGTTGACATGTGGCTCGAAGGGCACGTCGATATGACACGATGTTTGATCGTCGACGACAATCTCGATGACCGGCAAAAGCTCGCGGGCATGCTGTCGGCTTATGGATTTGAGCTGGCGGCAGCAACCGGCGAGCAGGAGGCACTCGAGATCTGCTCGCGCAGGATGCCGGAACTTATCGTGATCGACGAGGGCAGGACCTGCCCGGATGCTGCCGCTTTCATCCGGCGGCTTGGGCGCACGGCCGAGCGCTGGCCGGTCGTCATCGTTTGCCCGCAGGAACGGGAAGCGGCCAGAATCGGGCGGACCATCTGGGGCGGTGCCGCCGAATGCATGATGAAACCCTATGATGCGGAGATCCTCGATCTCAAGCTCAGGCAGACCGGAATCATCTAAAACGACCCGGAAATTCAATCCTTTGGCTTGATCTCGACACGGCAAGCGCCTAAGCGGGGAGCTTGGGGAAATCGATCATCAGCGGCGGGGCTGTCATGATCATTCATCTGCGAACTGTCTGGGCGCTCCTGTGCGGGGTGATGCTGCTGGCGCTCGGCAACGGGCTTCAGGGCTCGCTGGTCGGCATCAGGGCGGCGGCGGAGAGCTTCTCCGCCACGTCGGTCGGCGTGATCATGTCCGGCTATTATCTCGGCCTGTTCCTCAGCTCCTTCGTGACGCCGAACCTGGTCACCAAGGTCGGTCATATCCGGGTGTTCGCGGCGCTCGCTGCGGTCGATGCCACGGCGGTGCTGATGTTTCCCCTGTTTGTCGAGCCCGTTTGGTGGTTCGTGCTGCGGCTCACCGCCGGCATCTGCACCGCCGGCCTCTATATCGTGTGCGAAAGCTGGCTCAATGCGGCGGTGACCAACCAGTCGCGCGGCCAGATCCTGTCGATATACATGATCATCGTCTATGGTTCGCTCGGGGCCGGGCAGTTCCTGCTCAACGTGCCGGACGCCAATGGCTTCGTGCGCTTCATCATCGTGGCGGTGCTGCTGGCGCTTTCGCTCGTTCCGATCGCTCTCACAAGGATCGAAGCGCCGTCGATCGAGGAGGCGCGGGCGGTGCGTCTGCGCGATCTCTACCGGTCATCGCCGCTGGCGGTGTTGGCGACCTTCGCCAATGGTCTCGGCCAGAGCGCCTTCTTCAGCATGGGCGCGATCTACGGCGTCATGCAGGGTCTGCCGCTCGCCTATATCTCGCTGATGATGGCGCTGCCGCCGATCGGCGTCATCGTCTCGCAATATCCCATCGGCTTTCTCTCCGACCGCTACGATCGCCGCAGCCTGATGACGATGCTGGCGCTGTTGTCGTCGATGATCGCGATCGCCTCGATCATGGTGCAACCCTTTTCGCGCGAGATCCTGATCGGGCTCTTCACGCTGTTCGGAGCGCTGTCGCTGCCGCTCTATTCCCTGGCGGTGGCACATGCCAATGATCATCTGCGCCGCGACCAGATGCTCGGAGCGTCCGGCCAGCTGGTGCTGATCTATGGCAGCGGAGCGGTG
>JBIOYR010000150.1:0-25919 GCA_044870245.1 Aestuariivirgaceae bacterium | reverse complement strand
CGCTCTCAGCATACCGCTCTCTGCTCCCGGCCGAGCAGCGGATACCGTTCCGGTCACCGTCGACAATTTCATCCGCGCCGAATCCGACCTCTATATCGGCAACGCCGCCAAGGAAGGCGGCCTCGGCAAGCTCAGTCATCGTCGCGAACCCGCCTCGATCGACAAGCAGAGCGTCATCCGGCTCAACCGCGACACGCTCTATTCCTCGGGCGTGTTCGATCTTGATGCGGGTCCGGTCACGATCACGCTGCCGGATGCCGGAAAGCGGTTCATGTCGATGCAGGTGATCAACCAGAACCACTATGTGCCAGCCGTCTATTACGGCAAGGGCTCGCATACGCTCGACCGAAAAACCGTCGGCACGCGCTATGCTCTGGTTGGAATCCGCACCCTGGTCGATCCGAGCAGCGCCGATGACGTGAAGCAGGTCCATGCGCTGCAGGATGCGATCAAGGTCGATCAAAAGGAGGCAGGGAAGTTCGATGTTCCCGATTGGGATGAGGTCAGCCAGAAGAAGGTGCGCGATGCCCTCCTGGTCCTTGGGTCGACCATGCCGGATTTCAGAAAGGCTTTCGGCAGCCGGCAGGATGTCGATCCAATTCGGCATCTGGTCGGGACCGCGATGGGCTGGGGCGGTAATCCCGACAAGGATGCGATCTATCTCAACGTGACGCCGGAGAAGAATGACGGGACCACGATCTACAAGCTCAAGGTGAAGGATGTTCCGGTGAATGCCTTCTGGTCGGTCAGTGTCTACAACGCGAAGGGATATTACGAGAAGAACAGCCTGAACGCTTATACGATCAACAACATAACCGCGAAGGCCGACGCCGACGGCTCGATTGCGATCCAGTTCGGAGGCTGCGACGGGAAAGTCCCTAACTGCCTGCCTATCACCAAGGGATGGAACTACACGGTGCGCCTCTATCGGCCAAAGCCGGAAATCCTCAGCGGCAAGTGGAAGTTCCCTCAGCCACAGGCGTCGTGATCGAGCTCAGGCTGAAGATCGGGTCAGCCGCCGCTGCTTATCGCGGCGGTGAACGGCATGAGCCGCCAGTTCAGCCCAAAACGGACGATGAAGGCATCGTCGAGCGACACGAAGTCGCCGGGATCGCCATTGTCGCCGAAATTCTCTAGGGAATCGAAGTCGTGGAAGGACATGAACAGCCCTTCGGTCTTGGCCGAAAGTGACTGCGTGATGCCCCATTCCATCCCGAGACCGGCGACGCCGCCCCATGTCGACATGTCCTTCGGACCGAAATGCGCGCCTTCCGACTTCTCGTCGAGGCTCAGCTCGGCATCAAGGAAGGCAACGCCGCCCGTCACGTAGAACAGAAGATTGTCGTCGGCATAACCGACCCGGCCGCGGATTGTCGCCAGCAGATCGGTGTCGAACGCCATCTTGTCCTCGGGGATCCAGAATTTCGAGGCGCTGTGATCCCAGTCAACCGCCGCAACATCGCCTTCGACACCGACCACATAGGAACCGACCTGCCAGTTCACACCGGCCTGGCCGCCCCCGAGCAGCCCGAGATCGCTCACGTCGCGCAGATCGATCGACTCGTTCGGCTCGGGATCGGCGTTGTAGATTCCTTTGGTATCCGGTCCACCCCAACCGAAATTGGCACCCACATAGATGCCGCTCCAATCATAGAGCCCGGCCGCAGACGTGCCGGACCCTTCGGCGACGACGGAAGGCTGGCCGGGTCGCCAATTGGCTCCGAGCCGCAGCACCCAGCCCTCGTCGAGACGCGCGAAGTCGCCCTTGTCACCGTTCGGCAGATCGGAAAGGCTGGTGTCCTCGTCGAAGGTGAGGAACAGAGCCTCGGCCCGGAACGTCAGGTCCGGCCGGTACCCCCATTCGACGCCGCCGCCCACGACCGCACCGAGCTCCGAGACGTCCTTGTCGGAATCGGTGAGGTGATCGGTAAAGGTTGCATCGAGGAAGGCTAGACCGCCGGTGACATAGCCGAGAAGATTGCCGCTGGCCAAACCGGCCCTGAGCTGCGCCGTCGCCAGGAAGTTGACATCGAGCGAAACGGGATTGGGCTCGAGCGGCAGCTTGAGATCGTTGATCAGGTCGTCCCAGTCGAGCGCGGTGAAATCACCCTCGATGCCGAGGACGAAAGGTCCCGTTTGATAGTTGTATCCGACCTGGACACCGCCCAGAACCCCCTGATTGTCGATGTCGCTGAGCTTGATCGGCGCCGGTCTCGGCTCGTCCGGCGGTGGCGGGTCGGTGAAACGGTCGCCGCGATACCGGCCATGGCTGTCGATGCGTCCGACGCCGACATGGGGACCGATATAGAAGCCGTTCCAGTCATAGTCGGTCGTGTAGTCGCCGGCGGAGGTCGCGAACAAGCCCTGCTCCGGCGCCACCGGGTTCCACAATTTCCAGTTGGCGCCGACCCGGAATTCGAAGCCGTCGCCGATCTTGAAGAAATTGCCGGGCACGCCCGCCGGGACACCGTCGTCATTGGGACCCGGACCGAGCCCTTCCGTCAGGTTTGCCAGGCTCTTCCGGATGTCGAAGAAATAGAAGAGGCCTTCGGTGGTCAGGCTGACATTCGGGCTCAAAGCCCATTCGATGCCGCCACCGGCGACGCCACCCCAGTCGGAGAAATCCTTGCGGTCCTCATTGCCCTGCTGGTCGGGATCCTGGCCACCCAGGCTCGTCCGCACATCGGCATGAACGAAGGCCCCGCCCGCCGTGGCATAGAAAAGGACATTGTCGTCCGCCCAGCCGACCCGGCCGCGCACCGAGCCGAGAAATTCCGTCTCCGCGCTGTAAGTTTCCTCGCGCAGATTGTCGCCGCGCGAATCGAAGAAGGACCCGTCGCCCTCGACGCCGAAGACGAACTGGCCAGCCTGCCAGTTCCATCCGACTCTGGCGCCGACAAGCGGCCAGGCGCCATCGAAACCGAGGTCGAGCGAGGTGGCAAAGAAGCCGTTGGAAGCCAGGTCCCCGATGCCGGCAAAACCGCCGAGATAGATCCCGCTCCAATCATGGGCCGGGGGCGCGGCGTAGTCGGCCGCATGTCCCGCGGCCGAAAGCGCGAAGAACATCGCCGGGATTGAACAGCCCACAAGCCAAGTCTTCCGCCGGGCCATGCTCACGCTCGTTTCGAGAATCGTCCCAATACGGGACGTTAGATTGTGCGAGCAGGAGCCTCAAGTTGCAGAAAAGGTGACACCCGCGATTTTTGCGAGCCATTGCATTTGTGCATCAGTTCCCAAGGCTGGAGCAGCGCCTCGACGCCCAGGATTTCACTCTGCAGGAATTCATCGGCAGAACTGCTGCATCAGCGAAGTTTGCATCGCAGCATGCCGTCGCACTGCAGCACAGTCTCATTCTTGTGGCGGCGCGACAGAGGCGATACTGTCCACCGTCTTCGAATATGATCCGCGTCTCGGAAGGGTGGGCAGATGGAAAACCGTGAGTTCGCCCCCGTCGGGTTCATCGACCTTCAGGCGTTGCTCGATGATGCCTGGACCGACTTCAAGGCAACCTCGCCCGTGGGCATCGACCTGATCGCGGAGGCATCGCTGCGAAGCTTGATCGCCACCCGGCTCATGCGTGCCGCGGAGAAGGGTGAGACGGATCGTAAGGTTCTGAAGGCCGTTGCCCTGAATGGTCTGTGAGTGGCGGCGCGTTCGGCGACGCTTCCCAGGCGCTCAAATCCCAGCCCAACAGTTCCGCCAGATCCTGGTTGTGCGGCCGGTAATAATCCTGCAGCCGTTCCCTGATCTCGGCCGGCATAGGCGGATAGCCGGTCGGCGGACCCTTGTTGATCCGCTGAATCAGGCGGTGTGGAAGGGTGTCCTGGAAGAGAGCCCTGGACCATCGGATCAGCGATATGCTGCGCGGTAACGAGGCGGTGTTGCGCCGGTTTTGCGTGTCGATCGCTTCATCCGGCGACACGCCGATGAACGCGAAGACCGGCGGCAGCTGAAACCCCGGGTCACGGAAGAAATCCTCGAACTGCAGGAAGAGCATCTGCTCGCGCGGGAAAAACCGCAGGTAATTTCTGATCTGCTCGGCATAGCGCCCCTTGGCGAGATAGACGCAATCGCTTCTGCCGGCGCGTTTCTCCTGCTCGAGGCCGCTGGCGATCGCATCGGCAAAGCCGGCGCGCTCATTGCCGCGACGCAGGAAGTGCCAATAGTTGGAATAGGCCCGAGCCACCGGATCGCGAAATATCCAGATCAACTTGACATCGGGAAGGTGTCGGTGAATTCGCTCGGCGGCCTGCGGAACGAAACAATAGGCCGGCGTCTTCTCGCCGATCGCGCGGTGCCGCGGGCCGCCGGCAAACTGCTTCTCATACCATCCGATCCCGCGCCGATAATGGTGGTCGCGGTCGAAGAAGTGAAGCTCGCGCGGCGCCATATGAATTTGCCGGTGCTGGCGCATATAGCCCAGCAGCGTGCTCGTGCCGCATTTCATCGCGCCGACGATCAGGAAATTGGGCAGGCTCATGGGCGTGCCTCGAGGAGACCGAGCAGGAATGTGATGCTCGAGCGGTAGTCGAAATCCTGTCTCACCCGTTGCTCGGCCGACCGCGCCAGGCGCTCCCGAAAAGCAGGATCGGCCGCCAATCTCGTGATCGCCGACGCCAAGGCGATCGCATCGTCCGGCGGGACAAGAATTGCGCTCTCCTCATTGCTCAAGAGCTCCAGCACGCCCGGCACCGTTGTCGAGATGCAGGGCAGGCGTTGACTGCTTGCCTCCACCAGAACATTCGGCACGCCATCGCGGTCGCCATTCCGGGCCGTGCGGCAGGGCAGAACAAACAGATCGGCCTGGCGGTAAAGGCCGAACACCTCATCCTGCGAACGGGTGCCAAGCCAGGTTATGCGATCGCTTATGGCAAGGGCTCGCGCCAGCCTCCGAAGCGAGGAGAGTTGGCCGCCGCCGCCGACATGAACGAGGCGCCAATGAAGATCCCTGCCCAAGGTCGAGAGGGCCCGGAGCAGGACATCGAGTCCCTTTTTCGGAACGGCACGGGCGATCGACAGGATCTGAAGCGGGCGCTCAGGGTCCGATCCGGTGCGCGGCGGCCGCGCGCCGGCGAACTGCGAGAATCTGTCGATATCCAGCCCGTGATAGCTCAGATGAATCCGCTCCGGCCGCGGCGACAGCGATCGCAGCCGCTCATAGCCATGGGCTGAGCAGGTGACCGTCCATTGCGAGCTGGCAAGCGCGGCGACCAGATTGGGCTGCGACTGTGTCCAGATGTCCTTTGCATGCGCAGAGCAGCTCCAGGGGCGCTGCGTCATCGCGGCCGCATAGCGGGCGACCGCTGCCGGCCGGTTCATGAAATGCGCATGGAAGTGACCCGCATGCTCGCGAAGCCGATCACAGAGGATGAGCGCCCGGGCGAATTGGTTGATCAGCAGCGGATTGGCGGTTCGCATCAGATCGTCGAGGAAGACGCGGAGCGCAGATCCGTAGCCCGGCAGGCGCCGCAAACGGCGCCAGGCTCGAAGCACACTCGGCAGCGCCAGAAGCGGAAAAGGAAGGTAATGCACAGCCGCCGCGATCTCGTCGTTCAGCGAGCTTCGCTTCAGATCGCGCGGCCTTTCCAGTGAAACGATATCGAATGCGAGGCCTGCCCGCTGCAGGCCGAGAAGCTCCTGAGCAACGAAGGTCTCAGATGTCTGGGGATAGCAATTCAGGATGATCGCGATCTTGCCGCAAGCAGGCACGCTTGCCTCCACGCCGGCTATGCGCATGCAAGCTGTTGCTGATCCGCCTCGCCATAGCGTGCTCCGGAAAGCGTCTCCAGCTTTCGTTCGACAAGATCGCGCCAGACCAAGGCGGCGAAATTGGTGAAGACGCTTTTGCAGCGCAGGGATCCGAAATGGATAATGAAGGGCGTGACCTCCATGAAGTCGCCCTTGCCCGGAATGGAGGTGAAGACCGTCAACAGCGCGTCGCGCAACGGGCGGCTCGCGAGACTGCGCAGCGAGTAGACGAAGCGGTCGCAATAGAGCTTGCAGACCACCTGCCTGAAGGCAGGCTCATAGTCGGTGAGCCCTTCGACGAAATCCAGTTGCGGGCTGTCATAACCCTGGAACCAGGGGAATATCGGCATGCGCTGCGTGCTGAGCGCCATCGCCAGGCTCCACTCGCAACTCTCCTCCTTGCGGCCTTCGTTCAGCCTGCTGCGGAAGTGCGTCTTGGATCTCTGGGCCAGAAACTCGGCGGCCGACCGGCAGACCGCCGCCGTGGCCACGTCGTCTTGGGCGTAGATCATTCCCGCCTGGATTCGGGGCAGATGGGTCATGCCGAAATGGCTCATCGTGGCCCCGCGCCGATTGAAGAGCCAATCCCAGATGACGCCGGCACCTTTCGGACCACCAAAATAGGCATCGGCCATGTTCAGGCCGGTTGCGGTGAAAGAGTACGGCGCCAGCAGCATCCACAGCCGGTCAGGATTCTTGCACCAGACCATATCCGAATCGAGATAGAGGCATTTGTCGAATGGCTTGAACTTGTGGAGACTGTGCTTGAACCCGACGATCGAGCACGCCTCTTCCGGCAGGCAGCCGATCACGTTGAACAGCGAGTCCAAGCCGTGCTGCTGGAGCAGCTCCTGATGCGCCGGAGGACAATATAAGGCAACGGCGCGGCGCCGATCATATCTTCGAAGAGTGACAACCGAAGCTACCGCATGGCGAAGATGAGCCTCATCGCCATAGCAATGATAGACATAGCCTTCGGATTCCATGGTCATTATGCCAGCCTGCCTCACAACTTTCATGTCCGCGTTGCCGAACGCACTCACCAGAATCTCCGCGGTTGCCAGATATCGACCGGCTCGATCGCCGCGAGATAGGCCGACTGCAGGGCTCTCGCTCCGGCGCCAATCCTGCTCAGGCAGCCGGCCGCCGCCCAACGAAACAGAACAACCCCGACCCAATATCCGGCGGTCCAGTAACGTCGGTATATGGACGAGTAGTTCAGAAGGATTTTCGAGGCACCTGAATAGTTGCCTCGCCTGATCTCGCGCCGTGCCAAATAGAGCTCGCGCCATTCGGTGAATCTCGACCTCACCAAAGGATTGTAGGGGATGGTGATGTCCTTCGGCCGCGTCGGTCGGTCGATGTTCGAGGAGAGATATTGCATGACGAGCTGACGAAGATGATCGACCAGCTGATCCTGCCGAACGGGGCGCAATCGGGCAGCGAACTCATCGGCATATTTGCCCGGCAGCTCGATCTTGTGGCACAGGGCGTGATAGGCCCTGGCGAAGAAGTCATCGGAAGGCGCCAAGACGAAGACGCCATTCTTCAGCACCCGGTCCCGCAACATGCGACGCTGCCAGCTGCGCGGGTAATAACCATCGCCGACATATCTGATATCAAAGGCGATGTTGCGGCCTCCCACGTTCACATGGTGGGCAACCTTGCTGCCGCCATTGTCGACCGGGTCGCCGACATTCCTGAAGAGTTTGCCGCATGACGACTTGTAGGCGAATCCTCCGAGCGCCCGCTTGCATGCGAAGTAATCGCTGACGAGAATGTCGTAGTCCTCCGGCCGGTCGGACTTTCCCGAGGGCGTTCTGAGGAGGACGTACTCCGTTCCCGGAAGATTGTTCAGGACCTGAAAAACCTCGCCGATGCTCGAGAAGCTGGGTCGTTGAGCGGTGAGGTAGCCGTAAGGCAGGCTCCACTCGTCATATGAAAGATATCTGAGGTTCGCCCTCGCCTCCTCCTGGCTATCGGAAGAGTGAAGATAGCCCAGCCTGCCGGCCCGCAATGCGCATTTGAGATCGAATATCTCGGTGTTGACGATCCTTGCCTCGGAGGAGAACACCCGCTTCCTCGACGCGTAGCGCGGCATTCTGCTCAACACGATGAAGGCACAAAACGGCTCGCTCCCCTTCTGGGAACCCTTCATCCTCGGCATCTGATAGAAGAGCTTCAGCCAGGAGAAGCGATCCTTGCAATAATCCTGGTACAGCAGTGGCGAGAAGACGATCTTGTCGATCACCTCCAACCGCCGCGATATTCCCTGCTCGACCTCGGGCACTGCCGCCATCGACCAGACCACGAAGGAGTGCACCTCGCAGCCGCTCGGGAAGCCGTTCAGAAGGTAACCGATCCGGCTCGACGCATGCTGGTCCGAGAATGTTCGCTTCTTCTTCGGAGAAGGATCGCCGCTCGCCGATGCGAGCGCAAAGTCGATGATTGCGAGCCTGCCCTGCTCGACCAGAATGTTCTGGGGGAGCAGATCGCCGTGATGGCAACCGGCTTTCGCCAGAATCGAGAGAACTGCCGCCATCTGCTCCGGCCAATCCTCAGGCGCATTCTCAGGAGAGATGGGCAGGCCTGCGTAACGCATGGTGATCGACCGCTCCCGATCGGAACAGGCCAGAATCTCCGGCGTGCGGCCCGAAGGTGCCATGAGCTCCAGCCAGTGGCGCTCGTTGCGATAGAGGTGCTCTTTGCGGTGGATCTTGGTTACGCGCTCACCGTCGATGACGATCGTGGCACTCCTGGTGCGGATCGTTCGGCCCAGTCTTTCAGTGTCTCGTTGCCTGACCTGCAACAACATTGAGATCCCCGCCCCACCGGTTCGAAGAAAGTAACAGGAATCTGACAAAACAATGACCGGATGACGAAGAGCCTCCGGTTGTGCGCGGATTGATGATGATCGCGACGGAGGTGAGAGCTATCCTCGCAAGACGGCATTGCATTCGTTGATTTTATCGATAGATTCGCGCCTATCGAGGTGGGGGACCAGCGGTTGTGAAAGAAGTGGTGGCGATTTTTCTCCGCGCCCCGGGAGCTCGCCCCGTCTCGGTTCTCGTATGCCTGCTTCTTGCTGGCGTTTTCAACCTGATCAGCATCGGAATGCTCCTGCCGCTGATCAGCATTGCCGGCGGCATCACCACGGACAAGCCGTCGAGCCTCTCCCTGATGGTGAGCGGTGTTTCGACATGGCTCGGGGCAAAGCCCGATCTCAGTTACCTTCTGCTGTTCCTGGCCATCTCGCTGTCGATCAAATCCGTCCTGACATTCCTCGCCATGAGCTATGCGGCGGTCGCCATGGCCGAGGTCTCGGCACAGGTTCGTCGCCTGCTTGTCAGCGCCATGCTGCGGGTGCGCTGGAGCTACTACACGGAGAATCATCCGGGAACACTTTCCCATGCCATTTCGAGCGAGGCGGCAGCCTCGGCGAGCGCCTACAGTGCCGCTGCGAACACCGTCGCCGAGGGGGTGAAGGGCGCAATCTCGCTCCTCATCGCGATGCTGGTGTCCGGAACCTTCTTTGCGGTGGCTGCCGTGGGGGCGGCCTGCGTGGCCTTTCCCATGACCTGGCTGATCAAGACCCTGCGGCGCAACAAGAAACGGCAGTGGAAATACACCAGCAAGCTCGTCGACGACGCACAGGATGCGTTCAGCAACATCAAGGCACTGCGGTCGATGCAGCGGCAAGGGGTCTTCGAACAGCTGTTCACGACCAATATCGGCAGGGTGCGGCGATCGCTGATCCGCCACCAGGTCACCCGCCAGGCGCTAACGCATGGGCAGGATCTGCTCATGGCGCTCACCATCTGCGCCGGCATCTATGCCGGCGCCGTCCTCTATCGGGTGCCGCTTCCGGAGCTTCTGGTGCTCGGGGTCATCTTCACGCAGATCATCGCCTGCATCAAAGGCTTCCAAAGCAATTATCAGCTCTTCATGGAGCATGTTCACGGCTACCGTTTCTGCATGAAGGTCATCGCCCAGGCGAAGGCGCTCGAAGAGAGCGATTCGGGGACGGTCATCCCGACTTTCGAGCGCGGCTGCCGCTTCGAGGCGGTCAGCTTCTCGTTCAACGATACGGCCATTCTCGATGAGGTGTCGCTCGACATTCCGGCACGGAGCATCACCGTGCTCACCGGACCCTCGGGAGCCGGCAAGACGACGATCGTCGATCTCCTCGTGGGATTCCACCAGCCGACCAAAGGACAGATCCTGGTCGATGGGACGCCCCTTTCCGAGGTGAACCTGAAGGATTGGCGCAGCAATATCGGCTACGTGCCGCAGGAGCTGACCCTGCTGCACGGCTCGATTCTGCAGAATGTCACGATGGGCGACCCGTCGATATCCGGCGAGGACGTGCGGGCAGCGTTGAAGATCGCCGGCCTTCTCGACTTCGTGGATGCCCTCACCGATGGTGTCGCGACCGATGTCGGACAGATGGGAACCAAGCTGTCCGGCGGCCAGCGCCAACGCATCTCGCTGGCACGCGCCCTGGTTCTCAGGCCTCGGCTGCTGATACTCGATGAGGTCACGAGCGCCCTCGATCACGATACGGAGCAGGCCATTTGCGACAGTGTTGCTGCGCTCAGCCGGCAATTCACCGTGGTCGCGATAACCCACAGACCGGCCTGGCTGTCGATCGCCGACAGGGTGTACCGGGTCAGCGACGGCCAGGTGAGCGAAGCCCCCGCGCTGTTGCCGGCCGAGTGAAGGCTATTCGAGGGCGAGCTCCCATTTCAGCAAGCCATGCTCTGCCAACCCGCCCGGCGAGCTGTACCGGGCCGATTCCGCAGCTGTAAAATTCGCTCCACGGCGCCGCATGCTCTGCAGAAGCAGCTGGTAATGAAGATATTTCCGGCCGCCCCGCGAATGGGACCGTCGTTCGAGCGCCTGCTCCGTCCGCCTTTCGAGGTCGAAGGTGAATTTGAAGTGAGCCATCGACAGCAGGGCCCGATGAGACGGCGGCACATTGGCGTTGTGGCTGCCATCGAGCCAGGTGTCGTCGTCCCACTTGATCAACGGTGTCTTGAGCCATGCCGATCTCGGCGTCGGAAACGGCAGCAGGCGCGCGAGAGACGATGGCAGGCTGGACAGGGCGGGGGGAACATCCTTGATGCCGTGCTCACGAAACAGGCGTTTCGAGGCACCTTCGCCGAGCGGTTTCGGCCAGTCGTCCGCAACGAGCTCGACCAGCGGGGTTGCGTCATAATAGGGATAGCGCTCGAGAAGCTCCAAGAACGATCGGGCGCGGATGGAGCGGCCGAGATCCGCCAAGCTTTCCGGGTAGAAATCGACAAGCGAAGCGGCAACGCAAGCGATCCGCTCCCGCTCCAGGATCCTGATGACGGTTCGAATGTCGTCGATGCCCTCCGGCAAGATCAGGAACTCGTCGGCATCGGCATAGACGGCATATTTGTTCTTGAGATATTTCCGGGGAATGATCCTCTTCAGGAGCGTCCCGGCGCGGGTCGTCCGCGCGGCGCCCTCCCCTTCGGCAGCAACGGGGTCACCAAAGCCGAGATCCGACGAGAGGACCAGGCAATCCGGCTGCGCCGAGAGGAATTCGCGAGTCCCGTCGGTCGACGAATCGTCCAGAATCAGAAATTGATCCACCCCCGATCGGCGATAATGATCGAGAAATGCCTCGAGGAAGAACATCTCATCCCGCACGATCGCGTAGAGATTTACTTCCGCGTCACGAAAGCGCCCACTTTCAATCCTGACGTGGCTCGAGCTGTCCGCCTCGGAAATCATGGCAAGTCAACAAATCGTGCAAGTTTGTTGCGGAGAGGGTTATGGCATGCTTCTCTGTCAGGGCATAGGGGAAAGCGGCGGTGGACGTGTTTGGTAGGGGAAAGCCAAAGCGGTACTTGAAATCGGGCACGCGGCCTGAGGATTTCTTCAGACACCTGAATGACGCAGGTGTTCGCTATCTCTTGCTTCGGTGGTGGAAGAGCTTCCCTGAGATCGATCGCGGCGAGGATCTGGACATATTGGTTCATGCCGATGATTTCCGGCAAATCGAGGAGCTGCTTTCCTCCACAGCCGGCGAGCTGAAATGCGATGTCTATACCCATGACGGCACACAGAGCCATCGCAAGCTGAAAGGTCCGTACTTCCCGCCGGGTCTCGCCAGCGACCTCTTGAGAACCAGAGTGCTCTACCGACAGGCGGTCTTTGTCCCTTCGGCTGAGCTCTACTTCGCTTCCTTGGCCTACCACGCGGTTTTTCACAAGGGCGCGGCAGGCGGATTGCGTGGCTTTCACCCGGGCGCTGCTGCCACCTGCATCGCCGAGCACGATTATGCAGGAGAGCTCGCCCGGATGGCTGCCGACTGCGGCTTCGCCATCGATGCCACCGATGCGACCGCTCTCGTCCAATGGCTCGCTGCGAGAAACTACGCCCCGAGCCTGGACATGCTGTCGAAGCTTGTCGACAAGAACCCTGAGCTTGCAGATTTTGCGAAGCTGCCGGCGAGACAGCAGGTCGCCGCCGAGGGAGAGCTCTTCATTCTGGTGATGCGGCAGCTCGCGGCATCGGAAGCAGGGTATCTCGCCAAGCTGCTGGCGCTGTTGCGCGAGCACCGGGTCGAGCTTCTGCAGATCGTTCCGCTCACGAACGATCAGGTCGACGCGGCAAGCCGGCTGCGGGGCGGCAATTGGAGTCGCGGCCCTTATCCGGTCTCCGGCGGCCCGCCGCACACCTTGATCATCGGCTATGACTGGTATCCCCTGACGGCACCGGAGGGACCGGGCAACGAGCCGCTGCTGCAGAACCAGCGGTTAAGAACGATCAAGACCGAAGCCCGCAAGCTGTTCAATCGGCGTCGCTGGTTCAGGACCTCGAACGTCGTTCATTCGCCCGACAACGAGCAGGAAGCCTTCGAGTATCTCCGCGCGGTCGATCCCGCGCTCTGCCAGGAGATCGGCGCCGAGTCGCAGACCAGAAAGGTTCGCTTCACGCGTGCGCATGAGTTGATCAAATGCCTGTCCCAGGGGCGTCGCGCGCGCACCGATCTCGTTCTCTATCGAGGCAGGCCTGCTGTCCAGAAGACCTACAAGATCGGTTGTGAGCGCTTCTGCCAGCGCGAGATCGAAGCCAGACGTGTCTTCGCGGAATTTGTCCCGATGCCGGGCATTCTGGAGACCGGGGAAGGCCATGTGATCATGGAGCATGTCGGTCCGGCCAGCTATCTCGATCTCGCGTCGATGACTCATGTCGAAAAGTGCCGTGTGTCGGAGTTCTTCGTCGAATGCGTGAAGGCGTTCTGGACCAGGGGATATTTTCAGGCGGATTTCTCGCCGCGGAACTTCCTCGTTTCGCAGATCGATGGAATCTCGCTGATCGATTTCGAATTCCTGCAGTCGTACCGCCACCCCAAGCCTTCCTTCCGCGAAGCCTATGAGTTTTGCGGAATACCGATCGGTGCCCAGGCCTATGACGCGCCGGAGGGGATTCGAAAGAACATGATGAATCATCGAAATTGGCGGTCACTGCCGTTCAACACCTATATTGCACCCCTGATCGCCTGATTTGGCGTCAAGCGAGAGAAAGAAAGGCAACGCTGTGCCGAACGGCACAGCCGCCGCGACTTCCCTCAGCTAGAGTGCGCCGGGATTGGTTCGGCTCGATCCAACTCCGGCATTGGGGATGGCAGGTGTTGCTGCTCAAGCAACTGTGGTCAATGCAGCGGCCTGAAAAGCCGAGGAACTTGGTTCGATTCCAAGGGGCAGCACCAACTCTTCGGCCGAGTTTCATTTTAGCGGTGTAGCTTAACGGTAGAGCAGCGGTCTCATACGCCGCCCGTGACGGGTTCGATTCCCTCCTCCGCTACCAGGTTTCCCTGTGGCTTATCTGAAACAGCCTAGAAAAATAGTCATGTTCCACTGGACTCAACCGAGGACCTGTGCCCATTTGCCGAGTGAGCCACCAGTGTCGACCGCGCCGGGACACAAGAGACGGAGGAGGGATGCGACTCTGCCTCGTGCTGCTCGGCATGGTCCAGGCGCTGGCGGCGTGCTCGTCGCACCCGGTCACCCGGGCGACGGCTGAAGCGCCGATCGTGCCGCTTGTCGCCGAGGAGGAAGCATCCGTCGCGTCCTCCGACCAGCCCTCCGATGCTCAGATTGCCCGGCGGTCAGTCGAAAAGAAGTCAGCGGCTACGAAGCACGACTGAGCAATGTCTAGACATAGGCGATGAGCCGACCGGCCAGCAGCACCGAGATCCATGCGACCAGCGATATGGCGGCGCTGGCAGGCGCCTGCCACACCCTTCCCTGCGCGCGTAGCAGGTGATTGGCGAGGACATTCACCAGCGCCACCGCCACGATCGCCATCTTGACGATGAAAACGGGATTCCTGCCCAGCGCCGTCGCCTCGGCAGCAAAGAGGACGCTGCCGCCTGCGAGGATGAGGACGAAGCCGAGGATCGCCACCCCGATGGCCAGCCAGCCCTGCGAGAAGGTGGTCGGCCGCGACAGCACGGCAAGATCATAGACGGTGATCGCGCCGACCAGGAGTGCCGCGCCGAGGACATGAGAGAGGTTGGCCAGCGGATAGAGCCAGGGCGATGAACGCGCGGTCATGCCCCATGCCGAGTGCTCGATTGCCGCCAGGACCGCCTCGAACATTCGTCACCTGAGCTCGAAGACCTTGTCGCCCACGGTAATCCGCTCGGCGCGGATCTCGCGTTCCACCCGCGTCGAGGGATAGCCTTCGACCGCGACGTCCTTGCCGGGAGCGAGCATGGGTTCGCTCAAGCCGCGCCTCTGCATGCGGGAGATCGGCGCCAGAGTCGCCTGCCAGCTCTGCCCTTCATGCTTCACCGTGATGGTGACATGGGGATTATGCCAATCGAGCGCCTCGACCGGAGATTTGATGGTGAAAACCTTGCTGGAATCATAGCTCCCCCAGCCATGGTGGGCGAGCGCCGCGCCAGACAGGCCCGCCAGGATAAAAGCAACAGTCAAGGGCTTGCGCATATCGGTCCTCCCAATCGGATCGGCGCCATCCATGTGTGTTGCCTCATTGGAGGATTCAATGAGCAGGCTCGGTCGGCTCCGCAAAGCTGCCCTGGGCAATCATGGACGCAAAGGCACCACCCTTGGCAATCAAGCCGCGAAACGTGCCGCGCTCGATGATCCGGCCGTCCTCGAGGACAAGAACCAAATCGGCATCGGCAACAGTCGAGAGACGGTGGGCGATGATAAAGGTGGTCCGCCCCTTGCGCAGGGCGTCGAGAGCCTGCTTGATGCGCCGCTCGGTCTCGACATCGAGTGCGCTCGTTGCCTCATCGAGGATGAGAATCGGTGCATCCTTCAGGATGGCGCGGGCGATGGCCAGGCGCTGGCGCTCGCCGCCGGAGAGCGATGCGCCACGCTCGCCGATCACGAAGTCATAGCCGCCGGGCTTGCGCATGATGAACTCATGGGCCTGGGCGCGCCTTGCTGCCTCGACAATCTCCTCATCCGTCGCGCCCGGCCGGCCGATGCGGAGATTCTCGGCGATGCTGCGATTGAACAGACCAGCGTCCTGGAACACCACCGCAATCGCCGAGCGCAGCGATGCGAGCTTGATGTCGCGTATGTCGATTCCGTCGATGGTGATGCGACCCTGGTCGGGGTCGCGCAGCCGCTGCAGCAAGGCGAGAGTCGTCGTCTTGCCCGATCCGGTGCGACCGACCAGGGCCACGGTCTTGCCGGGCTCGGCTGCGAAGTCGATTTCGTGGATGCCGAAATGGCCGTCGGGAAAGGAAAAGGAGAGAGTCTCGTAGCGGACCTGACCTTCGGGACTTGCAAGCGGCTGGGCATCGGGTCGGTCGGTGACCAGGCTCGGCGTGTCGATCAAGTCGAAATAGGTGTCGATCGCGGGCTTCTGATTGAACAGGCTGAGGATGAAACGCGACAGCTGATCGAGCCGGGAGATCAAGATGTTGGCCAGCATGACGAAGCCGACGACCTCGCCGACGGTGAGCTGCCCGCGCTGCACGAGCCAGGCCCCGAGCGCAACGATGGCCACCACGGTGATCGTCGCTGCGGCGCGGGTCAGCACGCTCACCACCGCCCACCAGGTCAGCACGGGATATTGCGCGGCGAGAAGGTCGCGCATCAGGTCCTTCAAGGCGGTCGCCTCGGCCTCGAGCCGGGTGAAGCTTTGGACAACCATGACATTGCCAAGCACATCGCCGACGCGCCCGGTCAGATCGCGGTGATAGCGCTCGACCTGCGACTGCTGGCCGATCGTGCGCCGGAATGCGAAGATGTTGGCGGCAAGGTAGATGGCGCCGAGCACCACCAGGACGGCGGCGATCGACAGGTTCATCGACAGCGCCATCGGAACCAGGAAGGTCACGCTGACGATCGCTGCCAGATGCTCGCGCATGAAGGCAAGCCAGAGCCCGAACAGGCAGTCGGTCCCCTGTTGAATGGCGCGGATGACGGTTCCGGTGCCCTTCCCTGCATGATAGCTGAGCGGCAAGGTGATGGCCTGCTCGAAGGCCGTGCTCATGGCGATGAGCCGGCGGCGATGGGCAAGCCGGTCGGCGGCAACGGCAACGGTCACGCCGGCGAGGATGCCGAACAGCCCGAGCGCCGCCCAGACCGCGATCAGCCAATAGACCACGCTTCCCGTGGTCAGCGCGTCGACCACCCTCCCCCAGAGATAGGCCTCACCAAGCGGCACGATGCCGATCACCGAATTCGACACGACCAGCGCCGCGACCATGGCGCGCTCGGGCGCAAGCTCCTTGAGAGCCCGCCAATAGGTCTGCCAGAGTGATGGCTCGGTCATCACGGGAGCATTGCCGCAAATCGGGCAGTAGGCAAACAGGCAGTAGGAAGCAGGCAGCAGGCAGTGAGGTCTTGCCTAGTGCGTAGTGCCTGCTCTCTCATCCATGGCTGTCTCCCATGGCGGCGCCATCGCCCGCGGTGTCGGAGGGTGCGCCCTCGGTCTGCCAGAAGATCTGCACCGCATAGAGGGAATCGCCAATCTCGACCGCACCCGTCGACACATAACCGAAAACGGGCTTGAGAAGGTTCCGGCGGTGGCCGCTGGAATTGACCCATTGCTGGAACAGCGTCTTGGCGCGCGCCTGATCGACGGTGCCCTTGGTCTGCCAGTTCATGGCGGCATTCTCGGAATGGCGCCCGACCGCCTTCGGGTCGGCAAAGGCAGCAAAACGCTGCATGAAGCCGTAGCCATTGCGCGACGTATGACCGACATAGCCGCCGAGCGCCATGTCGAGCGCCTGCGCCCGCGCCGCCACCTTCATGCGCTCGGCCGCGGCGACCGGCCGCAAGCCGCTGCTGCGCCGGTAGTTGGCGGCCATGCCGTCGAGGAGGGTTTCGAGATCCGGCCTGAATTTGGCGCCCTTCCTGGGATCGGCGACCAGGGCGCTGGCATAGTTGCGATAGGGGTTGTTCCCCGGCGGGAGGGCCGGGCTGGCGAGGGGCGCTGCCGAAGGTGCGGGCGGCGGGTCATCCGATGGAGCGGAGGAAGGCCCCGTCAGCTGGCTGATGCCGAGCGACGGCATTTCGAGCAGATCGGTGCTGCAGGCGCTCACAAGCACCGACACGCCAACCGCCACCACACACCGGAAAAATCCCGCAATCCCCATGGTTTGGCGAATTGACACGGCTTCTTGGCCGAAATCTGACAATCCCGATGCTTTTCCGAGACCCGATTGTGGGATTGCTCACATCCTGCCGAACGGTCGATCGGTTAACGTGGGGTCACGCCGCCGATCCTCCCTGCAACGAGGCGGCCATGGCAGAGGTGGCCCGGTCCGACAGCGGGTCAGCCTCTGCCGCTCTATTGCAGGATTTCGACCTTGCCGGTGTCGAGCCGATAGACGGCGCCGACCACGCGAACCTTGCCGTCGGCGACGAACTTGCTGACGATCGGGGTGGCATTCTTCAACCGTTCGACATTCAGCAGCACATTCTGCTTGATCGTATTGTCGAGGACATTGCCCGACTGGCCGCCCGCCGCTTTCACCGCCGGCGTGAGCGCCGTCACCAGCGCGGGCAGATGGCCCGGGAGCGTCGTCCCCTCCCCGATCGATTTGATCGCGGCATCGACGGCGCCGCAGGCATCGTGGCCGAGGACCATCAACAGCGGCGTCCCGAGGACCTGAACGGTATATTCGAAACTCGCAAGTCCGTCGTCATTGAGGAAGTTGCCGGCGACGCGGCAGACGAAGAGATCGCCGCGGCCGGCATCGAAGGCGTATTCCGGCGCGATGCGGGAATCGGCGCAGCTCAGAATGCCGGCATAAGGATTCTGTCCGGTGGTGAGCGCCTCGCGCTCATTCAAGAAATCATGGCGCCGCGCCACTCCCTGCACATAGCGCTGATTGCCCTCCATCAGACGCTCGAGGGCCTGGTCCGGCGAGAGAACATTCTCCGGCTTGGGCGGCTCGCTCTGGGCAAGAACGACGGCCGGCGCGGCCAGGCTGGTGAGCGCCAACCCGGCGGCTTGGAGCAGCAGGCGGCGCGAGGGGGCGTGAGAATTGTTTTCGCATCGGGTGCACATGGCCGGCGATGACATCGTGAAACTCACGCCCAGTCAACGACGGCGCCGGCTCGTGGTAAATCAAGCCAATTGTAGCTGATCTCTTCAGCTCGCCTTCATCTTCGGGGTTTCCGTCTCACTCCTGTGCAGGTCGGTGGTGGTGTGCCGAACGGCACAGGCGCGCCGTGACAGCGATGATAGAAGCGGCGCCGTCACACGACAAGGAAGGGACCCCATGGACCGTGCTTTTTCCACCTATGTGATCGCAAGGAGCCGATCGCCATCTCCCTCCCCTGCGCCACAGGAAAGGCAGGACTATTCCGACCACGATCTTCAATGCCGCCTTCAGGATATTCTCGCAAACTCCTCAACGGCGCGGGCGTTCTTTGCCGACATCGAACGGGCGAGTGCTTTTGCCATGCTGCTCTATGACAACGGCATTGATCCGATGGAGCTTCGGCAGGAGGAGGAGGTCGTCCATTACTATCAGAAGCACGAGGTCTATCTCTCTTCCTCCGACGTTCTGTATTTCAACGGGAGGGACAAGGAAGGGAAGAGTCTGCTCGACCGCGCAATTGCGGAGCGCAACGTTCTGACGATTCAATGCTTGTTTTCCGGAGGCGTGCTCTTCACCGCCATAGACGAGCCTGAAGGTCCGGATGAGTGGGTGTGGTCCGGCGACGGGCCGGTCATCACCGCAACGAGCGATACCCTAAGATCGCTTATCGACCGCTTTCCAGATCCCCAGCTTCTCGATGCTGCGTTCGCAGGAGACAATGGTCACAGACTGGTCAATGCCAAGGACCAGTTCGGCGAGACTCTCCTGACTTGGGCCTGTGGATCGAAACGTCTTCAAAACGTGAGGCTGCTTCTCAGTGTCGGGACCATCAATCCGAACGAGCCCAATGCCGAGGGAATGACCCCACTGATGATCGCCGTGAAGAACGACGACCTTGCTCTCGTCGAGCTTTTGATGACATGCGAGAACGTCGATCCATACCGGACCAACAAGGAGGAACTGAGCGCACTAGACTTCGTCAATAACAACGCTCCGAACGCCTGGAAAGTTAAGATCGCGCTCGAACGCCGTGATCAGATCAGCTGTATGAGAAGCGAGCTCAGCTCGCTACAAAGCGGACCTCTGCAATGGCCGGACGACGCCATCCCGGACGACTCAGGCAGAGGCTTCAGCGGACCCAGGGACTATACGGACCATCTGATCCGCGAGGCGAGAGACAGGCTGCACCTCCTGGAATCCGGGGCATACCCTGAGCTCGATCCCGATCCATCCCGACGACGCCAGAGCGATAGCGACTCGGACGATTATCCCGGCAAGTTCAATCTCGGGGGCCAGGACGATTTCTGACGGCGGTCAGCTCGCCTTCTTCTTCGGGACCTTCTTGCCCTTCTTGCGGGCTTCCGACAGACCGATGGCGACCGCCTGCTTCTTGCTGGTGACCTTCTTGCCGCTGCCACTCCTCAGGGTGCCCTTCTTGCGCTTGTGCATCGCGCCTTCGACGTCTTTCGAGGCGCTGCGGGAATATTTAGGCATGATTCAACTCCGAGATTTGTTCTCTCATTAAATCGCGCCAGCAGGTGGAAAAGTTCCAAAAAAGAAGCCCCGTAGGTTTTGCCCTACGAGGCTCTTTTCGGCGGTTGAAGCCTGCCGTTAGGCGACTGCATCCCGCCGGAAACCCGTTTCCACACCGATAACGCCGGCGCTGCGAGCGGGTTCCAGGAGGGGATGGAAAATCGTTCGATCAAGGTAGCCACGACGGCATCAAAAAGCCCCTCATCCGCCCCTCCGGGGCACCTTCTCCCCGCAAAGACGGGGAGAAGGGAGAATGGCGCGGCGCGCATGCGTGCGAAACTAAAGGGTCCGGACCCTAGAATCGGAGGAAATCGCGCTCCTCGGCCTCGTGCCAATTGCCGCCGCCGCGGTAGTACATGCGCGTCGCATCCTCGAAGGGCTGGAAATCCCAGGCCGGGGCGTTGCCGATGCTCAGTGATCGCATGATCAGGTTGCGGCGGCGCTGGCTCCGCAGGATGCCGGCCGTCAGCTCGTCGAAGTTCCAACGCTGCTCCACATGGCGCCGCAGCTCCTCGAGCACGGTCGCATGAGCCGGATCGCCGGCGAGATTGCGCCGCTCAAGCGGGTCCTCGTCGATGTCGAACAGGAGTGCCGAATCGCGGGTGCAATGGACATATTTGTAGCGCCCCGAGCGGATCATCAAAGCCGGCTCGGACAGGCCTTCGAAGAACATCTCGCTCGCCATCACCTCCGGCCAGTCGGCGGCAGGATTCTCGAGAAGCGGCAGGAGGCTCCGCCCATCGATCGGCTCGACCAGGGATGAAGTGCTGCCGGTGAGGTCGAGAAGGCTCGGCAGGAGATCGATCAGCGACACATTGCCGGCGATGCGGCGCGACTTCGCCATGTCGGGCGTCGCGATGACCAGCGGAACGCGGGTCGAGCGCTCATAGGGCGCCATCTTGTACCACAGGCCCCGCTCGCCGAGCATGTCGCCATGATCGGCACAGAGCACGATGGTGGTGCGGTCCTCCTCGCGGATGGTGCGCAAAGTGGCGAGGATTCCGCCGATCAGATCGTCGATCAGGGAGATGTTGCCATAATAGGCATGGCGGGCGGCGCGGACGTGCTCCTCGGATATGGCATATTCGGAGCGATCATAGTGGCGGTAGAGCCAGGCCTCATAGGGATCGCGCTCGGCGAGAGGGATGCTCGGCACCACCGGCAGGTCGATTGAGTCGTGGTCGTAGCGGTCCCAGTAGCGTTGCGGAGTCACATAGGGATCATGCGGGTGGGAGAATGAGATAAAGAGGCAGAACGGCCGCCGCTCGGGATTGCGGGCCCATTGGTAGAGCCAGCGTGTCGCCCGCTGTGCTGCCTCCTCGTCGTGGTCCTGCTGGATCGACCGCTCGGCGACCCCGGCCGTCACCACATTTTTCAGCGTATGGTACCATTCGAGGATCACGTCCGGCCGGTCCCAATCGCCATTCCACTGGAAGCCGGAGGGGCAGACATCGGTGGTGAGCCGCCGCTCGAATCCATGAAGCTGGTCGGGACCGATGAAGTGGCACTTGCCGGAGAGGCAGGTGTCGTAGCCGTTCAGCCGCATATAGTGACCGATGGTCGGGATGCCCGCCGGGAGCTCCGAGCCGCTGTCATAGACCCCGATGGTCGAGCCGAGCTGCCCGGTCATCATGGCAGCGCGCGCCGGCACGCACATCGGGCTGTTGGTGTAGGCATTGTCGAACACCACGCCACGGCGGGCGATTGCGTCCATATTGGGCGCCTTGACCAGGGGGTGACCGTAGCAGGGCAACGCGTGCGGCGACAGCTGATCGGCCATCAGAAACAGGATGTTGTTCGCCCGCGTCATGGTGCTTCCTCTCGGCTTCTCGGTTCAGTCGCACCCCGCGAGTGCGCGCTGCATCAACACGCTGTCGACCCAGCGTCCGAATTTGAACCCTACCCGCTCCAATGTCCCGACATGGCGGAAGCCGAACTTGCGATGGAGCTGGATCGAGGCTCGGTTGTCGCTGTCGCCGATCACCGCCACCATCTGTCGCCAGGGCCCGGCCTCGCAGCGCTCGATGAGTGCGGCAAGCAACGCGCTGCCGAAGCCTTGGCCGCCGCATTCGCGAGCGATGTAGACCGAATCCTCGACGGTGAAGCGATAGGCGCTGCGGCTGCGATAGGGCCCGGCATAGCTATAGCCCGCGACGCGCCCATCGGCCACGGCGACGATATAAGGAAGACCGTGCGACAGGACCGAGCGCCAGCGCTCGGTCAAGTCCTGAGGTGTGGGCGGCTTCTCCTCGAAGCTCGCGAGACCGGTCAAGACGTGATGGGCGTAAATTGCCGCAATTGCGGAAAAATCGCCTTCCGCCGCATCACGAATGATCAAGCTTCCAGCCTAATGGCCGCTGCCGGCGGACCTGCCGCTGCTCGAAGTGCCGCTGCGCGAGCTGCCGCTGAATCCGCTGTATCCGCCGTATCCGCCGCCATAACCAGCACTGGCGCGCGCGCCGGGTGCGCGCGCCTTGGCCCTGCCGTCGCCGGTGGCCGTGGCGGTTGCGGTGCCGACGGGGTTGCCGCTGGTGAAACTCGCCTTGGCGTCGGCGGTGCCGGTCGAGGTGCTCACCGAGGCGCTTGACGAACTGGTGAACCCGGTTCCGGTCACCCCGCTCACGCTGGTGGTGGCCTTGGCGTAGGAACCGCCGCTGCTCGCCGTGGCCGACGTCGATTGGGCAAAGCCTGGCCCGGCGGCCCAGAAACACGCGCTGAAAGTAATGGCGGTAGCCGCCAGAAGAGCCGATGCTCGCATCAAATCCGTCTCCACTCGTATATTAACCAACCAATTGATACGATAGCAGTTATTCATCGTCGGGGCGAGCTTGATCTAAGGCCGACAAAGCGGGAGACGTGTCGGTAATCTTCATGACAATGTCGCGAGTCGGATTGATGACCGAGAACTATCTCTGCCTTGGACTTGCCCTCGCGCTGATATTCCTGGTGGCGGCCCTGGCGATCCGCGCTGCGATTCTGAAGGCAGCAAAGACGCCGCGGAGCGAGCTGCAGCGGGTGCTGAAGCGCAATGGCATCACCGTCGCCATATTGGGCACCGCCGAGAATGCGGTCCTGTGGACCGAGGCGGCTGGCTATGTCGACGACAGGAATGCGGCAGCCGCCGTATCGCATGAAGAGCACCGGATCATCGGCCGCATCAACAAGCTGTTCGATTGAACCGCCCGGTGTGCAAGAAGAAATGCCGGCGCAACATTCGGAGTGCGGCGGAGCGGCCGCTCGCTCAAGGATCGGCATTTTCGGGAAAGGATGGTGCGATGAGATGGCTCGGTGGTCTGCTGCTTCTCCTCCTGCCGATCGATGGCGCCACCGCCGCCGATCGGACGCTTGAAGCCGGCGCCTATGTGATCCGCTATCGCCTGGAGCTGCCGCATGTCGAGCGCTGGG
The DNA here is from genome assembly GCA_044870245.1 of Aestuariivirgaceae bacterium. Lineage (GTDB taxonomy): Bacteria > Pseudomonadota > Alphaproteobacteria > Rhizobiales > Aestuariivirgaceae > DATAFF01. The sequence continues at coordinate 2,656 of JBIOYR010000150.1, read as the reverse complement.
CGGTGGACAAGACCGACACGGCCTGTCTGGCCGGCATGCCGTCGGCTGGCCGCACCCATCTGCCCATCCTCAGCGCCAACATGCCGTTCAAGGGATGCATCACCAAAGCATTGCGCTCGACCGGCAAGGTGCTGGACTACGACATCGTCTGTCCGGGGCGGGGCGCAGCCAAGGCTCATGCCGTCTACACCCTCACGGATGGCGGCTTCGAGGCACGCATATTCATGACCATGGGGGGTAAGAACATGACAATGACCGAGGTCCAGCAGGGCCGCCGATCCGGCACATGCGCGGTGGCCAGCAGCCATTGAGGGAACTCAGGCCCGCGGCCATCGTTGAAGGACACGCCGCAGGAGGCTCGCATCCCATGGCCAAACTCGACCCTGCAAACACCAACCATGCCCTGGACAAGGTGCTCGGCGAACGGGTGGACCGCCCGTTCTCCGCAACCCGCATCATCGGAGGGAAATTGCGCAACCTCTATAATGATGCCGAACAACAGGACGCGCTTGGCCTGAGCAGATTGCTGCGCGTGCTCGAGGATGAGCGCCCGGCCGACTGAACGAGAACAAAGTGCGTGATCGGACCAAATGGGGCATCAGATGGAGCGCACTTGCGCTTTTCGTGCTCTTGCTGGTGCTCGTCTGGATGTTTCGGGGCTACCACTGATCGACATCAGGAGAACCGGCGGGCAAGCCACTGAGCGCTAAGCAGCAGAGCAATGATCAGCACACCCAGCAGGAAGACCAGCGCCAGATATTCCTGAGCGATGCTGACCAGCGCCACCATCAACAGCAACAAGAGCCCGACGACCGCGAACAGCCAGTCGAGATGGATGCCGGCAAGCAGGCATCCGAGCGCCAGGATCAGCAGCGAGCTCAAGCCGGTGGCAGCCGCCGTCTGCTCGCCCCGCGCCTGGAGAAAATTGAAATCCAGTATGATGGCGAGCCCGACGCTCAGCCAATGGAGGATCTGCCGCACCACCATGCGGTCGACGGCGCGCGCATCGTCCCAGGCGGCAATGGTGCACATCACCCCGAAAATCGGCACCAGGGCGAGCCAGTAGGTTCGCGCCCAGGCGGCGTCGGCCAGGGTTACGGCCGCTCCAACCATGGCGAGCAGGACCATGGCGATGGCCATCATCTTGGGCAGCCTGCGGCCGCCATGATCGGCGGCAGGGACGGCGCTGTCTGGGTGTTGGGTGCTCATGGCGCCTCGAGTCGATGGCGGAACCGGGTGTGCCAATAGTGCCGACCGGCCGGCTCGGGCGGCAAGATCTTTGTCGAAGGGACGTTTCTTCTCTATTGATAGGCGATGGCCGTGACCGTCGGGAGCAGAGACCATGCATGTCGCCAATCTTCAGCTCGAAGGCCTGTTGATGGCCGTCGCATCGATCAACAATGTTCTGGTGCGCAAAGGCGTCCTGTCGATCGCCGAGATCGACGACGCATTGGCCAAAGCCGAGGAGGGGCTGATGGCGGACGAACATGTGGCAGGCGACATGACCGCCTCGAACCGGGACGCCGTCTGCTTCCCGATCCGTTTCCTGAGGCTCGCCAATCTCGGTCAGTCGGAGGATTCCATCCAGAGTTTCGCCGAGCTTGCCCGCGAAGTCGGCCGGCTCAAATGACCGACAAACGCCGGAGTTGAGGCATGGAGCTCGAATTCCACACGCTCGATGTATTCACCGCGGAGCCGCTCGGCGGCAATCCGCTCGCCGTGGTTCTCGGCGCCGGCGAACTCAGCGATCGGCTGATGCAGCAGATGGCGCGCGAATTCAATCTGTCCGAAACGGTGTTCGTCCTGGGCGAAGAGCAGACGACCGCCGAGCCGGTGCCGGTCAGGATCTTCACGCCGCGCAGTGAGATGTCCTTCGCCGGCCACCCGGTGATCGGCACGGGCGCGCTGCTGGCCGAGCTGCGCCACAAGGACGGCTGCCCGTTCGAAACCAGGCTGACGCTCGCAACCAGGGCGGGACCGGTGCCGCTCACCGTCACCCGCATCGCCGGCGCCGCGCGGGCGCAACTGACGGCCCCGCGCCTCGCCGTCGCCAAGGATAGCGGCTTCGATGATGCGGCGATCGCCGCGGCGATCGGGCTTGCGCCAGCGCAGATCGGGTGCGCCCGCCACCGGCCGCAGGTGCTGGCAGGCGCCGGCGCCATTCTGGCGATCCCGGTGGTCGACACCGAGGCGCTCGGCAAGGCCTCGGTGGTGCACGAGGCCTGGCAGCCGGTGAGAAGGGCGACGGGCAGCATCGGCGTCTACGCCTATACCGCGCTCGGCACGCCTGCTGCCTGGCGGGTCCGCTTCTTCGCTCCCGACCTGGGAGTTGCCGAAGATCCTGCCACGGGGCTGGCAGCGGTGGCATTCCCGACGCAGGTCCTGGCCTTCGATGCACCGGCCGACGGCACGCTTCGCCTCTCGCTCGAGCAGGGGGTCGAGATGGGCCGGCCGAGCTTCATCGATGTCGAGGTCGACATCGGCGCGGGGGCCCTGGCCGCGGTTCGGGTCGCAGGCCAGGCGGTCCGGGTCACCTCCGGAACCCTGCGGATTTGAGTCCGGAGTTGATTTAACGACTGAAACCAATCCTCTAGCGGTGAAGTTCTGGGGAGACAGCCTCATCTCGGATGATATGCTGTCATCTTCTCGGGCATGT
>JBIOYR010000149.1:0-11830 GCA_044870245.1 Aestuariivirgaceae bacterium | reverse complement strand
CGGCAGGCCTGGCTCGATGGCGAGATGGTCAACCTGCTTCCTGCCGGCCGGTACCGCAGCCAGTGGTACCAGACCGGCAATGATCACGGCGCCTTCTGCGCCGTGGGCATTCACGGCCAATGGATCTACATCGACCCGCTCGCCGCCATGGTCGTGGCCAAGCAATCATCGCACCCGGCCCCGGTCGATGACGCCCTCGACCAGCTCACCTTGGCAAGCTTCGCCGCCCTGGCGCAGTCGCCCGGCTGAGACCGGCCGCGCCGAGCCACTCAATGAGTGGAGGAGCGCGGCTTGAGCTTGCGCACCTGCTGCTCGACCGCTCCGGTCTGCTCCTGTGCGAATTCCTGGGTGGCGTCGGTCAGCACGGTCAGCATCCTGCGCGCCGCCTCGAAATAGTCCGACACCATGGTGCTGGCGAACTCCGCCTGGAACTTCGCGATGTCGGCCGGGTTGCGGCATTCGGCAAAGCGCGCCGGCAGCTCCATCGCCTTGCGCATGCGTTCCGACATCAGCTCGATCGACTGGCGCTGCACATCCATCATGCGCTCGAACCAGTGTTCATAGGCACCCTGGAAGCCCTCGGCCGCCCTGAAGCCGGCGCCCGCCTGCTCCCCGACATTGCGCACCCAATCATCGATCTGCCGCTCGGCGGCTTCTCGGGCGATGCCATAACGCTCCTGCAGCTTCCCGAGCAGCACATCGCGCCGCCCCTTGACCTGATTCAGGTCGTCATTCGTCAGCTTGCTCCATTGTTGCAGCATCCTGCCCTGGAAGTCCTTCCAGTTTCCTTCGACACGTTCCCAATTCATTCTTGGCCTCCCTTATTGTCCGGCACCGTTCGGGACGTTCCTCAGTGAACGCCTCATGCCAATGCCCGTTCCAAATTTGCTGCACCTGCGAGGTCACGCAGCGAGATGCCGAAAAGCCGCGACCACATCCCTGTAGACGGCGCGTTTGAAGGGCACGATGGAGCTTTCGAGCTCGGCCATTCCGGCCCACCGCCAGGCATCGAATTCGGCCTTGTGGCCGGGTGGCGCCGAGATGTCGATCTCCTCGTCCTTGCCCTCGAAGCGGGCAGCATACCACTTCTGGCGTTGGCCGCGCCACCTCCCGCCCCAGGCGATGCCGATCAGGTGGGCCGGCAGATCATAACGGTACCATCCCGGCGCCTCGGCAATGATCCGCGCCGATTTGACCGAGGTCTCCTCGTAAAGTTCCCGAAGGGCGGCCGCCGCGGGATCCTCGTTCTCGTCGATGCCGCCCTGCGGCATCTGCCACCACAGCCCCGATCCCTCGTCATTGTCGGTATCGACCCGCCGGCCGATCCACACGAGACCGCGATCATTTAGCAGCATGATGCCGACGCAGGGCCGGTACAGAACGTCGATCTTTGTGGCCTTATCCGTCAAGTTTGGTCCCCTTAAGATACGCTTTTGGTCACGTTTGGTGATGTGCTTAACTCGATTTCAAGACTAAATGATAAGATTGAACCGGTAGGTGTGCCGTAGGTAAGGGTATCGCGTCATATGGAAAAACCGGGAAGCGTTTATTGGAAGGGCTCTCTGCGCCTGTCGCTCGTCACCATTCCGGTCGAGCTCTATTCGGCTGTTGAAACGCAATCCGAGATCCGGTTCAACCAGATTCACAAGCCCTCCGGCAAGCGCGTCAAATATGAACGCACCGTCCCCGGCATTGGCCGGATCGAGACTGCCGACATCGTGAAGGGCTACGAGATCGAGCGCGACACCTACGTCCTGCTCGAGCCCGAGGAGCTCGAGGCCGTCCGCCTTGAAAGCAAGCGCACCATCGACCTGGTGCAGTTCGTCGACGCCTCCGAGATCGACCAGCGCTACTACGAGCGCCCCTATTATCTTCTGCCCGCCGACGAGCAGGCGAGCGAAGGCTATTCGGTGATCCGCGAGGCACTGCGCAAGACCGGCAAGATTGCCATCGGCCAGGTGACCATGGGCGGGCGCGAGCATCTGGTGGCGGTCGGGCCTGTCGAGAACGGCCTCGTGCTCAACCTCATCCGCTACGCCGACGAGCTGCGCCCGGCCGATCGCTATTTCGACACCATCCCCGAGCGCAAGCTCGATCGCGACATGCTCGACATGGCGCTGCAGCTGGTCGACCGCAAGACCGCCCCCTTCGATGCCGATGCCTTCTCCGACAGCTATTCGACCGCACTGAGGGAGCTCGTGAAGGCCAAGGCGAGCGGCCGCACCATCGTCGCCACCGAGGCGCCCCGCCCCGCCGACAATGTCGTCGACCTCATGGAAGCCTTGAAGCGCTCGGTTCAAGAGGAGCGCGGCACCGCCAAGGCGAAGAAGGCCGCCCGCGAGACCAAGCCGACTGCGCCGGCCCGCCGCCGCGGAGGATCGCGCAAATGAGAGACCGGGACGAGCATCGGCCCTCGCTGCGACTGACTGACGACCAGCTGGCGCTTCTGGAGCGGGCCATTCGCGAGCTGCATTGGTCGCAGGACACGCCCCGCGAGCGCGACGCCGCCGAGGGCGTGCTCGAAGCCGCCCGGCGCGTCGGCATCATCCGCTATTAGGACCGGACCGCGTCCGACCGGCGTTTGCCAAGGTTCCGGCCCGGAACCCGCCCGAGCCGCCGGGGATTTTCTGCAGGACCACCGGCGTATCTGCAAATGAAGGTGGAACTTTCCTGAGCGCAATCCTCCGGACAGAGGAGAGGAGCTTCAGGCGGTCATCCCTTCCCGATTCTTTCCATCTCTCGACCACAACGAGGAGGTCCTATCGATGAAACCGAGATCCCTAAGCTTCATCCCTGCATTCTTGATCTTGGGAATGGCGCCGCTGTCCTTGCTGCCGGCGGAGCTGCGTGCCGAGACGATTACCATTACCGGCGACGGATCGAGCGTTCCCTTTCGATTTGAACCGGCAAATGCAACCGTAAAGCCCGGAGACAAGATAACTTGGGTAAACCAGACCAAGGTCGAGCACTCGGTAACACCGGACGCTGGATTTCAGAAAAAGCTCAAGGGCAAGGATATCGAAGCTTCCGAAAGCTATTCGGCCGCGGTCAAGACAGGACCCATCAAATATCATTGCAAATACCATCCGAACATGAAGGCGACGATCGCCGTGGCAAAATAGGCTTCGTCCAGGGAGATAGCCCGGACTCTCCGCCCGCTGCCTAACGAAAATAGGCGCTGACCGGCACCAGCATGATGCCGCGCGATTTCGCCGCCTTGGCCCATTGCGCCACCGCCTCGATGGTGCTCGGCAGGCCGCTGCCGACCCCGACCGCCAGCCCCTCTCGTGTCGCCACCGCCTCCAACCTCCGCAGGCTTTCGCCGATGGCCGCATCGCTGCTGTCGCCATCGATCATTGCATGCGCCCGCCGGACCGCGATGCCGGCGCGCCGCCCCGCATCCTCGGCCTGCGAGCGGGCGACCGAGCCATCGTCCAGGAACACCAGACCGCGCCGCGCGAGTTCCCCCATCAGCGGCTCGAGCGCCGGACCATTGGCGATGAGCCGGCCACCCATATAGTTCATGACCCCGGCATAGCCGGCGAACCGCCCCATGAACCACGCCAGATTGTCGAGGACTTCCTGCGGCGACATGCTTGCAAGCAACGTATGCGGGCCTGGACTCGCCTGGGGATAGCCGATCGGCTCCATGGGGAGCTGCAGATAGACCTCATGGCCATTGGCCCGCGCCCGGTTGACCGGGCGCTGCAGCCCGTCCGGATAGGGAGCAAAGGCAAGCGAGACCTCTCCCGGCAGCTCCCGGATCGCCCGTTCGGTCAGCTCCCGATTGAGACCCATGCCGCCAAGCATGATCGCCACCTTGGGCGGGCCGCCTGAAAGCGCCTGCCGGTGGATCGGCCGGGCATAGACCTGCCAGGGTTTGCGGCCATCCTTGCCGATCCGCGGCAAGGCTCCATAGGGGCCGCTTTCGGTGACTGTCCTGATCGGCGCCGCCACCATCGACAGGCGGTCGGCTTCGATCATCACCGGCCGGTCGGAGGCGCGCTCGTGATCGGTATTGTCGGGACTGGTCGGCAGCTCGTCGAGCGACACCGCATCGACCGGCGGCTCGACTGCGGGCGGCGCTGGCGTGCTTGCCGTAACCATCGGATCGCCGCCGCTCATCGCCATGCGGACCACCGGCGAGGGCGGCGCGGGCCACGGCACCAGCACCATCCAGAGCATTGTCGCCGTAAGCAGCACCGCCGTAAGACCGCTTGCCGCCTGCAGCGCCGTCGGCCGCAGCAGCCTCAGCCGCTCAGCCCCCGTCCTCCGCTTGAGCGGTCGCCGGAATTGATCGGCCATTGCCCCCCAGCCCGAGCATTCGCCGCCTCCAGGCGGCGAATCGCTTGAACCGAGAATAGACCGGGCGAGGACGTTCTTCTAGTTGTAATCTCGCTAGTTGTTCGTCGTGGCCGGAGCCTGCGGCGTCGTCTTTTCGTCGGCCTGCTTCGGTCCCTGGACCTTGTTGTCCGCCTCCGACGACTTGGTGTTCGACACCACCTGCTTGCCATGCAGAAGGTCGATGGCGGCCCGGAGCTGCTTGTCCTTTTCCTTCTCCTTCGGAACATAGGACGAAGAACCGGTCTGCTCCTCGCCATTGTCGCTCTTCAAATGACCGCGCAGGCTTGCCTCGCCCTCGGTCCGTGACAGCGACGGCTTGAGATCGGGCGGCAGATCCTCCTCGATCACGATATTGGGCACGATTCCCTTGGCCTGGATCGACACGCCAGCCGGCGTGAAATAACGCGCCGTGGTGAGTCGCATGGCTCCCTGGCTGCCCAGCGGGATGATGGTCTGCACCGATCCCTTGCCGAATGACCGGGTACCGACGACGGTCGCCCGCTTGTGATCCTGGAGCGCGCCCGCGACGATTTCCGAGGCCGATGCCGAGCCGCCATTGATCAGCACCACCACCGGCTTGCCGTCCGTCGAATCGCCCGGCGTGGCGTTGAACCGCTGGGTTTCGGAGGCATTGCGCCCGCGGGTCGAGACCACTTCGCCCTGGTTGAGGAAGGTGTCGGCCACCGAGCGGGCCTGATCGAGCAGTCCGCCCGGATTGTTCCTCAGATCGATGACCCAGCCCTTGAGATTGGGACCGATCTCCGTCTTGAGCTTGGCGATTGCCTCGTCCAGCCCTTCCTGCGTCTGTTCGGTGAAGGACGAGATGCGGAGATAGCCGACATCGCCTTCGGCGTTCGCCTTGACCGACTTGATGCGGATCACGTCGCGCGTCAGCTTCACATCGAACGGATCCTCCTTGCCGGGTCTGAGGATCGTCAAGGTGATCGGCGTGTTGATCTTGCCGCGCATCTTGTCGACGGCTTCATTGAGGGTCATGCCCAGGACCTGGTCGCCATCGAGATGGGTGATCAGGTCATTGGCCATGAGCCCGGCCCGTGCCGCCGGTGTGTCGTCGATCGGCGCGACCACCTTCACCACGCCGTTCTCCATGGTGACCTCGATGCCAAGACCACCGAACTCGCCCTTGGTCTGGACCTGCATGTCCTGGAAGCGCTTGGCATTCATGTAGCTCGAATGCGGATCAAGCGAGGAGAGCATCCCGTTGATCGCCGAATCGATGAGCTTTTCCTCATCTGGGACTTCGACATAGTCGGAGCGAACGCGGTCGAATACATCGCCGAACAGGTTGAGCTGCCGATAAGTGTCGGTATTGGCCGCATTGGCTGCCTCGAGCACGTGCCAAGCACCGCTCGCCGCGACCGCGCCAAGAAGAAAGAACCCAAACGACTTCAACACGTTGTTTCGCATCATCCACGCGCCTCTTTGCGAGCTCCTGTCCACCAGGGAGAGGGATCGACTGCACTACCATTTTTTCTGAATTCTACGTAGAGGATCGGTCTCGTTTCGTCCATCGAGTCGCCGATCATAGTTCCGCGAGCCGGTTCATGACCCATTACGCCGACGGGCTCCCCTGCACGGACGAATTGCCCCGATTGAGCGCTGATGGTTCCAAGCCCCGCCAATAGCACAAGATAGCCTTCACCGACGTCCAATATCAACAATTGTCCATAGGATCTGAACGGTCCTGCGAATTCGACCCGGCCCGGGGCGGGCGCCGTCACCTGCGCCTCCTGACGGGTGGCGATGAACAGCCCCTTGGCGCTGCCGCCGAGACCGTCGGCCTCGCCGAACACCCGCAATTTCTGGCCTTGCGCCGGGAATTCCAGCGATCCGCGGGCGGCGACAAAGGCAAGCTTGGGCTGCTCCCGTTCGGCCTTTTCGGCCAGCGCCTTGGCTTCTGCCGCCTTGGCCGAGGCCTCGGCCTCCGCTTCGCGCTTGCGCCGCTCGAGCTCGATCGTCGCGATCAATTCGCGCAGAGATTGCGCCCTCTTGATCAACCGCGCCACCCGATCGGCTTCCCGCTCGAGCTCGCCGCCGGTCGCCTGCAGCAATTTCAGCTTGCGCTCATGAAGCGCCGCAATCTCCCGCCGCTCCGCCCCGAGACGCTCATTCTCGCCCTTGAGCGCGCCCTGCTCGCGCGAAATCGAGGCACGCAGCGCCTGAAGCCTGCCGAGCGACTGTGCGAGCAACGCCGCCCGGGTCTTGATCTCCGGCACCACCGCCGTGAACAACATTGCGCCCCGCACTGCTGCCACCGCATCGGCGGGATCGGTCACCACCGGCGGGGGCGGATTGCGCTCGAGCTGCTGCAACCCGGCCAGCAGGTCGCTCAGCGACTCCCGTCGCTGCTTGAGCTCGCCGGTCAGCGCGCTCTCCTCCTCGCCCAGCTTTGCGAGGCGTTCCTCTGCCGCCGTGATCAGACCCTCTGCCTCCTGGATCCGCGCTGCAATCGCAATCATTTTTTCGGACAGCTGTTGCGCATCCGCATCAAGCGCCGCCACTTCGTTCTTGAGCCCGTCCCGCCTTACCGCCGACTGTCCGAGCTCGCGATTGACATCCTCGAGCTCGATCGAAGGCTCTGGCTTTGTTCCTGCCTCTGCTCCTGCTCCCGCGCGTACCCCGATTGCGCTGGCAACCGAGGCAAGCAGCAAGACGGCAAGGATGCTTCGGCAACGTGCCAACGGTCCTCCAAACTCAACCGCGGTGATAGGGATGATTGATCAGAATGGTGACCGCCCGGTAAATTTGCTCGGCAATCATGACCCGGGCAAGGCGATGTGGCCAGGTCATCCGGCCGAGCGACAGTATGCCGCCGCGAGCGCTTTCCTTGACGGCATCCGACAAACCGTCCGGACCGCCGATCAGAAAGGCAAGCATGGAGCTGCCCTTTTCGAGCTCGGTCTTGACCAGCTGGGCGAACTCGTCGGTGCTGAGATTGCGGCCGGCTTCGTCCAGGGCGACCAGCGAGGCACCGCCGGGAACGCCGTCCAGCAGCCTGCTTCCTTCCTCTTGTCGCCGCAGCCGCTCGTTCTCCGCCGTCGATACGTTGTGCTCGACAATGGCGATCGAGGTGATTCCGAGCGTCCGGCCGGACGCCGCGGCACGCTTGACGTAATCCGATGCGATTTCCCGTTCGGGACCGGACTTGAGCCGCCCGATCGCCGAAACCTGAATCCGCATTGACCCTTACAGCGCCGCCAGCTCGCGCGGAGCATCCGGCGACCAGAGCTTCTCGAGATTGTAGAAGCTCCGGACTTCCGGCCGGAAGATGTGGACGATGACATCGCCCGCATCGACCAGAACCCAGTCACAATGCGGCAGTCCTTCGATCTTCAGGTCGGTTGCGCCACCGGCCTTCAATTTCTCGACCAGCTGCTCGGCAATCGCCGCCACATGCCGGTTCGACCGGCCGCTGGCGATCACCATCTGATCGGCAAGTGCCGCCTTTCCGTCGAGATCGAGAGCAACGACCTCCTCGGCTTTGGCGTCATCGAGACTTTCAAGGATTGAGGCGAGAAGATGCGGCGGTGGCATACCGATTGGCAAGGCCTTGGCCGCGGCGGCGATCTGGCGCGCACCGCTACGCTTCATCTGTGCTGGCAGGGTGTCCATCCTCGGAGAAAAGAGCCCGCGTGGCGACAGGCTTGCCGTCCACGTTCATGAGCTCGCGTCCTATCACTGTTCCTCTGCGCAATTGCGACTCGAGTTGCGAAGTGACAATTGTAAGCTAGGCACTTCTGCACCCGCAATCAAGCACATGGATGCAACACTCGGGTAACGATTTCATCCGGAACTCTCCAGATCGCCTGGCGATGCCTGCCCGTTGCGGTGGCGGATCGCGCTCGAGCTTTCGCGGCGCAGTCGCATCTTGAGAAATGCCCATGCCGGCGGCGGAAGCTCTGGCAGCCGCCGGCACTCGCTTTCCGGGATCCGGTATCGCCCCAGCATTCGCGCTGCCGGCGATGCCAATGCTTTTTGGCAGAATTCGGGCCGTGCGAACACCGCCAGGGGCAACGTCGCCGGGATGACCCGCCAGTCGTTCCACCGGTGCAGGCCGGCGAAGCTGTCGGCCCCCATGATCCAGACAAAGCGCCCCTGCCGGAACATCGGCGCGAGCTTCCGAAAGGTTTGCACTGTCGTCCGGCTGTCGAGCCTGGCCTCGATGTCGAGCACCAACATCCGGGGATGGCGGGCAATCGCTTTGGCGGCCAGGAATCGCTCGGCAAAATCGCCGGTGTCGCGCGGATCCTTGAGCGGGTTCTGCGGCGACACCATCCACCAGACCTGGTCGAGAGCAAGCCGCCGCAATGCTTCGCGCGCCAGGGCCGAATGGCCTTCATGCGCCGGATTGAACGAGCCCCCGAACAGTCCGATCCGCCGACCTTGCGGGTTAGGCAGCATCAGGTTCGGGAGAGGCATGGCAGCGGCTCATTCCTCAGGGCCTCAACTGCCCCGCTCCGCGGATCTGGTACTTGAACGTCGTCAGTTGCTCCAGGCCGACCGGTCCGCGGGCATGCAGCTTGCCGGTCGCGATGCCGATCTCCGCCCCGAAGCCGAACTCGCCGCCATCGGCAAACTGTGTCGAGGCATTGTGCAGAACGATGGCGCTGTCGACCTCCCGCAGGAACCGCTCGGCCGTCGCGGCGTCCTCGGCAATGATCGCATCGGTGTGCTGCGAGCCATAGGCCCGGATATGACCGATCGCCCCTTCGACGCCGTCCACCACCTTGATCGCGATGATCGCATCGAGGAATTCCTTGCCGAAGTCGCTCTCCTGAACCGGCTTGACGCGCCGGTCGACAGCCTGCACGGCGCCATCCCCCCGCACCTCGCAGCCGGCATCGATGAGCGCTCCGGCCACTGCCGCTGCGAGAGGCGCACCGCCGCTCCGGTCGATCAACACCGTTTCCGCCGCACCGCAAACTCCGGTCCGCCGCATCTTGGCATTGACCGTCACCGCACGCGCCATCGCCAGGTCGGCGCTGGCATCGACATAGACGTGGCAAATACCCTCCAGATGCGCCAGCACCGGCACCCGTGCTTCCGCCTGGACCCGGCTGACGAGACTTCGCCCGCCGCGCGGAACAATGACGTCGATGGCGCCATCGAGACCGCCCAGCATCAACCCGACCGCCGAGCGGTCGCCCGTCGGCACCAGCTGAACGGCATCGACCGGCAGGCCGGCGCGATCCAGGCCTTCGCCGAGACAGGCGGCAATGGCGCGCGCGCTCTGCAGGCTGTCCGACCCGCTGCGCAGGATCGCGGCATTGCCGGCCTTGACGCAGAGCCCCGCCGCATCCGCCGTGACATTGGGCCGGCTTTCGAAAATGATGCCGATCACCCCGATCGGAACGCTGATCCGCGAGATCTCGAGCCCGTTCGGCCTTGTCCATTGCGCACTGACGGCCCCGACCGGGTCGGGCAAGGCGGCAATGAGTTCGAGCGACTGCGCCATCGCCTCGATGCGGGCCGGGTCGAGCCTCAGGCGATCGAGGAACGCCGCCGGGCGGCCGTGGCTTTCGGCCAGTGCCAGGTCGCGGGCGTTCGCCGCCGCGATTGCCGCCCCCTGCTGACGGAGCGCCGCCGTCATGAACTTCAGTGCCGCATCCTTTTCCGAAGTGGCCGCCAGGGCGAGGCCTCGGGCCGCTTCCCGGGCCCGCCGCCCGATCGCTGCCATCAGCGCACCGGTATCATCGGATAATTCGGCAATCGTCATAGGCGTCAGCTTTCGAGAATGACGAGATCGTCCCGGTGCACCATCTCGTCACGTCCCCTATAGCCGAGCACAGCCTCGATGTCCTTGGATTTTCGCCCGATGATGCGGTCCGCCTCCGGACGGTCATAGGCGACCAGGCCGCGCGCGAACTCCTGCCCCGAGCGGCTGACGATGCTGACCGGATCGCCCCGCGAGAAGCTGCCTTCGAGCGCCACCACCCCGGCCGGCAGCAGGCTCCTCCCGCTTCGCAGCGCCTGTTCCGCTCCGCTGTCCACCGCAAGGCGACCGACGGGAACGAGCGTGCCGGCAATCCATCGCTTGCGCGCCTGAAGGGGACTTGCCCTCGTCAGAAACCAGGTCGCCGGCGCCCCAGCCTCGAGCCGGGCCAGCGGATGGAGATGATGGCCGGAGGTGATCACCATGTTGGCGCCGCCGCCAAGCGCGATCCGCGCCGCCTCGATCTTGGTGATCATCCCCCCCGACCCCACCGCCGAGGATGGCCGGCCTGCCATCGCCTCGATCTCCGGCGTGATCTCGTTCACCTCCGGGACGAGGCGTGCCCCCACGACGCCGGGTGGCGCCGTATGCAGCCCGTCGACATCCGACAGAAGCACCAGGCAGTCGCTCGACATCATCGCCGTCACCCGGGCCGCCAGCCGGTCATTGTCGCCATAGCGGATCTCCGAGGTCGCGACCGCATCATTCTCGTTGATGACCGGAATGGCGCCGGTGCGGATCAGGGTCGTGAGCGTCGCCCGCGCATTCAGATAGCGACGGCGCTCCTCGGTATCATTGAGGGTCAAAAGCACCTGACCGGCGATCATGCCGCGCTCGGCCAGGATCTCGCGCCACGCCTGTGCCAGCGCGATCTGTCCGACCGCCGCGGCGGCCTGGCTCTCCTCGAGCTTCAGCGGGCCGGACGAGAGTTTCAGCATTCGCCGCCCGAGCGCGATCGCTCCCGAGGTCACGGCGATGATCTCGCTTCCCCTTTGACGGACCCGCTGAAGATCATCGGCAAGGCTCGCGAGCCAAGCCTGCTTCAAGGCGCCCGATGACGGGTCGACGAGCAGCGCCGAGCCGATCTTGACGACGATCCGCCGCGCCGTGGTGAATCGCTCGCTCATCGCCGGAATCTCACGGGTGCCAACCTTCCGGCCCGGATTGATGCCCATCCCCTGGCTGCTCGGCCAGTTGCTGGCGCCGCTGCCGATCGACCTCGGTCAGGAGCTTGGCCATGGCTTCGCGCACCCCCTGCCCGGTGGCACCGGACATCACGAGGGGCGTCTTGCGTACCCGCCGGCGGAAGATTGCAACCTTCTCCGCCATCGCCTCGGGCGTGAGGAGATCCGCCTTGTTGAGCGCGACGAGCTCGGGCTTGGCCTCGAGCCCTGCCCCATAGGCCTTGAGCTCCCGCCGGACGGTGCGATAGCCGGCAACCGGATCCTCGCTGCTCGCATCGACGATATGGAGGAGGACGGCACAACGCTCGACATGGCCGAGAAAGCGCGTGCCGAGGCCCGCCCCCTCATGCGCCCCCCCGATCAATCCTGGAATATCGGCCATGACGAAGGTGCCGCCGCCGACCTCGACCACCCCGAGACCGGGAGTGAGTGTGGTGAACGGGTAATCGGCGATCTTCGGCTTTGCCGCGCTGACCGCCGCCAGCAAAGTCGACTTGCCCGCATTGGGCAGTCCGACGAGCCCGACATCGGCGATCAGCTTGAGGCGCAGCCAGATCCAGCGCTCCTC
>JBIOYR010000148.1:0-15066 GCA_044870245.1 Aestuariivirgaceae bacterium | reverse complement strand
GAATGCTGTTGTCGAGCTTGGCGAGCTCGAGAGTGCGGATCACACCCGACGAGACCGGTCCGTGGCCCGGGTCTGTCGCGATCAGGACCTGAAGGTTCGCCATATAGTCGCGTATGGTTGCGGCCGCATCCGGACCAGCGCCAGTCACTTGGCACTTGATGATTCCAGCGTTCGGCGCCCGTTCCAACAGCTTTTCTTCGGCACGGATGCACACTTCCCGGACGTCGCTCCCCTCGACCACCGCCACCCAGCGCCGCGCGGTGAGGGTGGCGCGGATGGGCTCAGCGTCGGCCACGACGAACATCGCAATGCCGGCATTGCTCGCAAGCACCTTGATCGCCAAAGGCGGCCGGTCATCTAACTGGATCTCGAGATGCTGTGCCAGGCGCGCCTTGTCCAGCACCTCGAATGGGGCGCTCAAAAATCCGCAAGGCCGGGAAATTGCATCCTCCGCTTCGAGCGCGCATGTGCAATGGTCGAAACGTCGGCCATCGATAATGAGCGCACATTCGCCAGAGAGCATCTTCATTGCACTACCATATAAATTTGCGGAGCGCCGATGGTTCCGTCACGAGCGCCCTTGGTGGGAGCCAAATCTTTCGAGTGTCCTTTGCCGTAGCGCAACAGGATTATTCTCTCCTTCCGAATGGAGCGTCAGCAGGATCTCGCCGATCTGACGGCGCACTGTCAGATCTTCGGACGCGCTGATCGCCGTTCTCCCGGCGAGGGCCAGCCGAACAACTTCATCGTAGGCGTCGTACAGCATCTTCAGGGTCTCGGGCCCACAGATCATATTGGATTGTACATTCGACATGCTTGTCGAGCCGCCCAGCAGGAGGGAGTTCTGTCCCATTTCGCGCGCCTCCGGCAGGTTAATCAAGCCTCGGAGGCCTGGTGGGCCCTTCGCGCCAGCTTTTCCTCGCTCACCGCCTCGTGATCGGAAGCGAGCTCGCGGACCAGCTCGGCGCGGTTCTGCGTCTTGCGGGCACGACGGAGGAACTCCTCGCTCATCTCGGCGTCGATGGACCGCCAATGCTCGGCGAGATGGGTCATCAGCATGGAGCTTTCCTGCATCGAGCGGATGGTGTTCCAGATCGCTGCCTCCGTTGCCTCGCTCAGATCGGCGAGCAGGCTGTCGGAGGTGAACGCATGGCCGGTATGGCAGCGGAAGCGCAAGGGATGCTCGCCCCGCAGCTTGAGCAGGGTTCCATGGCATTCCGGGCAGGTGAAGACGGAAGGCTCGCCCAAGGCAGTCGCCGGCACCCTACCCTGTCCTTTGGCCATCTCGACTTCCAGTCTGAGCTTGTTGGTCATCTCGTCATCTCCAACCGGCCGGTCGGCAATCTCGGCCCTGGCCAAGGTCTCGAGCAGCGGTCCGAGCTCGCGCGCCGTCACGCAATGATCGATGCTGACATTGAGCAGCGCGCTGCGCGGCATCGAGCAGACCAGGGCGTCGGCCGGATCCTGCACCACCGTGGTGCCACCGCACATCTTGATCCCCCGAAGCCCCGCCGTGCCGTCGTCAAGTCCACCCGACAGGACGACACCGATCACCCGGGGACCGAAGGCGAGCGCCGCCGAGCGGAACAAGGGGTCGATCGCCGGTCGCGTGCGGTTCTCGCGTGGCCCGCGGACAACCCGCATCACATTGGGCGGCTCCACGAAGAGGTGGAAATCGGGTGGTGCCAGAAGAATCTCACCCGGCGCAAAAGTCTCGCCATCCCTCGCATAGCGAGCGGTCACTGGGCCCATGCGCGACAGGATGTCGGCAAGGTAACCCGGGCTTTGCGGTGCCGTGTGAATCACGATGAAAACCGTCGCCGGAAGATCGGCCGAGAGGGTCGGAATCATCGTCGTGAGCGTTTCGATGGCCCCGGCAGATCCTCCGATCACGATGATGTCCCGTTGTGCCACCGCCGGTTCCTCTTCCTATCTCGTTTCGGGACGAGCCCTCTGTTTCGGCTGCTGGAGAGGAAACTCGATCTTGCAGACCAGACCCTCGGGACGGAAATCCCGATCAACCGTGGCACCCGGAAGGCCGTTGTCGATCAGCGAGCTGCCGAAGCCGGCCCTGACAGGTTCGGTGACTTTGGGGCCGCCATTCTCCCGCCAGATCATCTTGATGCGCTGTCCCCGTCCATCAACGACGAGCTCCCAGCCAAGCCGGACAGTGCCGCCCGACTGGCTCAGCGCACCATATTTGGAAGCATTGGTCGCGAGCTCATGCACCAACAACCCCACCGACGTTGCGTTCTCGCTCGGCAACAGGACCGGCGGCCCTTCGAACTCGATGCGGTGCATGCCGTCGCCAAGATGCGGGCCGAGCTGCTCGCGCAGGATGGCGCCGAGCTCCGCGCCGCTCCAATCGCCGCGCACGATCATCTCATGGGTCTTGGCGATCGACTGCAACCTTTCGCCGACAATCTTCTGCAGCTCGGGATCGGCATCGCGGGAACGGAGGGTCTGGCCCACCACCGCCTGCACCACGGAAAGCGTGTTCCGGACGCGATGTGACAGCTCACCGATCAACAATTGCTGGCGGGCCTCCCATTTCTTCTCGGCTTCGCGCTGGTCAGTCACATCGACAAACGTCGCAACCACGCCTTCGATCCGTTCATCGAGAGTGCGATAAGGCCGGATCCGCATCAGGAACCAGCGGCCGTTCGCACTCTTCAGAACGCGCTCTACGGGAACGAGATCCGAAAGCACACGCCTGGCGTCATCGATCAGCTCGCTATAGTCCAACCGGTGGGTGAAATCCGAGATCGGCCGGCCCTCGTCGCCCGCCGCAACATTGAAGATCTCGGACAGGCTGGGCGTAAAGCGGTTGATCTTGAACTTCGTGGTCAGGAACAGAGTCGCCACATCGGTGGCGCTCATCAGATTCTGAAGATCATTGTGGGCCCGCGACACCACGTCGAGCTTGAGCTTCAACTCGTTGTTCAGAGTCTGCAGCTCCTCATTGATGGACTGCAGCTCCTCCTTGCTGGTTTCGAGCTCCTCCGAGGTCGAACGATATTCCTCATTGATCGACTGGAGCTCCTCGTTCGAAGCACGAAGTTCCTCGGTTACCGCCTCATATTGCGCCCGCGTCGTGCGGAGGTGTCCCTGGGTGGTCGCAAGCTCGTTTCTGAGCTGCGTAATGACATGCGTCGAGTTTCCTTCTTCCCTTTCGGCTCCGGCGTCTTCAGGTGGGCTCGCCCGGCCGCCTTCGAGAAACAGCACCAACGCCGATCGGGCAGAGTCCCGGCTGAATGGGCTGACATGGAGGCTGACGAGCCGGGATACGCCATTGAATTTCACGGCAAGCGGCAGCGTCACCGTCGCCTCGTTCTGGTCGAAGACGCGATGCAGTCCCGCTTGCAGATCGAGCCGCAATTCCGGGCGCACCACGTCATCAGCGATGTTGGTCAGAGGTCCACCGGGCGGCAGCAGGAAGCGCCCTGCAGTCTCCGATAGATTGAGAATGCGGTGGGCATTG
This sequence comes from Aestuariivirgaceae bacterium, assembly GCA_044870245.1. Taxonomy (GTDB): domain Bacteria; phylum Pseudomonadota; class Alphaproteobacteria; order Rhizobiales; family Aestuariivirgaceae; genus DATAFF01. Next base: position 11,585 of record JBIOYR010000148.1, on the reverse strand, counting down.
TCCACCAGCAGGCTCGGAACCCCGAGCTGCTCGAGCGCCTGGCGGTGCTCGCCCGAATAGTTCGATCGAGAATCGCGCGGTCCACCAGCGCCGAAGGGCAGCTCAGGGATTCGCGGCCCCAACGACAGGCCGGGCAGCGGCGGCAGGGCGCGCCGGCTCGCCGCCGATTGGTAGATACGGGCATCCCGGCTGACCACCCGGAATAAACCGTGAGCATCGATCGACTCCGACGACCCAAGGAAGAGATAGCCTCCCGGCCTCAGTGCGTAGTGGAAGGTGCCGCTCACCTGGCCCTGCAGCCCGCGGTCCAGATAGATCAGCAGGTTGCGGCAGGAGATGAGGTCGATATGCGAGAATGGCGGGTCGCGCAGCAGGCTGTGCTGGGCAAATACGACAAGATCGCGGATCTCGCGCCGAATTCGGTAATTCTCGCCTTCGCGCGTGAAGAACCGCTTGAGGCGCGCTTCCGACACATCGGCGCGAATGGCCAACGGATAAAGGCCCTCTCGGGCCGCCGCCAGCGCTCCAGTGTCGAGATCGGAGGCAAAGATCTGGAACTCCGGCCGGTCAAGCCGCCCCTCGGACTGTTCGAGCAGCAGCATGGCGATGGAATAGACCTCCTCGCCGGTCGCACAGCCAGGCACCCATATCCTGATGCTCGCCTCGGGGTTGCGCTGGTCGAGCAGCGGCTTGAGCGCCTCCTTGGCAAGCTCCTCGAAAGCGGTCGAGTCGCGGAAGAAACTGGTCACCGAGATCAGGAGGTCGGCAAGGAGCGCCTGGACCTCGTTGGCATGCGCCAGCAGATAACTGAGGTAGTCCTGCAGCTTATCCGTGTGGGTCACCTGCATGCGGCGTGCCAGCCGGCGTCCGACGGTCGCCTGCTTGTAGTGGAAGAAATCATGGCCGGTCTTCTGGCGCAGATGCAGGAGAATGCGCCGCAGCGTGTCTTCATCCTTGCTGGCGAGATCCTCGAAGGCCAGTTGCTGTTTGTTGTGGATCAGGTCCGGCAGCCGCCGCGCAATATCCCTTACCGGAAGCACGAAGTCGGCCACACCGCTGGCGATGGCGCTCTGCGGCATGGACGGGTATTCCGCCTCGACGGGATCCTGGACCAGGATCAGCCCGCCGGCCTCCTTGATCGCCTTGATCCCGACGGTTCCGTCGGCCCCGCCGCCCGTCAGGATGATCGCGAAGCCGTCGCCATGCTGATCGGCGACCGAGCGGAAAAACTGGTCGATCGGCGCCCGCTGGCCGCGCGGCTCGTCGAATGCCGCCGAGGAGATCTGGTCGGCCGAGACGAGAAGGCGCCGATTGGGCGGAATGACATAGACCTTATCCGGCTCGATCGGCAGGTCATGGGCGACCTCGATCACCGGCATGCCGGTGCGGCTGGCGATGATCCGCGACAGGTCGCTCGTATGTTCCGGATCGAGATGGACCACGACAACAAAGGCAGCGCCCGTCTCGTCCGGCAGCGCCTCGAAAAAGGTTTGTAGCGCGGTGACGCCGCCTGCCGAGGCACCGATGCCGACCAGGGGTGGGCGCACCTTGTCGCCCGGTGGACGGTTGTTTGTAGCGGAAGACGCCATGGGTGTTCTCCGTCAACCGGCTGTTCCTTGCTGCCGGCACGGGCTGTTCGTCTGGCGATAATAGGAGTTCAAGCGATGGATGTCCAAGACAAGCACAACGCTACTTCGGGACGTGCAGACCATCGTTGCAGAGCGAAACGTCGCATCCGGCAGGAACAAACATTGCGGCTTAGGCCCCCTCATAAGGGAAAGGCACCTCCGGAATACCGGTCGCGTCGACCTCGACGCCGAACAGCGCTCCAGCCAGTGGCTGCTCGGTCAAATCGGCCGGTGTCAGGCCGCTCCGCGCGGTGGTGATGTAGAGGGTGGAAAGATCCGGGCCGCCGAAAGCGGTGCAGGCAGGCTGCGAGACCGGCAAAGGGATGACACGATCGATCCTGCCGCGAGGGTCATAGCGGGTGACCCGCCAGCCGCCCCATTGCGCAAGCCAGATATAACCCTCGGTATCGACGGTGGCGCCGTCGGGAACACCCTCGCTTGCAGGGATTTCGAGGAAGACACGACGGTTGGCAATTGCTCCCGAGTCCCCATCGAAGTCCCAGGCCCAGACCACGTGGTTGTTCGAGTCGCCGTAATACATGACCCTGCCGTCGGGGCTCCAGCACAGGGCATTGGAGCAGATGATGCCGCTGACCAGGCGCTCGCATTTGAGATCGGTGTCGAGGCGGTAGAGAGCACCGGTCGGCAATTTCTCGGCGGCATCCATGGAGCCGCACCAAAAGCGACCCTGGCGATCGGTCTTGCCGTCGTTGAAACGGTTCCCCTGCGGCTCCTCCTCGGTCGACCACAAACGCGCGAGCGAGCCATCGCCCAGATCGAGTCGCTGAAAGCTTGATCTCAGCGCAATGATCAACGCGCCGTCGCTCATCGGCGCCACGCAACCCACCTCCTCGGGCACGCTCCAGCTTCGGGTGCTGCGGTTCGTTGGATCATAGGAGTGAACCTGCCGCGCCGGAATGTCGACCCAGAAGAGAGTGCGTCGTGCGGCATGCCAGACCGGCGACTCGCCGATGCCTGCCCGGGCTTCGAGAATGACCTGCGGCGTCATGTGTCGTACCTCAAGCCTATTTGAGCTTGGTCTTGGTCACCGGGAACGCTTTCCAGAACTGGCCTGTGCCTTTGCGGATGACCACGTCCTCGGGCAGGATTTCGAATGGGGTAAAAGCAGGCTCGTTGCGGTATTTGTCGTACAATGCATTAAAATTCGAAATCCTCAGCAAATCGAACAGATCTTCAAATTTATCGATGACGAAGTATGTCGCCTGAAAATCATCGATGTAATAGCCGGTTCGCAGGACGCGCTCGAGATCGAAGGCCAATTGGTTTGCCGACGGATCTCCCACGACGTATTTCGCCTCCCCGAAGGACGAGACGATTCCAGCCCCATAGATCCGGATGCCTTCGGGCTTGCGGATCAGCCCGAACTCGATCGTGTACCAGTTGAGTCGGGCGAGGAACTTCACCCCCTTGTGCTCCATCGCCTCGAGCCCGATACGGCCATATTCGTTCATGTAATCGGCATAGGCAGGATTGGTCAGCAGAGGCACGTGACCGAAGACATCATGGAAGATGTCGGGCTCCTCGAGATAGTCGAGCTGCTCTCGGCTTCGAATGAAAGTTCCGGCGGGAAATCTGCGACTGGCAAGCATCTGAAAGAATGGGCGAGAGGGGATGAGACCGGGAACCGCAACCACCTCCCAACCAGTGATCTGCCGCAAGCGCGCATTCATGCGGGCGAAATTGGGTATGCCTTCGGCGCTGATCCCGAGCGCCTCGAGCCCGTCTAGGTACTCCTGGGCGACATGACCACCCAGCGTCTGCCGCTGACGCTCGAAAAGCGTCCGCCAGATGGCGTGATCCTCGGCGGTGTAGCGGTCCCAGCCTTGATCGATGATGCAGTCATCAACAGTTTCAGCCGCTAAAACAGCATGTCCAGCCATGGCACTTCACTCTCATGGCAGGAAAATAGTGTCCCCCCGGCCAGCTCGCAAGCGAATTGCCACAAACGGCACAGCCTAGACCGGCATCCGCTTGCCGGTTTCCAGCAGCGATTTGAGATCGCTCAGCACCCATGGCCATCCGCCATGACCCTGTGACGGATCACCGCCACCAGGCACCATGCCAGCGACCATCGGCGCGCCGGTGACGTCGTGGATCAAGCTCAGCGTGGAGAGACCACTTGCGCCCTCGTCGATCTGATAGGTTATTCGCGTGGGCGGCTCCGCCTCGCCGGTCGGAGCGAAGAGGGGATGCCAAGTCTGCACCAGCCGTCGCGGCGGATCGCTTTCCAGGACCTGGCCGACCACCATCTCATCCGGCATTCCCACTGCCTTCATCTCGGCACTGGCGCGGTGCAAGAAGCGTCCACCGGCCTTCAGGTCGTACTCGACACGGCCGCCATAGCCATATCTTTCGGTCCATTCTGGCCGGGTGATCGCATCCCAGATCGCTTGAGCCTTTGCGTTGATCACAATGCGGTAGAGCTGCGTTGAGGCAGTCTTGTCCATCGTCAGCCTCGTCTGTCTTGAGTTTGGCAGTGATCGCCAGATATCGGCGAACTGTGTCTCAATTTCGTCGAAGGTGGCGATCCATCAAGGTCGCTCCATGACCGCCAGAATGGACTCGTAGAGAGCCCTCGGGACGACGATGCCGTCTTTGGCAGTGCGCTCGCGATTGGCCACGCGACGGGCTCCAGGGAGCCGGGTCCCCGGCTGCTCCAGGATTGCTGCGAACAAACGCTCGCCCCGCTCGAGATATCCGTCGGGGTCACCGAAGCGGCGCGGATCGAGCGCCAGGATCAGCTCTCCGCCATGCGGCGCAGCGCCCGCGCCTGCATCATCCTGCTGCGCCTCGAAACTCAGAAAATCACCGATCAACGGCCCTGCCAGAAGCTCCACCATCATCGCCAGAGCGGCCCCCTTGTATCCGCCAAATGCGAGCTGGGCTCCCTTCAGGATGGCATCGGGGTCGGTGCTCGGCCGGCCTTCGCCGTCGATCCCGATCCCCTCAGAAAGCTGCCGGCGCTCGCGGGCGGCGATCATTACATCGCCGCGAGCCATGGCGGCCGAGGCCTGGTCGAACACCAGCGGCGGGTGACCAGGTCGCGGCCAGCCGAACGCCACCGGGTTCGTCCCGTAGAGCGGCTTGGTCCCGCCGGCAGGCGCAACATAGGGAAGCGAGGCAGTAAACGCAAAGGCGACCATCCCCTGTTGCGCCAGCCACTCGACCTCCGGCCAAAGTGCCCCGACATGATACATGTCGACATAGGCGAGTGCGGCAATGCCGTTCTCCTGCGCATGCTGCACGAGCACGGGCAGGCCGATCCGATGACCGAGCGGGGCAAATCCCCGGTTGCCATGAAGTCGCGTGACGCCCGGCGCCAGCTGCTCGAGGCGCGGCATTGCGCGGCCATTCACCTTGCCGGACCGCAGGGAGCTCACATACCAAGGCAGGCGAAAAAGACCGTGCGCGGCGCAAATGTCCCGCTCGGCCTCGATCATGTTGTCGGCGACCGCGGCGGCATTGTCGTCATCGCAGCCATTGTTTCGCAGCGCCCGAAAGGCGATGTCGCGCGCTTCGGCGAGGGTCATCGCCACATCGGACGGAGAGTGAGGTTCCATGCAATGAGGCTACAGCAAACCAGGCGCGAGCGAAATCGCGATAGCGGGCGGCAGCGAGCCGCCTGGTCATAGGCCGTTCAATGCGCTTTCGCGGAGCGCGCAACGGTCCGCCTCGCCTCGTGCCACAGCGCGTCGCATGCGCGCGACCATCAATCCGCGCAGCGAGGCCTCGGCGACGTAGTCGATGCCCTCGGGAGCGCTCGCAGCAAATTCGGCCCAGGCTTCATCCGAGAGTGCCCGAATCTCGCTCATGATCCTTCGTGGGGTGGTCATTCGGTCAATCATTCCAGGCTCCCTGTCATAACGAGCCCGCGAGAGAGGCAATCGGAACGCATCCAACTGCACCGGGGCACGAACTGCACGCCACCACCCTCTCCCGCTGCCTGAATGCAGGGATCAGGTGTCAAAAGGATGAAAGGTCGATCCAGGATCCGATATCGCCTACCACCCCGCGGATCCATCCCGCGGTAACCTCGATCCTGATGCGGTGAATGATGTCCAGCCGCTCAACGAGTTTCAGCGCAACAAGCGGAGTGCGCTGCGCACTTGGCCTTGGGAATATCGGCGGCACAGCGAGCGAAGAAAGGAATGCGCCGATGAAACGAACAGAAGCAGTTGCCATCATCCCGGCGACCCGCGCCGAATTCGGGCTCGCGATTGCGAATGGCTGGAAACGGGTGCTGCGCCGGTACAAGGCCAGGCAGACCTACAAGGAACTCTGCAGGCTCGATGACCGCGCCTTGAAGGATATCGGTGTCTACCGACCGGATCTCAATCGGTCTCTGAGGCGTCAGTGATGGCGTGCATGAACGAGTAGACCGATGATCGTGGTCTCCCCCAGAGCCCGGCACGCTTCCAGGCGATGCAGACCTTCAACCAGGACCAAACGCTCTCCGTCTCTGCGAACGAGTATCGGCGTTGTCTGGCCATTCTCCAGCATGCTCTGAGCGATTTCCTGAACCGTCTTGGGATCAAGGGTCTTGCGCCGCTTCACCGGGACGTAGATCTGGTCGATGGCGAATGTCTGGTTCTTCAGCATGGTTGAACGATCCGATTGACCGGCAGGATGCTCGACCTTTGTAGGAGCTTTTCCATGTTGCTGCGAGTTCCCCAACCTTCATCGGGATCAAGCAATACGCCCCTTGCTGGCTGGCAAGGGGCGTAGCCATTCCGGTAACAGGTGCAGAAATGTCCCGGTTGACCTCTATCAACCTTGCGTGTTCGTTACCAGCCGCCGCCCCAGCCGCCACCCCAGCCGCCGAAACTGAACGTCACGGCCGGAGCACCATAGCCGTAACCGTAATAGGGACATCCCCACGGGCCTCCCCAACCATAGGGGCCGCAGCCATATCCATAACCGTAGGCCGGATATCCCCATCCGCCATAAAAGCGGCGGTAGGGACGGTAAGGCCACCAGGCCCGCCGGTAGCCCCAGCCACCCCAACCTCGGCGATAACCCCAACCACGGCGATAACCCCAGCCGCCGCCATACCACCCGCGCCGGTAGCCCCATCCTCCGCGGCGCCAACCACCATGCCAGCCGCCACCCCAACCTCGGCGATAACCCCAGCCGCGCCGCACCTCCAGGACATTGCTGGTGGAGGCCATCAGGTCGGCGACGATTGCATGCGGCTGGGCTGCGGCCGTCGCAGCCTGGGCGGTAGGAGCACCGAACAAGGCGCCGGCAGCAGTTGCAGCCGCCAGCACCATAACTCTCAAATGAGTGGTCATTTTCAACTCCTCACAAAGACCAGAACGACAGCAAAATGCGATCGTACTTCCGAGGAAGATCGTCAGAGAAACACATAACGAGCGCCGGCAGCTTGATCTTGATCAAAGCACCTGGCGAAAGCAGCAACGAACAAACATCCAGGGGCCTCGGCAGGCCGATCTGGTGTCATATTACTATTTTTTAATCTGGGACGAAATGACGAGAAGTCCTTAGTGACCCCGCGTCATTGCATGCAATCCGATTTGTTTACCATGCAGCAGATCGATTGCCGCCTGAAGCTGCTTGTCCTTCTCCTTGTCCCTCGGCACATAGGACGAGGAGCCGGTCTGTTCCTCGCCAGTGTCGCTCTTCAAATGACCGCGCAGTTTCGCCTCACTCCCGGTATCGAGCTCATTCGGTTTCACATCCGGGGGCAAGTCCTCTTCAACCACGACATCGGGCACGATGCCCCTAGCCTGGATCGACTTGCCGGAGGGCGTGTAATAGCGGGCAGTGGTCAACACCAGCGCCCCTTCATTGCCGAAGGACATCACCGACTGAACCGAGCCCTTGCCGAAAGAGCGGGTACCGATCACCGTTGCCCGCTTGTGGTCCTGAAGGGCTCCCGCCACGATCTCCGAGGCGGAAGCCGAACCGCCATTGATCAGCACCACGACGGGCTTATCGCTCACCCACCGGCCAGGCTTGGCGTATAAGTGCTCGGCCTTGGCGGGGTCACGACTGCGGACGGATACGATCTCTCCCCTCTTGAGAAACGTGTTCGAGACTGAAACAGCCTGGTCAACCAGTCCGCCCGGGTTGTTCCTCAAATCGAGGATCCATCCCTTGAGATTCGGACCAAGCTCCCCTTCGAGCCTGGTGATCGCCTCGTCCATTCCGCCTTGCGTCTGTTCGGTGAAGGACGAGATCCTCAGGTAACCGACATCGCCCTCGGCATTCGCTTTGACTGACTTCACGTGGATCAGATCGCGAGTCAGCTTCACGTCGAAGGGCTCCTGCTTGCCGGGTCGGAGGATCGTGAGGGTGATCTGCGAGTTGGGTTGACCGCGCATCTTGTCGATCGCCTCGTTGAGCGCCATCCCGACAACCTCTTGATCGTCCAGGTGGGTGATGAGGTCGTTGGCGAGGATTCCGGCATGGGCAGCCGGGGTGTCGTCGAGTGGCGCAATCACCTTGAGGACACCGTTCTCCATCGTGACTTCAAGACCGAGGCCGCCAAACCTGCCGCTGCTCTCGACCTGAAACTCCTTGAACTGCTTGAGGGTCATGAAGCTCGAATGCGGATCGAGGGAAGCGAGCATCCCGTTGATTGCGGCCCTCATCAGCTTCGCCTGATCCGGAGCTTCGACATAGTCGGACAGGATGAGCCCGAAGGCATTCCCGAAAAGGTCGAGCTGACGATAATCCGGGCTGAGCCCATGCGCGCCCGAACGGGTTCTCGCCCCAAGCTCCTGCCAGCTGATGCTTGCCGCAATCGTGAGAAGAAGAACGCCGAAGAGCTTTGCATTGTTTCGGGCCATGATAACCTCGCATGCGCTGCCCGCGAGATCGCCGTCATATCCACCGAGCAGAATCGGTTCACCTTACTTCATTTGGTGCATATTGCTCTGCCCGACGCGGTCCATGAAGTTAAAAAGCGGAAATCAAAAGCGATCGGGAGATGGGAAATCCTTGTGGCCCAGATACAAGGTCAAGGCAGGATAGTCGCCATAGCGTGGGCAGGCCAGGCGATCGATCGAGCGGGTGAATTGCGGAACCGTCCGTCCGGCCTTGCTCCGATCGATGACGAGGCGATTACCCTGCTTTATTTCGCCCAAATACCAGCCGTCCGGGGCGTATAGCTCCAAACCGTGAAAGCAGCCGACGTGCTTTCCGCCATAGGTCCAGAGGTCGTCGCCCTCGCGATAGCCAAAACATTTGCCGCCCCAGGTCCATAGCCACTCCATTGCGATGATCTCGACTATCTTGCGGAGCCTGCGTGAAGTGCACAAGACAGTGCTCCCGGAAGATCGAGATCTCCCGGGAGCCTTTGCCCCATCTCGCGCCGTTCGGAGCCGGGTGGCGTATAGCTCGCGCAACGCCTATTGTCGTTGCGTGATTGTGCCAAAGATTTGCAATTTGGCGCCCAGGGGTGGCGTCAACGCGAAGGAACTCAGCATTTCAGCAATGCATTGCGCCAAGCTTTCGGGCTCATTCCGTTCCATCGCTTGCAACTGTGAGAGAACGCCGCAACGCTTTGGAAACCGACCAGCCAAGCCACCTGGGAAATCGAGAGATCGTCCTCTTGAAGATAGCGCGCGATCAGATCGGAACGCAGTTGCTTGAGGATCTCGCTGAAGCTCAACCCTTCCGCTTTCAATCGTCGCGCCAATGTCCGGCGGCTCACGCCCAGTCCTTGCGCAATTGCGTCGAATTTGATGTCGCCGTGCGGCAACAGCGGCGTGAGCGCGTTCTCGATGGCACTTCGCAAGGAGCTCGAACGCCAATGGCGATGCGCCAGAGCCTGCTCACAATAGTGGCGCAGTATCTGATCGAGATAGGGGTCGGCTCCTACCAGGCGAAGTTGCCGCGCTGCCCTGTCGAAACAGATCCTGTCCGCTTCTGCACCAAAGGCAATTCGGCATCCGAAATAATGCTCGAGCTCGGAGTGCTCTCTCGCGGATTGATGGATCATGGAGACGGCAGTCGGCTTCAGCGCACGACCGGTCAGCGACCGACAGCCACGGATGATTGCCGTTATCAGGAACTCCATCTGCTGCTGGTCGGAATGCCTGGCGACGCCAGCGTAGCCTAATTCGACCGTCAGGTCGCCGGAGACGGTCGACCTCAGGGTGATTCCCTCGTTGACGATCGAGCTGTAGCGCTCGAAGCGCTGAAGTGCCTCGCCGAGAGTCGCGGTGGCTCCTGCAGCGTAGTGGAGGAGGCCCATCTCGCGGAGGTCGCACTCGCAAGCCAAACTGAACCCAAGCAGCGGTTGCTGCAATGCTTTGGCGGCCAGCTCGAGAAAGATGATCTGGCTCGCAACGGCGATGCGCATCTCCTTGCAGTCTATTTGATCGGCGGACAGCCCTGCCTTATCGAGCAGCGGCTTCAGGACAATGCCGGCGGCACGCAGACGTCCTGCTGCCAGGCGCGTTGCCACTCCCAGCGCGTCCGGCGGGCTGATTCGCTGGTCCTTCGACCGTCGCCCTGCCGAGCGTGGCGATCCTGCTGCCGATCGATTGGGTGGGCTCCTTCCCATCCGAACGATCCCTCGTAGCGGCGGTCTACAGCCTTCAGATCTTCACCAGCATCGCTGTCGTGAACATCACGGCGAACCCCAACATTATCCCGGAAACGATGGACCCGCCAAGCAGCGGGGCCCGCTCGCCATGACCGGTCCGGTAGAGATAGGCGGTGAGCTCAACAATCACCTGTGCGATTGCGCCGGCGCCGATCGCCAGCGTTATTGCCAGCCATTGCGGGGCAATTGCCAAGCTTCCAAGCCACATTCCGATGATCGCCGGTCCGCCGGCCAACAGGGCGAGTCCGACGAACAATGCGAGCGGTGGCTTCCCTCTCAGCAGCGGTGCAGCAATCCCGATTCCTTCGGTGACGTTGTGGAGAGTGAACCCGAGCACCAGGAACGTGCCCAGACCGGCGGCTCCTGCAGCAAAGGAGCCGCCAATGGCGAGCCCCTCACCGAGATTGTGAAGGCCGATCCCGAGGGCGATCGACCAAGCCAAGGCCGCGCCGGTACGGTCGTCCGAACGATGGCTGACTGCCAGCAACAGAACGAATGCCGCGACCGCGGCGAGGACCACCAAGGTCACGCCCTGGTAGAGCGGGGCTGCCCGACCTGCGAGCTCCAGCGCCTCGTCGAAGGAATCGACGAAAAGAAATGCCAGAAGCCCGACGGTCAATGCGAGAAGGAAGCGCATTCCGCTGGTTCCGATGCCGCGCAGCAAGGGAAACAGCATCAGACCGATCGCCACGGGCAGTATGCCGACAAAGGCGCCGAGGAGGGCCTGCGAAACGAGTTGCCTAGCACCGGCATCGGGTGTCGCCACGGCAACGGGAATGTCGTGGCTGAAGGTGGTGCCGGTGCTGGTTACGACATTGACGGCATGAGCCTCGCCGAGGACCCATGGGTAAGGTATGTCGAGCCGCGCCGCCGCGCCGCGATTGAGAGGCCCGGGCGGAACCTGCACGAAGGACCAATAGGCGTCATCCACCTGAACCTGGGCGATCCGCATGGGCTCCGATCCACCGGCACGCACCGTCGCATGGATGCCTTGGCTGTCCAGGACAACCCGCTCGAATGTCAGCTTCTCGACTGGCGGGGCCCCATTGCGGAAGCCTTGGAGCGGATCGGCCGCGAAGAGCCATGAGATTGCTGCGAGGATCGTCAGCAGGGGAACAGCGAGCCACAGCCAGCGCATCGCGCTCGGTGCCGCTGCGTCGACCGAGCTGTCGCTCATGAGAGCGCATCCACGACGTCGAACATCCCGACCCAGCCAAGCTCGGTGAACTCCGACTGATGGGGATGGAACATGTAGAGGCCGGCCTCGTGGTTCTGATAGGTGAATTCGAGGATGCCGCGCTGAGCCTGGCACTGCATGATCAGATCGACGGTTGGCAGGGTCGGCGTCAGGGTTGTTCCCT
>JBIOYR010000147.1:0-3798 GCA_044870245.1 Aestuariivirgaceae bacterium | reverse complement strand
TTGCGGTATCGATCCTGTTCATCGAGGCGCTGGAGTGGATCGAGCTCACGGTGTTCCGGCCGGAGAAGAGGGCAGGCGCATGACCGCGAGAGCCGACTGCAATGCCAGTCCGTCCCGCGCCGCCGTCGAGGTCAGGGGCGTGTCGAAGATCTATGATGGCGGTGTCGAGGCGCTCAACAATGTCGGTCTCGATTTTCCGGAGGGCCAGCTGACGACGCTGCTCGGACCTTCCGGCTGCGGCAAGACAACCCTGCTCAAGATCATTGCCGGCCTGATTTCGCCGACCAGCGGCAGCGTGAAGGTCGAGGGGAGGGAGGTGACAGGGCCTGGCCCCGAGCGGGCGTTCGTGTTCCAGGACTTCGCCCTGATGCCCTGGGCGAGCGTGATGCGCAATGTCGCCTTCGGCCTCGAGCTGCGCGGGGTCGCCAAGCCGGAACGGGAGCGGGTGGCGCAGAAATATATCGGGGAGGTCGGGCTCAAAGGCTTCGAGAATGCCTATCCGCATGCTCTGTCGGGCGGGATGCGGCAGCGGGTAGGGCTGGCGCGGGCGCTTGCCGTCAATGCCAAGGTGCTGCTGATGGACGAGCCGTTCTCGGCGGTGGACGAGCAGACCCGGCGCAAGTTTCAGGAGGATCTCCTTCAACTGGTGGCGCAGGAGCGCAAGACCTTCATCTTCGTGACGCATTCGATCGAGGAGGCGGTCTATGTGTCGGACCGCATCGTGCTGCTGTCGAAACGACCAAGCCGCGTGTCGGAGATCATGACACCCGCTATCGATCGCAGCGGCGATCCCGAGCGGATCCGCCGCAGCCAAGCCTATCTCGATACCGTCGAAGCCATCTGGCAAGGCCTCAAGCGCTATCTCGAGTGAGCATGTCATGACCATCGGAAGGATCAGGGTTCCGCTCTTTGCCTCGCTCGTCATCTGGGCGATCCTTTGGGAGATCGCCGGGCGAAGCGGCGCCAGCTTCGTCATTCCGCCGCTCTCGGCGATCTTCGCCAGGATCGCCGAGATCGTCCCGACCCCGACCTTTCTCGGAGCGCTGGCGATCACCGCCAAGACATTCCTGATCGGCAATGCGATCGCCATCCTGGTCGGGATCCCGATCGGCGTGGCGATGGGGCGCTCGGAGCTTGCCGACCGCATCCTGCTGCCCTGGGTGAACATGTTCATCTCGGCACCGCTGTCGGCGCTCGTCCCGGTGATCATGGTGCTGTTCGGTCTCGGCGAGACGACGATCATTCTCACCGTGGTGCTGTTCGCCATCTGGATCATCGTGCTCGATACCCGCGCAGGGGTGCGCAGCATCCCGCTTTCTCTCGTCGAGATGGCGAGGAGCTTCGGGGCTGGCCGGCTGCAGGCTTTCGGCAAGATCTACATCTGGGCGGCGTTGCCGGAGATCCTGTCGGGGATCAGGCTCGGGATGATCCGCGCCGTCAAGGGCGTGGTGATCGGCCAGCTCCTGGTGTCGATCGTCGGCTTCGGGCGGCTGTTCGAGCTCTATTCGTCGCGCTTCCTGATGGAGCATTTCTGGGCGCTGCTCTTCGTCATTTTTGCCTTTGCCTTCGCGCTCAACGAGGCGCTCGCCTGGCTGGAACGCCGGGTGGAGTTCTACGCCGCCTCCCGGACCTGAGGAGACACCATGCCTGCAACGGAGTTCGTGATCATCCCGCCGCCTCGGCCCTTCCTCAGGGTCAAGGGTACTGACGGCGTCTTTCCTGTTCACCGCGTCTATTGCGTCGGCCGCAATTATGCAGCGCATGCGATCGAGATGGGCGGCAATCCCGATCGCGAGCCACCGTTCTTCTTCCAGAAGAACCCCGACAACCTCGTCATCGACGGTGGCGATTTCCCCTATCCACCTCGCTCCGACGATGTCCATCACGAAATCGAGATGGTGGTCGCTCTTGCCAAGGGCGGTCGCGACATCCCCCTGGATCAGGCGCTAGCTTGCGTGTTCGGCTATGGCGTCGGTCTCGACATGACGCGACGAGACCTTCAGGCCGAGTGCAAGAAGCATGGGCGACCTTGGGAAGTCGGCAAGGCCTTCGAGAAGTCGGCGCCGTGCTCGGCCCTGGTGCGGGCGGCCGAAATCGGCCACCCGGACAAGGGTGCCATCCGGCTCCAGGTCAATGGCGAGATGCGCCAGGAGGGCGACCTGAACCAGCTGATCTGGAAGGTGCCGGAGATGATTTCCTATCTGTCCGGCCTATTCGAGCTTGCTCCCGGCGACGTGATCATGTCGGGCACCCCGGCCGGCGTCGGCGCGGTCAAGCGCGGCGACCGGATGCACGGCCATGTCGAGGGGATCGGCGAGGTCAAGGCCGAGGTCGTCTGAGTCTTAGCATTGCCAGGACTTTGGCGTTCGGCCATCATGATGGAAAAAACCCCCCAGGAGGAAACCTCGATGCTTCAGAAATCCCAATCCCCGAAGACGACCCGCCGCAAACTTGTGCTGACCAGTGCGGCGGTTGCGGCAACTGCCGCGGTCAGCGCTCCGACCGTGGTCAAGGCCCAAGGAACGGTCAATTTCCGCTTTCAAAGCACCTGGCCGTCGAAGGACATCTTCCATGAGTTCGCCCAGGACTACGCCAAGAAGGTGAACGACATGACCGGCGGCGAGCTCAAGATCGAGGTGCTGCCGGCCGGGGCGGTGGTGCCGGCCTTCGGCCTGCTCGAGGCGGTATCCAAGGGCACGCTCGATGGCGGTCACGGGGTGCTTGCCTACCATTATGGCAAGCAAAATGCGCTGGCCCTGTGGGGTTCGGGTCCGGGCTTTGCCATGGACGCCAACATGCTGCTGGCCTGGCATAAATATGGTGGCGGCAAGGAACTGCTTCAGAAGATCTATCAATCGATCGGCGCCAATGTCGTGTCTTTCCCCTATGGACCAATGCCAAGCCAACCATTGGGCTGGTACAAGAAGCCGATCACCAAGCCGGAAGATTTCAACGGCCTTAAGTTCCGCACCGTCGGCATCTCAATCGACGTCTTCTCCGGGATGGGCGCCGCCGACAACGCGTTGCCGGGCGGCGAGATCGTGTCTGCAATGGACCGCGGGCTGCTCGATGCAGCCGAGTTCAACAATGCGTCCTCCGACCGGGTTCTGGGCTTTCCGGACGTGTCGAAGGTCTGCATGCTGCAAAGCTTCCATCAAAACGCCGAGCAGTTCGAGATCACCTTCAACAAGACGAAGTTCGATGCGCTGTCGCCGCAGCTGAAGTCGATCATCGAAAATGCGGTGGAAGCGGCGTCCCAGGACATGCAGTGGAAGGCGATCGACCGCTATTCCACCGATTACCAGGAAATGCAGACCAAGGACGGCGTCAAATTCTACAAGACGCCGGATGCGGTGCTCCAGAAGCAGCTCGAGGTCTATGACGAGGTCGTGAAGAAGAAAGCCGGCGCCAATCCGTTTTTCAAGGAGGTGATCGAGTCGCAGCTGGCCTTTGCCAAGCGGGCGACTCGTTGGGAGCAGGACACCCTCACCAACCGCAAGATGGCGTTCGCGCATTATTTCGGACCGAACGCCAAGAGCCCGATATAGAATTGGACTATAACTGCCGGCCGTTCCGCGCATCTTCCGGTGTCGCGGGACGGCCGGGACAGACATCGGCGTCAGCCATGAGCGTCCAGCGAATTCTCTATACGATCGATGCCATCAGCACCTGGGTGGGAAAGGCGGCGGCATGGCTGATCATGCTGCTGATGGCAATCGTGTGCGTCGAGGTGGTCAAGCGCTATCTCCTGAATGCGCCGACGGCCTGGATCTTCGATGTCGAGAACATGATGTACGG
>JBIOYR010000146.1:0-9844 GCA_044870245.1 Aestuariivirgaceae bacterium | reverse complement strand
ATAGGCATTGGTGAGGCCGGGAAAGCGCAGGCGGCACCAGCGGTCGAGCCGCATGCCGTCCTCATCGGGTTTGACCGGGTAGAGCGTGGCAGCCGTCATGGCCCCGCTCTCGAAGCGGCGAACGAACTCATGTAAGGATTGCCATCATGGGCTGGTCGAGACATGGCAACGGCTTCCGCCGCCGAGGGTATCATCACGGCAATCTGAGGGAAGATCTGATCCGGGCGGCCCTCGAGCTCATCGCCGCCAAGGGTCCCGGCGGCTTCACCTTTGCCGAGGCGGCGCGGGCGGCGGGAGTGAGCCCGGCCGCACCCTATCGCCATTTCCGAGACCGTGACGCCCTCCTGGCCGACGTCGCCCAGCGCGGTTTCGAGAGCTTCGCCGCCGCGCTCGAGGCCGCCTTCGACCACGGCCGGCCCAATCCCGTGGCAGCGCTCGAAGCGGTCGGGCGCGCCTATCTCGCTTTTGCGCGCCGCGAGCCGGCGCTCTATGCCGCCATGTTCGAGGCTGGTGTCCCGCCCGATGCCTCGCCGGGACTGCGGCAGGCCGCCGACCGCGCCTTCGCCGTCCTGCGCCAGGCCGCCGAGGCCCTCTGCCGGACGCTGCCGGAGCAGGACCGGCCGCCCGCCTTGATGATGAGCCTCCACATCTGGTCGCTCGCCCATGGCATCGCCTCGTTGTTTGCGCGCGCCGATAATGCCGGCCGCACGACGCCCATGTCGGCAGAGGATCTGCTCGAGGCCGGGGTCCTCGTCTATCTGAAAGGACTCGGCATCAGGCTCTAGTTCGGCACCCCCACTGTCGCAATGACGGGATAGTGGTCCGAGCCGGCGCTTTCACCGATCACCGGCTCCTTGAGAACGCGCAGGCCGGGTGACAGGAAGATATGGTCGATGCCGAGCTGCGGCAATGCGAAGAGCGCCGGCCATGATGGCAGCCAGGTGATACGGTTGAGGCCGCTCGACACAGCAAACTGGCGATTGAGCCGCGAGAACGGGGTTGCGTTGAAATCCCCCATCACCACCTTGTGCCCCTCGACCTGGTGGATCAGCGACACCAGCTCCTCGAACTGCTGATTCTGGACCCGATACCAGGGTGGCCGACTGGTGTGAACGGCGATGATATTCAGACCGTCGAACGCGCCGCCGAGCCTTGCCCTGATATAGGGCGGGCCCTGCCAATTGCCCTTGATGTCGGCGGCGGAGATCGGAATCTTCGACAGGAACAGCATGTGGCAATTCTCGGTCGCCATGCATTCGGCGCGATGCGGATAGCGCGCCGCGAGGCGATCGGCGATGGCCTGATTCTCCGGACCAAGCTCGATCAGCACGGCCACATCGGGATCCTGCCGCTCGACCTCCTCGGCCACCGCCTGGGAGTTGGTGTTGGAGAGATGGACGTTGAACGACATGAGCCGGAGCGGGCTCTCGCCGTCCTCCGCCGCATAAGCGGGCAGCGCGGCGATCCGATTGCTCTCATGTCGCGCGAATGCGCCAAAGCCAGCAATTCCGGCAAGGATCAGTATCGTCGCGAAGGTCAGGCGCATGCCGGGCAGGAAATAGGCGATCAGGAAGGCCCCCGCCGCCGCCGTGAGCTGGGGCGTGAAGTTGCTGAAGACGTCGAGGGACAGATAGAGGCGCGACAGGAATCCCGCCGCCAGTGCCGCCAGCGTCAGGACCAACCCAACAAGGCAGGCAATCCGGCTGGCGCCATGGCGTTGTTTGCGGCGTGGCTTCACCCTGGCCGGAACCGTCATCGGCGAGGCGGGCTCGGCATGCCGCGGCGTGGCCGCCGGCGCTGTGACTGGCGGACGCAACGGCGCCCGCGCTTTGGTGCCCGGCAGCACCGGGACGTGCCGCGAGCCCTCCGGCCGACCGAAATGAGCTGACATTGCCTCTCCCTACCCCTCTACGCCACTCTACGCCTGTTCCACCCCGAGTTTCCGCCGCACCAGGGCATTGACGGCCTGCGGATTGGCTTTTCCGCCTGTCGCTTTGATGACCTGACCGACGAACCACCCGGCAAGATTGGGCTTGAGCTTCGCTTCCGCCGCCTTGCCGGCATTCGCCGCAATGATCTCGTCGACCGCTCGCTCGATCGCCGTCATGTCGGTGACCTGCTGCAAGCCCTTCGACTCGACGATCTTACGCGGATCTTCGTTACCGGAAAGATAGTTTTGCCACACTTCCTTGGCGATCTTGCCAGAAATGAGCCCCGATTGGACCATCTCCACAATCGAGCGGCTGGCGGCCGCCGTGGCGGGCAGCGCGTCGAGGCTCCTACCGTCGCGGTTGAACGAGCCACGGACCTCATTCAGCACCCAGTTGGCGGCAAGCTTCGGATCGATCCCCTCGCACACGGTCTCGAAATAGTCGGCCCATTCCCTCTCGGCGACCAATGTGCCTGCGTCATATGACGAAAGCCCGAAATCGCGCATGAATCGCGCCTTCTTGGTATCCGGAAGCTCGGGAAGAGATGCCCGGATCTCGGCGATCCAGCGCTCCTCGAGCTCGAGTGGCAGCAGGTCGGGGTCGGGGAAATAGCGATAGTCGTGCGCCTCCTCCTTGCTGCGCATCGAGCGGGTCTCGCCCTTGCGGGCATCGAACAGGCGGGTCTCCTGGTCGATCGACCCGCCATCCTCGAGGATGCCGATCTGGCGGCGCGCCTCAAAGTCGACTGCCTGGCCGATGAAGCGGATGGAATTGACATTCTTGATCTCGCAGCGCGTGCCAAGCGGCTCGCCCGGCCGACGCACCGAAACGTTGATGTCGGCGCGAAGCGACCCCTGCTCCATATTGCCATCGCAAGTGCCGAGATAGCGCATGATGGTGCGCAGCTTGGTGACATAGGCCTTGGCTTCCTCGGCCGACCGCAGGTCCGGCCGCGAGACGATCTCCATCAACCCGACCCCCGACCGGTTGAGATCGACGAAGCTGAGCGAGGGATGCTGGTCGTGCAGCGACTTGCCGGCATCCTGCTCGAGATGAAGGCGCTCGATCCCGACCTCGATGGTCTCGCCATCGGGCATGTCGACGGTCACCACCCCCTCGCCCACCACCGGCTGCTGGTATTGCGAAATCTGATAGCCCTGCGGCAGGTCCGGGTAGAAATAGTTCTTTCGGTCGAACACCGAGCGGGGATTGATCCTGGCCTTCAGGCCGAGGCCGGTCCGCACCGCCTGCTCGACGCAGTGGCGGTTGAGCACCGGCAGCATCCCGGGCATCGCCGCATCGACCAGAGAAACATGGTCGTTCGGCTCCCCGCCATAGTCGGCCGAAGCTCCGGAGAACAATTTCGATCGCGACAGGATCTGGGCATGGACCTCCATCCCCACCACGACCTCCCAATCGGCAGTGGCACCCTTGATGAGGTCTTTTGGTCGCATTTTGCGCTCAGAAGGTTGCATTTTTATCACATTCGTTTTGGTTATTTGACGCTTTTCGTACCGATTCGCACGTCTTGCTGCAAGGCCACAGTAGACAAACACCCTCCGATTGTAGGAAAAGGGGGAGTAATCCATTGCAGTCGGGGGCAAGCGATGAGCGAATGGACATTCGAGCGTGCGGGGGAATTCCTCCGCAAAGGGCGGTGGTTTGCGCAGCAACCTGAAGATTTCTGCATGGCCGTGCTGTCCCGGTCGGAAATCAGAACCTATGAGGCGCATCAGCGCATCTGCCACAATGGCGACCCGCCATCGGGCGTCTACGCGGTCCTCGAGGGCCAGGTCAATCTGGTCGCCGAGCGCGAGCCGGGTGCCAGCCTGTTCTACAATTTCCTCGAGCCGGGAAGCTGGTTCGGCCAGGGCAACTGCCTCGACAGGGAACCGTTCCTGCTCGATGCGGTGGCGGCGCACCGCACCGTGATTCTGCATTTCCCCCTATCCGCATTCGATGCGGTGCTGGAGGAGAGTCCGGCCTATTATCGCTGCTGGGCTCTCATCCTGACCGAGGCTTACCGCACGACCCTCGGTCAGTATCTCGACTCGAAAACCTTCGAGGCGCGGCGCCGGGTCAATCAGGAACTCCTGATGCTCGCCACCCGCGTCGGCCAGCCTTGCGGCGACAACGGTGTCCGCCTCAAGGTCAAGCTCACGCAAAGCGACTTCGCATCGCTGGTCGGAGTGACCCGGCAATATGCCAGCCGGTTCATCGGCGAGCTCAGGGCCGCCGGCGTCCTCGAATGGCGTGGCAGCATGATCTCGGTCAAGGACGTGTCGCGCCTGAGCGAGATGGCTGGCATGCCCGTCAACTGAGCAATCGGCTCGGCAATCGGCTCAGCCTACCTGGTTGAGCCGCGCCAAAGCCTCTTCGATCTTGGCCTTGCGCGCGAGGAGCGTGTTCTGACGCTCCCGCGCCTCCTCGATCACCTCTTCCGGCGCCTTGGCGACGAATCCGGGATTGTTGAGCCGACCGGAGATCGCCGCCATATCCTTGGCGGTCTTGTCGAGCTCCTTGCCAAGCCGCGCATGCTCGGCGGCGATGTCGATGAAGCCGGCAAGCGGCAGCATGGCAATGGCGCCTTCCAACACGATCTGCGCAGCGCCGGGGGGCGGGGCGTCGCTGAATTCCAGGCCATCGAGCCGGGCCAGACGAGTGATCTCGGTGGCCCAGGCTTCGGCCCGCGATCGCGCCTCGGGCGTTGTCCCGACCAGCACGCAGGGGATGCGGGCACCTGCCGGCACGTTCATCTCGGCCCTGACCGAGCGGATCTCGGAAATGAGCTTGATCACCCAGTCGATCTCTCCTGCCGCCGCCGCATCGCCAAGATCTGCCGCCGACGGCCAGCTCGCATCGATCAGCATGGTCTCGCGCCCCGGTCCAAGGGCACCGGTCTTGTCCCAAAGCTCCTCGGTCATGAAAGGCATGAACGGGTGGAGCAGGATGAGAATTTGATCAAGGACGAAAGCCGCGACCTTGCGCGTTTCGCCGGCCGCCGCTGAGTCGCTGCCGCCAAGGACCGGCTTGATCAGCTCGATATACCAGTCGCAGAACACGTTCCAGACGAACTGATAGAGTGCGCCTGCAGCATCATTGTAGCGATGGCTGGCGATCCCCTCCGTCACCTCGCGATTGGCCCTGCCGATCTCGCCGAGAATCCATCGATTGACGGTGAGCCTGACCGCCGCCGGATCGAAGTCCGGGGCGCGCCGGCAATCCTGCATCGCCAGAAATCGTGCGGCGTTCCACAGCTTGGTGCCGAAATTGCGATAGCCCTCGATGCGCGACGTCGAGAGCTTGATGTCGCGCCCCTGCGCCGCCATCGCCGCCAGGGTGAAGCGCAGCGCATCGGCGCCGAACGCTTCGACAAGGCTGATCGGATCGATGACATTGCCGAGCGACTTCGACATCTTCCGCCCCTTGTCGTCGCGCACCAGGGCGTGGATGTAAACCGTGTGGAACGGCACCTCCTTCATGAAGGTGAGGCCCATCATCATCATCCGCGCCACCCAGAAGAAGATGATGTCGAAGCCGGTGACCAGCACGTCGGTCGGATAATACCGCTCGAGCTCCGGCGTCCGGTCGGGCCAGCCCAGCGTCGAGAACGGCCACAATGCCGAGGAGAACCACGTATCGAGCACGTCCTCGTCGCGGGTCAGGTTGGTGCGTGCCCCGTAATGGCGGGCGGCATCGGCGAGCGCCAGATCCTCAGTCTCCTCGACGAAGATGGTTCCATCCGGTCCATACCAGGCGGGAATCTGGTGACCCCACCACAGCTGGCGCGAAATGCACCAAGGCTGGATGTTGCGCATCCACTCGAAATAGGTCTTCTCCCATTGCTTCGGGACGAAGGACGTCCTGCCGCCTTCGACTGCCTCGATCGCCGGCTGCGCCAAGGTGGCGGCGTCGGCATACCATTGCTCGGTCAGCCACGGCTCGATGACCACGCCCGAGCGGTCGCCATGCGGCACCTGATAGACATGCGGCTCGACCCTCTCCACGAGGCCCGCTTCGGTCATCTTGTCGACGACGATCTTGCGCGCCTCGAACCGGTCGGCGCCGTGGAGCCCCATAATCAGCGTCACCAGCTCGTCGCTGCGCGGAACGCCGGCGACGAAGTTGGGATTGTCGCGCAACGCCATCGTGCCATCGGCGGCGAGGATGTTGACCATTGGCAGGTCGTGCCGGCGGGCGACCTCGAAATCGTTGAAGTCATGCGCCGGGGTGATCTTGACCGCACCGGTGCCCTTCTCGGGATCGGAATAGGAATCGGCGACGATCGGCATCCGCCGGCCGACCAGCGGCAGAATGGCGTGAAGCCCCACCAGATCGCGATAGCGCTCGTCGTCGGGATGAACCGCGACCCCGGTATCGCCGAGCATCGTCTCCGGGCGGGTGGTGGCGACCGTGATGAAGCGGTCGGAGCCCTCGATCGGATAGCGGAAGTACCAGAGCTGGCCCTTCACCTCGACTTCCTGCACCTCGAGGTCGGAAATCGCGGTCAGGAGCTTCGGGTCCCAATTGACCAACCGCTTGTCCTTATAGATCAGGCCCTGCTTGTGGAGCTGCACGAACACCCTGGTGACCGCCCGCGACAGGCCTTCATCCATGGTGAAGCGCTCGCGCGACCAGTCGCAGGAGGCGCCGAGACGACGCAGTTGCTGCGCAATCTGGCCACCGGACACCGCCTTCCACTCCCAGACCCGGCGAACGAACGCCTCCCGCCCCATGGTCTTTCGGTCGGTATGGTTCTCCTGCACCAGCAGGCGCTCGACCACCATCTGCGTGGCGATGCCGGCATGATCGGTGCCGGGCTGCCACAGCACGTCCCTGCCCCGCAGCCGCTCGAACCGGCAAAGAATGTCCTGGATCGTGACATTGAGCGCATGGCCCATATGAAGCGACCCGGTGACATTCGGAGGCGGCAGCACGATGGTGAACGGCTCGGCGGCAGGCCGCCTGCCGCAGCGGAAGGAGCCGGCGCTCTCCCAACGTTCATAAATGCGCTGCTCGCTCGCAGCAGGGTCGTAGGTTTTGTCGAGCATGGTGCTTGTGGCGCGATTTGGAACTTGCGGTTAAACACCACGGCACGGCGGCAATCAACTGCCTGAAGGCCCGCTACCGGCCGCCGCGCCGGGCCACCCGCTCGATCTCCTCGCGCACCAGTCGCTCGACGACGCGCGGCAAATGTTCGTCCAGCCAACTTTTCAGCATCGGCCGAAGCACCTCGCGAGTGATCTCCTCGACCGATCGGTTGCCGGCCGTCGCCTGAGCCACGATGGTGTCGGCGAGCCGGTTGAAGGCGCTTGCGGTTGCATCGCTCGCATCGTCCGAGAGGATGCCGGATGGATCGACGGTTGCCTGTCTGCCCGGATGGGCGGGACGCGCCGGCAACCAGGAGCGGGCCGACTCATGATCCTTGCCTAGATAATCCTCGGTTGTATCGAAATCGGCCTCGCCGGGTTCGCCATAGCCGTGACTCGGCTCTTCGGCGAGCGGTACCGAATCGTCGCAACCGCCGAGCGGATCATAAGTCGCGGCATCGCTCTCATAGCCGGCAGTGAATTGCAGCCCATGCGACCGCAATTGCGAAAAGACCACGTCATCAAGCGGGGAAGCCGGGTGCATCGGCTCGCTGCGCAGCGCTGGTGCGGTGTCGCGGAAGCCGCCATAAGGCACGTGCTCCGGCACTTTGTGGCCGCCGGCCCGCGCCAGCGCCTCCTCCAACCGCACATCGCCGCCCAGGATTCCGGCAAAACCATTGTCCTGGCCCGAGAGCGTCCGCGACAGCCGGTCGCGGGTGACCGAAAGATTGGCCAGCCGGTTGCGCAGCGCTAGGAAATCATCGGTGCGGGTCGCCAGCGCTCCCGGGCCGGAGCCTGCCGCAGCAAGGTTCAGCCGGGTTTCGCGCGTCGAGCCCGCAACGGCCGGCGGCTGCGGAGGCGACTTGGCCTGGACCGGGCGCAGCGACGGCTTGACCCCCGCAACCTCACCGGCCTGCGGCGGCCGAAAGCTGGGAGACTGGGGCTGCAGCGGTCGCAGCGGCGCCGGCGGAGCCTTGCCTGGCCGCGGGCTCTCGGCGGCACCCGCCTTCGGTGCAGCTGCAACCGGCTGCACCTTGGCCGCAGGAGAATCTTCCGAGCCGGCGCTGCCGTCATGGATAGCGCGGCGGATCGAGTCGAGCAGCGATTCGATCGAGGGATCCTGTGCCGTCTTCGCCCTGCCCATGCTGCCTCACTTCACGCGAATCACTTCTTTATGCGGCCATGAGATTGCCCGAATTCCTCCTCAGGGCAAATTGCGACGCCGCATCGACGAGCCGGTTATCGACAGAAACCGTTCAATCCACGGTGTTTGCCCGGGTGCCGATCCATTTGTAGCGGACATCGAGATAATTCTGCTCGACATCGTAGAAAACGACGTCGAGGGCGAGATCCCGCGCCGTCATATGGCCGATGGCGGCAATCAGCTGATAGGCCGAGACGATGCGGTCGCGCTCGGCGGTCGCCAGCAGCACCTGCGAATCGACAAAGGTTTGCTCGGCGTCGAGCACATCGAGCGTTGTCCGCGACCCCACCAGCGCCTCCTGGCGGACGCCTTCGAGAGCCAGCTGGTTGGCTTCGACCTGGGTGCGGCTTGAAACGATCACCGCCTCGGCCGCCTTCAGCAGGTTCCATGCATTCGACACCTGCTCACGCACCTGCCGGCGCACATCCACCACCTCGAGCCGACGCTGGCTATCCGTCTGCTTGGCCTGACGGACCTGCGAATAGATCAGCCCGCCCTCATAAACCGGAATCTGCACCTGTCCGAACAGTGTTGCCTGGTCGCTCCACTCGATCCCGGCTGAGGGTTCGTGGTTGTAGGTGTATTGCGCGTTGAAGGAGACCACCGGAAGCAGCCCACCTTGCACGAGATCGATGTTATGGCGCGCCGCCTCCTCGTTGAATGCGGCGGCGAGTATGTTGGGATTAATCCGCTCGGCCATGGCGAGGGCGCCATCGAGCGACTTCGGTGTCAAGGGCGAGATCTGCGGAAAGCGCAAGGTCCCTGGCGCGTGGCCGATGATCCGCAGGTAATTGGCCACCGAAGCCGCCAGGTTCGCCTCGGCCGCCGCGCGCGCCGACTGGGATTGCGCGAGGCTCGCCCGCGACTGCGCCACGTCGGTGCGGGTGATCTCGCCGACATCGAAGCGCGCCTGCGATGCCTTGAGCTGCTCGGTCAGCACCTCGACATTCTTTTGGCGAAGTTGAAGAACGTTGCGGTCGCGAATCACATTCATGTAGGCGGTTGCGGCATCGAGCAGGACCTGCTGCTCCACCGACAGCAGGCTCTGGCGGCCGGCACTGACCAGAGCCTCGGCCTGAGCGGTGCCGCTGACGGTCTGGAAGCCGCGAAACACTGGCTGGGTCAGCGTCACCGCCACGCCCGCGGGGTTCGTCTGTGTCGGCTTCTTGAGGCTCGAATCGTTCCACGCCACGCCGGCGTCGCCATTGGCCGACACTGTCGGCCGCCAGCCCGACAATGCCTGCGGCACGGTCTCGTCGGTGGCCCGCTGCCGCGCCCGTTCGGCATTGAGCGTCGGGTTGCCCATATAGGAGGAGGCGAGTGCGGCGGCGATCGATTCGGTGGCCAGCGCCATTGCCGGCCCCGTCATAGACAAGCCGGCAACGACGAGCGCCCTCGCCGTGACGAGGCGCACCGACGCGACAATTCGCATCCGCATGTACCCGCTCTCCAATGCAGCGTGCCCGACTCACCGGTCGCGACTCCCCGTGAGTCGCACCTCGCAAAGGCTAGAGAGCGTAACTCCCAATGTCATCGGGCAAATTCGCCACTCCGCAGATTTTTCGCAAGCGAGCGCCTGCCCTAAAATGCAAAGCCGCGGTCGATGCCGGGAAAACCAG
>JBIOYR010000145.1:0-7985 GCA_044870245.1 Aestuariivirgaceae bacterium | reverse complement strand
ATCCTGGTGCGTCACGAGCAGGGCGCCACCCACATGGCCGAGGGCTATGCCCGCTCCACCGGCAAATGCGGCGTCGTCCTCGTCACCTCGGGGCCGGGCGCCACCAACGCCGTCACCGGCCTCACCGACGCGCTGATGGACTCGATCCCGATGGTCTGCATCACCGGCCAGGTGCCGACCCATCTGATCGGCAATGACGCCTTCCAGGAATGCGACACCGTCGGCATCACCCGGCCGTGCACCAAGCACAATTACCTGGTCAAGAATGTCAACGATCTGGCGCGCATCCTGCACGAGGCCTTCCATGTCGCGACCCATGGCCGCCCTGGCCCCGTCGTGGTCGACATCCCGAAGGACGTCCAATTCGCCAAGGGCCGCTATGTCGGCCCCGCCAATATCGAGCACAAGACCTACCGGCCGCGCGTCAAGGGCGACCCCGTCGCCATCGAGGCGGCGGTCGCGCTGCTGCTCCAGGCCAGGCGGCCGCTGATCTATTCGGGCGGCGGCGTCATCAACTCCGGCCCCGAGGCATCGCGCCGCCTGCGCGAGCTCGTCGAGAAGACCGGCTTCCCGATCACCTCGACCCTGATGGGCCTTGGCGCCTATCCCGCCTCCGGGCCGAACTGGCTCGGCATGCTGGGCATGCACGGCACTTACGAGGCCAATCTCGCAATGCATGGCTGCGACGTCATGCTGTGTGTCGGCGCCCGGTTCGACGATCGCATCACCGGCCGGCTCGATGCCTTCTCGCCCGGCTCGAAGAAGATTCACATCGACATCGATCCCTCCTCGATCAACAAGAATGTCCGGATCGATGTCCCGATCGTCGGCGACTGCGCCAATGTCCTCGGCGATATTCTGGGCCTGATGCATGATCGCAAGACCTGGCCCGATCAGGACAATCACCACGACTGGTGGAAGGACATCGCCCGCTGGCGACGGCGTGACTGCCTGCGCTACCGGCGGAACGACGACGTCATCATGCCGCAATATGCGCTGGAGCGGCTCTATGCCCTGACCCGCGGCCACGACACCTACATCACCACCGAGGTCGGCCAGCATCAGATGTGGGCTGCCCAGTTCTTCCGCTTCGAGGAGCCCAACCGCTGGATGACCTCGGGCGGGCTCGGCACCATGGGCTATGGCCTGCCCTCGGCGATCGGCGTCCAGGTGGCGCATCCGAAATCGCTGGTCATCGACATTGCCGGCGATGCCTCGGTGCAGATGACCATGCAGGAGATGTCGACGGCGGTGCAGTACCGGCTGCCCGTCAAGATCTTCATCCTCAACAATCAATATATGGGCATGGTGCGCCAGTGGCAGCAGCTGCTTCATGGCAACCGTCTGTCGGAGAGCTACTCCGAGGCGCTCCCCGATTTCGTCAAGCTGGCCGAGGCCTATGGCTGCCACGGCATCCGCTGTGCCAAGCCCGGCGATCTCGATCAGGCGATCCGCGAGATGATCGAGGTCAAGGCGCCGGTGCTGTTCGACTGCCGCGTCGCCAATCTCGCCAACTGCTTCCCGATGATCCCCTCCGGCAAGGCGCATCACGAGATGCTGCTGGGCGAGGATGTCCCGGACGACGAGATCGACCAGGCGATCGGCGCCGAAGGCAAGGTTCTGGTGTAGGTGGTGAAAGTCATGACCAAGCCCGCGATCGACCAGCCGGCATCGGCCTATTTCCTCGAGGATCGCAAGGATCCGATCGAGGCTCACACCCTGTCGATTGTCGTCGACAACGAGCCGGGCGTCCTCGCCCGGGTCATCGGCCTGTTCTCCGGCCGCGGCTACAACATCGAATCTCTCACCGTATCGGAGACCGAGCATGAGGCCCATGTCTCGCGCATCACCATTGTCACCCGCGGCACCCCGATGGTGCTGCAGCAGATCAAGAGCCAGCTCGAGCGGCTGGTGCCGGTCCATTCGGTGGCGGATCTGACGGTCAGCGGCAATGCCATCGAGCGCGAGCTGGCGCTGGTCAAGGTGGCGGGAACCGGCGACCACCGCGTCGAGGCCCTGCGCCTGGCCGATGCCTTCCGGGCGCGCGTTGTCGATGCAACCAACGCATCCTTCGTCTTCGAGCTCACCGGCAAGACCGGCAAGGTCGAGCAATTCATTTCGCTGATGCAGCCGCTCGGGCTTGTCGAGGTGGTGCGCACCGGCATCGCCGCCATTTCGCGCGGCGTCGACCGGATGCGGGTGTGACATGGCTGCGGCCCTATCGGTCAATGTCAACGCCATCGCGCTGCTGCGCAACCGCCGCAACCTGCCATGGCCGTCGGTCGAGGCGATCGCCCGCATCGCGCTCGAGGCGGGGGCGCACGGGATCACCGTCCATCCCCGGCCCGACGAGCGCCATATCCGCCGGTCTGACGTGCCGGTGCTCGCCCGGCTGGTGCGGCAATTCCCCGGTGCCGAGTTCAACATCGAGGGCAATCCCGATGCCCGCTTCATCGAGCTCGTCGAGAGCGTCAGGCCGGATCAGGCGACGCTGGTGCCGGACGATGTCCGCCAGGCGACCTCCGATCATGGCTTCGACATCGCCGCCCACCGCACCTTCCTCAGCGATGTCATCGCCCGCCTGAAATCGAGCGGCATGCGTGTTTCTGTCTTCGTCGAGGCGGAGCCCGAGCGGGCCGCCGAGGCGCGCGAGGTCGGTGCCGACCGCATCGAGATCTATACCGGCCCCTATGGCGGCACCGCCGACCCGGCGGTACGCGCTCGCGAGCTCGAGCGGATCGTCGCGACCGGCAAGGCGGCGCGCGACGCCGGGATCGGGCTCAATGCCGGCCATGATCTCACCCTCGTCAATCTGCCGCCGCTCGTCGCCCGCCTGCCCAATCTGGCCGAGGTCTCGATCGGTCACGCGCTGACCTCCGATGCCCTGATCCACGGCATGGCCGAGACTGTCCGTCTTTATCGGGAGGCATGCGGCGGCTGAAGTTGCGCGCCGGCGCGAGATTGTTCTATCTAGCTCTTCGCCAAATGGGAGGTCGTTCTGCGATGCGCGTTTATTATGATCGAGATGCCGACGTCAATCTGATCAAGGGTCGGAACGTGTGCATCGTCGGCTATGGCAGCCAGGGCCGCGCCCACGCGCTGAACCTCAAGGATTCCGGTGTCAAGGATGTCGTGGTGGCGCTGCGCCCCGGCTCGCAGTCCGCCAGAAAGGCGGAGGCCGACGGCTTCCGCGTGCTGGGCGTTTCCGATGCCGCCAAATCCGCCGACCTCATGATGATGTGCACCCCTGACGAGCTTCAGGCCGACATCTGGAAGAACGAGATCGTCGGCCAGATCCGGGATGGTGCCGCCATCGCCTTCGCCCACGGCCTCAACATCCATTTCAACCTGATCGAGGCGCCGCCGAGCCTCGATGTGGTGATGATCGCTCCCAAGGGGCCGGGCCATACGGTGCGCAGCGAGTATCAGCGTGGCGGCGGCGTGCCCTGCCTCATCGCCATCCACCAGGACGCCTCGGGCAACGCGCACGATCTGGCGCTCTCCTATGCCTCGGCCATCGGCGGTGGCCGCTCGGGCATCATCGAGACCACCTTCAAGGAGGAATGCGAAACCGATCTGTTCGGCGAGCAGACGGTGCTGTGCGGCGGTCTCGTCGAGCTGATCCGCGCCGGCTACGAGACCCTTGTCGAGGCCGGTTATGCACCCGAGATGGCCTATTTCGAATGCCTTCACGAGGTCAAGCTGATCGTCGACCTGATCTATGAAGGCGGCATCGCCAACATGAATTATTCGATCTCCAACACGGCCGAGTTCGGCGAGTACACCATCGGCCCGCGCATCATCAACGATCAGACCCGCGCCGAGATGCGCCGCGTGCTCAGGGAGATTCAGACCGGCAAGTTCACCAGCGACTGGATCCGCGAATGCAAGGCGGGCCAGCCGATGTTCAAGGCGACGCGGCGGGTGAACGATGCTCATCCGATCGAGGCGGTCGGCGCCCGGCTGCGCGAGATGATGCCGTGGATCGGCAAGAACAAGCTGGTGGATAAGGCGAGGAATTAGGCAGTAGGCAGTAGGGAAGATTTCCGCTCACTGCCTATTTGCCCAATGCCTACTGCCTTCCTACTGAGATGCCCAGACGATCCGCGCCACCCAGGCCACATCGCCGACGCCGAGCGACACCGGCGGATGGTCCGGCCGGAAGCCGTTGAGCTCGATCGTCCTGGCGGTCTGCCGCGTCATCACCCGCGCCATGATCTCGCCCGCCTTGGTCTTGACCACCACGCGATCGCCGCGCCGCGCCTGCGAGCCTGGCGACACGATGATCGTATCGCCGTCGCGATAGACCGGCAGCAGGCCATCGCCGGAGATCTCGAGCGCAAAGGCGGATGGATCGTTCACCTTCGGGAAGGCGATCTGCTCCCAGCCGCTCCCGATCGGCGCGCCGCCGTCATCGAAAAGCCCATCGTCTCCCGCTCGGGTGAAGCCGATGAACGGGATCGACTCGGCCGGCCGCTCCGCTTTGCCGTTCACCAGCTGCACGAAATCATGAAACGGCGTTCGCGTCGCATCGAGGATGCGCGACAGGCTCTCCGTTGTCGGCCATCTCATATGGCCGGCCGACGACAGCCGCTTCGATTTGTTGAAGGTGGTGGCATCGAGACCCGCCCGTTTGGCCAGCCCCGACGTCGACAATCCGTTTCTCGCAGCAAGTGCATCGATGGCATCCCACATCTGTTTGTGCGAGAACATGCGGCCCTCGGTTAGGACATTCTGTCATAAGCGCAGTTAAATTAGGAAAATTGTACCATGGTTGGTACCTGCACGCAAGCAAAGCGCGAGCCTCGACCCGGCCAAATTGGCCTGACAGACACCGTTTCATGACCCTCTTCCAAGTCGCCAGGCCGCTGCTCGGCATGGTCGACGCCGAGACCGCTCACCGGCTGACCCTGGCCGCGCTCCGCCTCGGCGTGGTGCCGCCGGGCGACGTCGTTGCCAGCCCGGCCCTGGCGGTGAATCTTTTTGACCTGTCCTTCCCCAATCCCCTCGGCCTTGCCGCCGGCTTCGACAAGAATGCCGAGGTCATCGATCCCATGCTGAGGCTGGGCTTCGGCTTTGTCGAAGTCGGATCGCTGACGCCGGAGCCGCAGGGCGGCAATCCGCGACCGCGTTTGTTTCGCCTGCCCGAGGATCAGGGAATCATCAACCGGCTCGGCTTCAACAATGGGGGCCATGACGCCGCCGTGGCGCGCCTCGACCGGCGCCGCGGCCGCCCCGGCATCGTCGGCGTCAATATCGGCGCCAACCGCACCACCACCGACAGGATCGGCGATTATCTCCGCGGCATCGCCAACTTCAATCGGCTCGCCGATTACATCACCCTCAATGTCTCGTCCCCCAACACGCCGGGACTGCGCCGGCTGCAGGACCGCCGCGAGCTCGAGGCGCTCCTGGCGCGCCTCGAGGCGGAGCGCGAGCGGACCGGCGGGCAGGACGGCCGCAAGGCGCCGCTCCTGCTCAAGATCGCTCCCGACCTCGACGAGGCGGGACTCGCCGACATCGCCGAGGTGGCGATCGGCAGCGCTGCCCTTGACGGCTTGATCATTTCCAATACGACCCTGTCGCGAGGAGGTCTCAGATCCCGCCATGCCGGCGAGGCGGGCGGCCTGTCGGGGCGGCCGCTTTTCGAGCGCTCGACGCGCATCCTTGCCCGCATGCACCGGCTGACCGAGGGCAGGCTGCCGCTCATCGGGGTCGGGGGCATTGCCTCCGCCGACGACGCCTGGAGCAAGATCACCGCCGGTGCGAGCCTGCTGCAGCTTTATTCGGCGCTGGTCTATCAGGGTCCGGAGCTCATCCGTGCCATCAATCTCGGCCTGGTCGAACGGCTCGACCGGTACCGCCTGCCACATCTTGCCGCAGCGGTCGGCACGCGCGTCGATCAGTGGCTCTAGGGAACTGAAGTGGTCGCGGCGAATTCGGCTGTGATGCATGATATCGAGCTGGCACTGGAAGAAGCCGGACTGCGCCGGATTGACCCTGCGGAAATGCCGATCCGTCGCGTCAAGGCGGGGCTTGGCTTCTCCTATGTCGATCCGCAGGGCCGCACCGTCATCCACCGCCCCACCCGAAGGCGGATCGCCGACCTCGTCATTCCGCCGGCCTGGAGCGAGGTGCGGATTGCCGCCGATCCCCAGGCGCATCTTCAGGCGGTCGGCCGCGACGAGGCGGGGCGCCTGCAATACATCTACCATGAGGCCTGGGAGGATGTGCGCGCCCAGGCGAAGGCGCTTCGCCTGAAGCGCCTGGGCATTGTGCTGCCGGATCTTCGCCAGCGCGTGGCGACTTCGATCGAGGCCGCCGAGCTGACCCGCGAGACGGTCATTGCCACTGCCGTCCGCCTGATCGACATCGCGGTGCTCAGGGTCGGCCATGAGATGTATGCCGGCGAGGAAAGCGGTCGCGGTGCCGCGACCTTGCTCAAGCGCCATGTCCGGATCAACCACTCGACCATCCGCCTGTCATTCCGCGGCAAGGGCGGCAAGCGCATCGACAAGGAGATCGAGGATCCCTTGCTCATGACCGCCATCGAGCGGCTTCGGCGGCTCCGCGGCCGGCGGCTGTTTCTCGATCCGACCGGCCCTGTCAGGCCTTTGACCGCCAATGACATCAACGCCTGGCTCGGCGAGGCGACCGGCGAGCCGGTCACCGCCAAGGATTTCCGCACCTTTCACGCTTCCGCCTTGGCTCTCGAGACTTTTGCCAGGAGCGGCATCCCGCAATCGCGGACCGAAGCCAAGCGAACGGCGACGGCGGTGGCGCGCAGCGTTGCGCTCGTCCTCGCCAACACGCCGACGGTCGCCCGCAAGAGCTATATTCATCCCGCCATCGTGACTGCCTATGAGGCACGGAGCCTGCCGGAGGACCTTCTCCATCCGGCGCGCCGGCGTGGCCTCTCCCTCGCCGAGACCGCTTTGATGCGTTTCTTGGAGCAGACGCTCGACGAATAGATCGCCGCAACGGGTAGATTGCCACCGTCATCAACTTATGGTTGATGACGGCGATGTCGCCTGTGCTCCACTCGGCCTGTTTCGGACTCGCGCGCAGCCGCCCGCATTTCTCGGCGGCGCGGCGGCTGACCACCGCCCAGGCAGTGATTTTCGCGACGGGCGCCATCGTCATCATCATCGCAACGACGCTCTGGCCGCCAATCCTGGTGGCGCTCGCCTCGCCGGCATTCCTTGCTCTCGCCACCCTGCGCTGGGCCTGCCTCTTCCGCTGGCCGCGGCCGCCATCGCGCCGCCCCCGCCGGCTCTCCGACACCGAGCTGCCCGTCTACACGGTCCTGGCACCGCTTCATCGCGAAGCCAACATCCTGGAGCAGCTGGTGACGAGCCTGGCGGCGCTCGACTATCCCCGGCACAAGCTCGACATCATCCTCGTGGTCGAGGCCGATGATCATGATACCCGCATTGCCTTGTCGACACTTGGCCTGCCGCCGCAATTCACCATTGTCGTCGTGCCGCCGGCGCTGCCGCTGACCAAGCCCAAGGCCCTGAACTACGCGCTTGCCTTCGCCCGCGGCAGCCTGCTCACCGTGTTCGACGCCGAGGACATTCCCGAGCCCGGCCAGCTTCGCCTTGCCGCCGAGACCTTTGCCGCGAGCCCGCCCGATATCGTCTGTCTCCAGGCCCGGCTCGCCTTCTACAACGTTCATGAGAATTGGCTGACCCGCCAGTTCGCCATCGAATATGCCGTGCTGTTCGATCTCCAGCTGCCGATGCTGGCGGCGCTCGGTTGTGCCTTTCCCCTGGGCGGCACCTCCAACCATTTTCGCACCGCCGCGCTCCACCGGGTGGGTCGCTGGGACCCTTATAACGTCACCGAGGATGCCGATCTCGGCTTCCGTCTGGCACGGCACGGCTATCGCTGCCGGGTGATCGCCGCCTCGACCCATGAGGAGGCCAATGTCGCGCTCGGCAATTGGCTGAACCAGCGCGCCCGCTGGCTCAAAGGCTTCCTCC
>JBIOYR010000144.1:0-16611 GCA_044870245.1 Aestuariivirgaceae bacterium | reverse complement strand
ACGATTGCGTCGAATTTCTCCACCAGCTGCACGAACTTCGCCGACGCGCGGGCATGCAGGCCCTTCTCGTTGACGATCTTCATCACGCGGGTGACCGCGCCCGGCGCACTGGCAAGATCGTCGGAATGCGGCGAGCTCATTTCCCGGCAAGCACGCGACTCGCAACGGTGATGTATTTCTTGCCCGCCTCCTGCGCGGCGGCGACGGCCCTTTCGAGCGGGCAATCGGCGCGCACCTTTGCGAGCTTCACCAGCATCGGAAGGTTGATGCCGGCGAGCACCTCGACGTTGGGCCGGTTCATCACCGAGATCGAGAGGTTGGAGGGCGTGCCGCCGAACATGTCGGTCAGGATCACCACGCCTTCGCCCGAGTCCGCAGCCTTGACCGCCTCGATGATGTCGCGGCGGCGCTGCTCGACGTCGTCGTCCGGGCCGATCGTGACGGTCTCGATCTGGTCCTGGCGGCCGACCACGTGTTCCAGGGCCGCGCGGAACTCGACGGCAAGCCGCCCGTGGGTGACGAGAACCAAACCTATCATGTGAAGAACGGGACTCCGGCCGGCGCGTGCTTAGCGTCCCACCGCACGAAAGGGCGCCATCATGACCATGTGCCGGGCAAGCGCAAGGGGGTGGGGGGTGCCGGGAAATATATTTTGCGGCGCGGTAAGACGCGCCCAAAAGCGGCATTATTCGCCCGATTTTCCCGTGCGCAATGCAGCAAACAGGAGGGGAAGCGGGTCTGTGCCGGGCGCGACCGCAAGTCGCGGCAGGCCGATCCCGGCGACTTCCGTAACGGCCGAATCCGCGGCGGGAAGGCGCTCCGAGTCGGACGCGCCGAGGTCGACCACAAGGCCGACGACCGCCAGCGGTTCGAACGGAAGGCGGCGGATTCCGAGGCCGCGAATTTCGATGAGACCCTCAAGTGTCGCGGCCGGGCGCACCGTGAGCCGCCCGTGCGCAGCCTCGACGCGGATCCGGTCATCGCCGACGAGGCGCGTGAAGGGGAGGGCGCCCGTTTCGCCGGCCCGGATCAACGCCAAGGCGAGACTCGATTTGCCCGACCCTGCGGCACCGCGAATCAACACCGCGCGCGCGCCGGCCAGAACCGCGGAGGCGTGAATGGTCGTCACAGCGCCGGCAGGCGCACCACGAAGCGCGCGCCGAGCACCTTCGGGCCGTCTGCTTCCGACACGCCCATGCGGTTCTCCGCGCGGATGCGGCCACCATGCGCCTCGACGATCTGGCGCGAGATCGAGAGGCCGAGACCCGAATTCTTGCCGAAGTAACCGGGCGGTCGGTCGGTGTAGAAGCGATCGAAGATGCGGGCCATCTGATCGGGATTGATGCCGGGACCCTCGTCGTCGACCCGGAACTCGACCTGCCGCGCCAGCCGCCGCAACCGCACGGTGACGGTCGAGCCTGGCGGCGAGAAGGAGGCGGCATTGTCCACCAGATTGCGCACCACCTGACCAAGTCGATTGTCATGGCCAACAATCGTGAAGGCATCGGCGAGACCATAGGGCGGCCGCACCACCTCGAGGCGGATGTGGGGAGCGCTGTCCTTCTTGGTCTCGTTGGCGAAGTCGACGAGGGTGCGCAGGAGCTGCTCCAGGTCGACCGATTTGGCCTGGGCGCGGGCGAGCTCCGCATCGAGGCGCGAGGCATCGGCAATGTCGGTGATCAGCCGATCGAGCCGCCGAACGTCATCCTTGACGATGGTGTTGAGGCGGGAGCGCTGCTCGTCGGTGCGGGCATATTGCAGGGTCTCGACGGCGCTGCGCAGCGAGGTCAGCGGATTCTTGAGCTCATGGCTGACATCGGCGGCAAAGGCCTCGATGGCGTCGATCCGGCGGTAAAGGGCGTTGGTCATGTCGCGCAATGCGCCGGAGAGATGGCCGATCTCGTCGCGGCGCTGCGTGAAATCGGGGATCTCGACGCGATTGTTGACGCCCTTGCGGACCCGCTCGGCGGCCCGCGCCAGGAGCCGGATGGGTTCGGCAATATGACCGGCCAGCGACATGGCGAGCAGGCTTGTCACAAGGGCGGCGAAGAGGAAGGTGAAGAACACAATGCGCCGCTCGTTGCGCAGGACCTCGTCGATCTCGCCGCCGCGGGTCGACAGCACGAGGGTGCCGAGGACAGCGCGGAAGCGCTGGATCGGCACGGCGACCGACACGACGATCTCCTTCTCGTCATTGACCCGGACGACCGATACCGAGGCGCCGTTCAGGGCGGCGGTCACTTCCGGAAAGTCCTTGCCGTTGTCGAGCCCATATTCCTTCTGGACCGGATAATCGTTGGTGAACAGCCAGTCGTTGATCGCATTCCAGGCGGTGGTCAGGACGCCCTTGCTTTCCTTGGCGATCGGCGGCAGCTCGACTCGCAGCACGTCGCCGCGGCCATAAAGATAGCGGCTGTCGACGACGAGCAGACCCTCGCGGTCGAAGATGCGGGCGCGGATTGCGGCCGCGGCCCGGTCAGTCGAGGAGACGAGGCGCCGGAGCACCGGGCCGGCGCGCTCGGGATTGATCAGGAAGTCGAGATTGTGGACATCGACATCGCCCACTTCCTCGCTCGGCTCCAGGAGCCTGTCGGGATCGATGACGATCTCACCGGTGTCGACGGTGGCGGAGGAGGCGATGGCGGCGGCCATGATGTGGCCCTGGGTCATCAAGCTCTGGACGCGGGCCGAGATCAGGCTTTCGCGCGACTGGCTGAAATAGAGGATGCCGGCGACCAGGATGACGAGGCCGACGAAATTGAACAGGATGATCCGGCTGGTGAGGTGAGCCGGCGCCAGATCGTGCAGGGAGAAGCTCGGCTCGTCGCGCGCCGCATCGGCCGACGAAGCAAAGTCGTCGACCTCGACCCGATCTCTCGTTTCGATGGCCACCATGGCGGCGAGTCAAATCCTCCCCGAGCCCGATGAAGCGACCCCGACGTCCTCGGCCCGGACTTCTCAAGCCTCCTTGAAGCGATAGCCGACGCCATACAGCGTCTCGATGGCATCGAAACTGTCGTCGACCACCTTGAACTTCTTGCGGAGCCGCTTGATGTGGCTGTCGATCGTGCGGTCGTCGACATAGACCTGATCGTCATAGGCGGCGTCCATCAGGGCGTCGCGGCTCTTGACGATGCCAGGTCGTTGGGCAAGCGACTGCAGGATCAGGAATTCGGTCACGGTCAGGGTCACGGCCTGGCTATCCCAGGTGCAGGAATGGCGGTCGGGATCCATCACCAGCTTGCCGCGCTCGATCGCCCGCGAGGGCTCGGGAGCGGTCACCGAACCGTCGCGCTGCTGAGCACGCCGGAGCACCGCCTTCACCCGCTCGACCAGCAGGCGTTGCGAGAACGGCTTCCTGATGAAGTCGTCGGCCCCCATCTTGAAGCCGAACAGCTCGTCGATCTCGTCGTCCTTCGAGGTGAGGAAGATCACCGGCATGTCGGAGCGCTGGCGCAGGCGGCGCAACAGCTCCATCCCGTCCATGCGCGGCATCTTGATGTCGAAAATGGCAACGTCGGCCGGGTTGTCCTGGAGACCTTGAAGGGCAGCCACACCATCGGTGTAGGTGCTGGTCTGATAACCTTCGGCCTCCAAAGCCATGCTGACCGAGGTTAAGATGTTGCGGTCGTCGTCCACGAGAGCGATCGTTGGCATCTTGTCTCCTCGCTGCTGATGTCAGGCGGCTCTAAAAGTCGAACACGTGCAAAATGTGGCGGTTCCACAACTCTGCAGCCCCGATGCGACCAAGCCTGGAACACCCGTCCCATGTTTGGCCGGATTGTGGTGAAGAGCTGCGCCCAGTTCAAGGCCATAGCGCAGGAGGCCTCCATGCCTGAGGCGAATGGTCAGCCCGACCCCGCCGCCGCGGCGCGCGGGCTCATCCGTCAGGCGCAAATCGCTCATTTTGGAACCCTCATGGCCGATACGGGCCACCCGTATGTCTCACTCGTCAATGTTGCAACAGACCCCGCTGGAACACCCATTCTACTCCTTTCTTCGCTCGCCTGGCACACGAAAAATATCGAGCGCGACGGGCGGGCCTCGGCCCTTTTCGTCGCGGCTCCGACTCAAGGCCAGGTCGACGCGCTCCAGGGGTCGCGGGTGACGGTCCTCGGCCAAATGACACGGGCGGCAGGAAACGACCGCCGCCGCTACCTCGCACAGCACCCGCAAGCGGCGGATTACTGCGATTTTTCCGACTTTGCCTTGTGGCGCCTGGAACCCCGGCAAATCCATGCGGTCGCCGGGTTCGGACGGATCGCGACATTCACCGCCGCGCAAGTCTTCGAGGCGCCCGGGGTGGATGCCATCGCCGCGGTCGAGGAGGAAGCGCTCGCCCATATGAACCGCGACCATCGCGATGCCGTTCAACTTTACGCAACCCGGCTTGCCGGCAGGACCAGCGGCGACTGGACGATGGCGGCGCTCGATGGCGACGGCTTCACGCTGGTCGAGGGCAGTCGAAGCGCGCGGGTCGCCTTCGATCGTCCTGTCGAAAATGCGATCGAGCTCCGGGCGACGCTCGCGGAAATGGCCCGTCGTGCAGGGCATGCAAGTGTTTGTTGATCGACATGGTGGAATTCAATAGGGTTTCGCCCCGTTGATTCCCGCCCCCAACGCCTCGAGGGTAGAGAGCTTGTCGAGAACGGGTTCCTTCAATCCCGCCCAGCCGATCGAATCAGCCGGCATCGGCGATGCCAAGGCGGTCTTTTACAATCAGGGCGTGGCAGAGCTCTACGAGGCGGCGGTGCGGCGCGGCGAGGGCATGGTCGCTGCAGACGGGCCGCTCCAGGTGACCACCAGCCCGCATACCGGGCGATCGGCCAAGGACAAGTTCGTGGTGCGCGATCCCGCCACCGAGCCGACGATCTGGTGGGACAACAACAATGCCATGTCGAGGCAGGCATTCGCAGCGCTCGATGCCGATATGAGGGCGTTCGCAGGCAGCCGCGAGCTGTTCGTGCAGGACCTCCATGGCGGAGCCGATCCCGCCTACAGGCTGAATGTCCGGGTGGTCACCGAACTTGCCTGGCATGGGCTGTTCATCCGCCATCTGCTGCGTCGTCCGGAGCTTGCCGATCTAAGGAGCTTCACACCGGAACTGACCATTCTCAACCTGCCGAGCTTCACGGCGGATCCGCTGCGGCATGGGTCGCATGGCGGCACGATCATCGCTTGCGATTTCGTGAATGGACGGGTGCTGATCGCCGGTACCCGCTATGCCGGCGAGACCAAGAAGGCGGTGTTCACCACGCTCAACTATCTGCTGCCGGAGCGCGGCGTGCTGCCGATGCACTGCTCGGCGAATGCCGGCCATGATCAATCATCGGCGCTGTTCTTCGGTCTGTCCGGTACCGGCAAGACTACGCTGTCGTCAGATGCCTCGCGCATCCTGATCGGCGATGACGAGCATGGCTGGTCGGAGCGCGGATTGTTCAATTTCGAAGGCGGCTGCTATGCCAAGACCATCCGCCTGTCGGAAGAGGCGGAGCCGCAGATCTACGGCACGACGCGACGCTTCGGATCGATTCTCGAGAATGTCGCAATCGATCCCCAGACGCGGGTGCCCGATTTCGACGATGCGACGCTGACCGAGAATGGCCGCGTCGCCTATCCGATCGAGTTCATCGCCAATGCATCGAGGAGCGGGCTCGCGCCGCATCCCAAGACGATCATCATGCTGACGGCCGACGCCTTCGGCGTGCTGCCGCCGATCGCCCGGCTGACCCCGGCGCAGGCGATGTATCATTTCCTGTCGGGCTACACGGCGAAGGTCGCCGGAACCGAGAAGGGCGTGCAGGGGACGCAGGCCACCTTCTCGACCTGCTTCGGTGCGCCGTTCATGCCGCGGCATCCGAGCGTCTATGGCAAGCTCTTGCGCGACAAGATCGCCCGCCATCAGGCATCATGCTTCCTGGTCAATACCGGGTGGAGCGGCGGCGGCTATGGGGTGGGCAGCCGCATGCCGATCGCGATGACGCGGGCCCTGGTGACGGCGGCGCTGGAGGGGCGGCTCGACGGCGCGCCGATGCGCCGCGATCCGCATTTCGGCTTCGAGGTGCCGACGGCGGTCGCCGGTTGCGATTCCCGCATGCTCGATCCGCGAGCCACCTGGGCCGACAAGGCCGCCTATGACGAGCGGGCGGGCGAGCTCGTCATGATGTTCGCCAAGAACTTCGCGAAGTTCGAGAATCATGTCGATGCCGAGGTCCGCGCGGCGGCGCCGCACGCCAAGGCGGCGGCGGAGTAGGCGTGAAACAACCTTTCAGGTTCCGAGCGTGTGCGCCAGGGCCTGTTCAAGCCGATCATTTCCCCAAAAAAGCTCGCCATCAGCTGCCATGAAGGAAGGCGCGCCAAAAATACCGCGCTGCTCTGCCGCCGACACTCGCTCGCGCAAGGCAGCCTTGACCACATCTGTTCTGGCTGCTGCAAGCCATCGGTCGGGGCTCGTTCCAACCGCCTCGAGAATTTCAGCCAGAACCGTGTCGCCCGTGATATC
The DNA here is from genome assembly GCA_044870245.1 of Aestuariivirgaceae bacterium. GTDB lineage: Bacteria > Pseudomonadota > Alphaproteobacteria > Rhizobiales > Aestuariivirgaceae > DATAFF01. The sequence goes on along the minus strand of JBIOYR010000144.1, from coordinate 10,109 downwards.
GCCGCCCCTTCCAAATTCGCAGGTGAATACTTCCCGGCAGAACGCCGGAAGCCAACTCTCGCTCGTGGCGGCCGCTGCGACGCGAGTGGCAGTCAGCGCGAATTGGGGAAACGATGCAGGACGACGAAACGGTAGGCCATAGAGGCCAGCAAGCCGCTCCACGTCTCTCCACATATAACGGCCCTTGACCGGAAAAATGTTGAAGGGCGAAGTCTGCCATCCCCATTTCGCCAAAATCGGTCCAAGGAGAAACGGGAGCCAGACCACTGCGACTCCGGCTTCCCTCGCCAGGCTCTCAATGCGCATTGCCGACAAATAGGAATAGGTCGATGCAAAATCGAACCAGAACTCCAGTCGGACAGGTGGTCGCTGATCAGGTGGCATTGGCGGTTGGGCGCAAGGAGAGGCGTGTGCCGGCCATGGAGCCGATCTTAGGGCAGACGTCTGACAATGTCGCTCAGCGGGTGCGCCCTGCGGCAGTAAAGCCGAGGATGCTCAGCACGCCGAAGACAAAGAAGGCAAGCCAGTTCGGCCACATCGGCAACTCGTGACCATTGAGCATCACGCTCCACTCCATCAATGGGCGTGAGAGTTGGACGAGTGCCATAATGGCGAACAGGATCGCCGCAAGCAGGCAGAACGTACGGGCGGACATGGTACTGATCCTTCCGAGGCAACCTATTATAGCTCGGCCTTGGAACAGGCCGGATAGTACCCGACTCCTCCGTCCCGACCCATCCATCAACGTCGCGTGCCCTCAATGCCGCTGGCGGTAAGACAGCGCCTCGGTGATGTCGAGCCGGCTGATGCGGTCGCGGCCGTCGAGATCGGCGAGGGTGCGGGCGACGCGGAGGACCCGGTGGAAGCCGCGGGCCGAGAGCTTCATCGACTCGGCCGCCTCCTTGAGAAGCTGCATGCCGGCATCGTCCGGCGTGGCGATGGTCTCGAGCAATGCGCCATCGGCCTGGGCGTTGGTCCATAGGCCATCGGCCTTGATGCTGACAAAGCGCTGGCGCTGGCGGGCCCTCGCCCGGGCGACGCGGGTGGCGACGGCGGCGCTCCCCTCCTTCGCCGCCGGGCGGATGAGGTCGATGGCGCGCACCGCCGGAAGAGCGATCTGGATGTCGATGCGGTCGAGCAGCGGCCCCGAGATCCGCGCCTGATAGTCTGCGGCACATTGCGGACCGCGGCGACACGACCCGCTGCCGTCATCCGGCATGCCGCAGCGACAGGGATTCATCGCGGCGACCAGCTGAAAGCGGGCCGGATAGGTGATGTGATGATTGGCGCGGGCAATGGCGATCTCGCCATTCTCAAGCGGCTGCCGCAGCGCCTCGAGGACGCGCGGCTGGAACTCCGGCAGCTCGTCGAGGAACAGCACCCCGTTATGGGCCAGCGCCATCTCGCCGGGCTTGGCGCGAAGACCGCCGCCGGTCAGCGCCGCCTGGCTCGCCGAGTGATGAGGATCGCGGAACGGGCGGCGGCGCGACAGGCGCCCGCCGGTCAGCTCGCCGGCCACCGAGGCGATGAGGCTGACGTCCAGCATCTCGCGCGGCTCCATCGGCGGCAGGATCGCCGGCAGCCGGCGCGCCAGCATCGACTTGCCGGCGCCGGGCGGGCCGACCATCAGCATGTGGTGGCCACCGGCGGCGGCGACCTCCAGGGCGCGCTTGGCCGATTCCTGGCCCTTGATGTCCTGGAGATCGGGAAGGCCCTCAGGCTCGCCGGCGGTGGCGGCGACCGGGCGCGACAACAGCTGCGTGCCGCGGAAGTGGTTCAGGATCTGAATGATGTTCTCGGCCGCCAATATGTCGAGATCATCGCCGGCCCAGGCGGCCTCCGGGCCGCACGCACGCGGGCAGATGATGCCGAGACCCAGGCTGTTGGCGGCCATCGCCGCCGGCAGAATGCCGGCCACCGGCGCGATGGAGCCGTCAAGCGCCAGCTCGCCAAGCACGGCATAGCGCCCGACCGAGTCGGACGGCAGCACCTCGATCGCAGCCAGAAGCGCGAGGGCAATTGGCAGATCGAAATGGCTGCCCTCCTTTGGCAGGTCGGCGGGTGCCAGATTGACGATGATGCGCCGCGACGGAAGCGCCAGCCCGAGCGCGGTGATCGCGCCTCTGACCCGCTCGCGGCTCTCTCCGACGGCCTTGTCGGGCAGGCCGACCACCAGGAAATTGACGAGACCCGGAGTGAACTGCACCTGTACGCTGACCGGGACGGCCTCGATCCCCTGGAACGCCACCGTCGCAACCTTTGCCACCATTTGATTGCCCCCATTGCAACCATCGCGGGCACCATGGTACAAGGGTGGAGAGAAATCAAGGAGGCTCGCAGTTTGACCGCGAACCTGCTGGGTCCTGGCCCTGGCCCGATTCATCGTGCCAGGATGGACGAGAAAGCGATGGAAAAGTCGGAACCAGGTTCGGGATTGTTTCAATGGATCGTCGGCGGCCTTCTTGCCGTGATCGCAGTCCTGGCGGGAGCGATCTACAACGATATGAGGGGTTCGATCAAAGAAGCCGTCGACGGCCTGTCGACATTCAAGATCGAGGTCGTGAAGCAGCTCGGCGACATCAAAACCGATATTGCAGCGTTCAAAGGCGAGATGACGAAGCAGCTCGGCGATTTGAAAGCCGAAATCGGGGCAACCAATTCCAGGTTGGATCAAGTCGTTGATCGCCTCGATCGCCTGAGAACCCGATAGATCGCGCTCAGGCGGCGGCGCAGCGGGCCTCGATGGCGTCGAAGATCGCGGCAGCGATGTCGGCACCGCCGAAGCGCGCGACCTCGCGGATGCCGGTCGGCGAGGTGACATTGATCTCGGTCAGCCAGTCGCCGATGACGTCGATGCCGACGAAGATCAGGCCGCGGGCCTTGAGGTCGGGCCCGATGCGGGCGCAGATCTCGCGGTCGCGGTCGGTGAGCTCGGTCGGCTCGGCGCGGCCGCCGACATGCATGTTGGAACGCGACTCGCCGACCGCCGGGACACGGTTTATGGCGCCGAGCGGCTTGCCCTCGACCAGAATGATGCGCTTGTCGCCCTGGCGCACCTCGGGGAGATATTTTTGGGCGATGAAGGGCTCGCGGAAGGTCTGGCTGAACAGCTCGACCAGCGCTGCGAAATTCTCGTCGGCATGGGCGAGGCGGAAGATGCCGGCGCCGCCATTGCCGTAAAGCGGCTTGAGGATGATGTCGCCATGCTCGATGCGGAAGGCGCGAAGCTCGGCCGGGCTCCTGGTGATGAGCGTCGGCGGCGTCAGGTCGAGATAGCGGGTGACGAACAGCTTCTCCGGGGCGTTGCGCACCTCGGCCGGATTGTTGACGACGAGGACCCCCGGCTCGAGCCATTCGAGCAGATGAGTGGCGGAGATGTAGTTCATGTCAAATGGCGGATCCTGCCGCATCAGCACAACATCGAATGCGGCGAGATCGACGCGCCGCAGCTCGCCTTGCTCGGCATGCCGCCCGCGCTCGTCACGCACCGTGACATCGCGGCCTTCGGCAGAGAGATGGCCATCCCGCAGCGCGAGCGCCGCCGGCTGGTAATAGAACAGCCGGTGACCGCGGCGCTGGGCTTCGAGCATCAGCGCGAAGGTCGAATCGCCGACGATGTTGATCGTCTCGATCGGGTCCATCTGGACGGCGACTTTCATTTGCTCCTCCCTCGAGTCACGAGCGGTCGAGGTCGACGCCGAACGCGTTCTCGATATGAACCGGAATCTGGTAGGGCGTGACGAGAACGAAGTCAAAACGGCAATCGATGATGTCGCGACCGGCGATCCACCAGAGGCAGGCATCGCGGATGCGCCGGGCCTGCCATGGCGTCACCGACGCCATGGCGGCATCGAGGTTGGCGCGCGACTTGACCTCGACGAAGGCAGTGACGCGACCGCGCCGGGCAATGATGTCGATCTCGCCGAGCGGGGTGCGGACGCGGCGGCCAATGATGCGGTAGCCCTTGAGGCGCAGATACCAGGCGGCCCAGCCCTCACAGCGCTTGCCACGGCGCTCGGCATCGCGGCGGCGCCGGCTCGGCAGTGGCGCGTTCATTGGTGCTCCACCTTGTCGGACTCGTCGCCACGCTGAAGGGCGACGGCGCGGCGATAGACGTCCTGGCGGGGAAGCCCGAAGCGGCGGGCCACTGCGGCGGCGGCCTGCGATGCCGGTTGGTCGGCCAGCGCGGTGCGGAGCGCGGCATCGATCTCCGTCGCATCGTGAGTTCCCGCGCCGGTCTCAGGCGGAGCCACCAGCAGGCAGAGCTCGCCCTTGAGGCCGCCGCGAGCCGCGATGGCAGCGGCGAGCTCGGACGGGGTGCCGGACAGAACCTCCTCGTGAAGCTTGGTGATCTCGCGGGCGATCACGGTGGCGCGCTCGCCCAGCACGGCCGCAAGATCGGCCAGCGTTGCGGCGATGCGCGGCGCGGTTTCGTAAAACACCAGCGTCGCCGGGATGGCGGCCAAGTGGTGCAGGGCGGCGCGGCGGGCCGTCGATCTGGGCGGCAGGAAGCCGCCGAACATGAAGCGGTCGGTGGGAAGACCGGATATCGTCATGGCGGCGAGCACGGCGCTGGCACCGGGGATGATCGTCACGTTGATACCGGCGCTCCTGGCATCGCGAACCAGCTTCCAGCCGGGATCCGAGATGAGCGGCGTGCCGGCGTCGCTGACCAGGGCAATCGCCGCTCCGTTGCTGAGCTCATCGAGAATTCCTGGCCTAACCTTCGCCGCATTATGGTCATGATAGGGTTTAAGGGTTGTCGAGATCTGATAACGGTCGAGAAGCTTGGCGGTGACGCGGGTGTCCTCGCAGAGCACATAGTCGGCGCCCGCCAGGGTGGCAAGGGCGCGCAGGGTGATGTCGGCGAGGTTGCCGATCGGGGTGGCAACGAGGTAGAGACCCGGCGCTGGTCGCGGGGTCTCGAAAGCGCCGGCAGGGATGTGAAAGGCCGGCGACGCGCCGGATTGCGTCGCACGGGAAGAGTTTGCTGGGGACGATGGGGGCATGACGGCTTTTGTCGCAGATCGGATGGGCCTAGATTAGCGGCGTTCGGTGCCCATGAGAATCTGGATGACTGCGCCACGCCGGGGGGACGTTTAATTGCATAGGCGGAACCGCGAGGGGACAGGTGAGCTCCGCAGTCATCGCGTTCAAGTCTGAAGCGTACCGGCCGAGAGTGCTGGCGCGGCTGCGGTACCTGTGGATCGCCGCCATCACGCTGATGCTTGCTGCCTGCTCGACCGGCGGCATGGACATGGGCAGTCTGTTCTCCGACAACTCGGGGCGCGGCGCGGTGGCGCCAGGCGGCATTCCGCAAGCTTCGCCGTCGGGCGCCAAGGTGGCTCTGCTCCTGCCGCTCGGCGCGTCCGGCGAGCCGGCGCGCATCGCCACCGCGATGAAGCAGGCGGCGGAGCAGGCGCTGATCGATGCGGGCAATGGCGGGGTCACGCTGATCACCAAGGACACCGGAGGCAATGCCCAGGGCGCCCAAATGGCGGCCGAGGCGGCGATCGCCGAGGGTGCCGAGCTGATTCTCGGGCCACTGCTTGCCAATGAGGTCCAGGCGGTCGCACCGGCGGCGCGCGAGCGCGGGGTGCCGGTGATCGCCTTCTCCTCGGTCAGCGCCACGGCGACGCCGGGCGTCTATCTGATGAGCTTCCTGCCGGAGGAAGAGGTCGCCAATCTGGTGCGGCATGCGACGACGACCGGGATCCGCTCGTATGGCGCTCTCATTCCCAAATCGCAATATGGCAGCATCGCGGAACGCGCGCTGATGCTTGCGGCCAAGAATTACGGCTCGGCGGTGCCGGTGGTCGAGCGCTATGCCCGAACTCCGGACGGTGTCGCCGATCCGGCAAGGAAGCTGGTCGAGGCGATGAATGGCGGCGAGAAGGTCCAGGCGCTGATCGTTCCGGAAGGCGGCTCGATGCTCGGCACGGTCGCCAGCTCGCTGGCACAATCGGGCTTCGCCCCGCAGGGGGTGAAGCTGATGGGCACCGGCCTGTGGGACGATCCGGTGACCAGTCGGACAGCGCTGATCGCCGGCGGCTGGTATGCGGGGGTGGCGCCGGATCTCGTGGCGCAGTTCGACCAGAAATACAAGGCGAGCTATGGATCGGTCCCGCCGCGGATCGCGAGTCTCGCCTATGATGCGGTCAGCCTTGCCGTCGCGATGGGCCGAAGCCCGCCGGGACAGCGTTTCACCGCCCAGCAGATCACCAATCCGGAAGGCTATCAGGGGGTCAACGGATTGTTCCGGTTCCGGCCCAACGGCCTGATCGAGCGAGGCCTGTCGATTCTCGAGGTCACGCCCAATGGCCCGAAGGTGATTGCGCCACCACCGGCCCGCTTCTCGGCCGGTTACTGATCGCCACCAGCTTCGGCTCGGCATCGCGCAGCAATTCGCGAATCACCGCATTGAGAAGCTGACGGCCAGCCGCCGTGGCGCTGACCCGTTCGTGGGAAACGGCAAGCAACCCTTGCGCGGCCAGCTCCGCAAGCCGGGCCGGCGCGATACCGGCGGCAGCGAGCGCAGACGCGGCAACGCCCTCCGCCAATCTGAGACCCATCAGCAGGCGCTCGCTCATCTGTTCCGCTGCGGTCAGGGCCTCGTCCTCGATCATGCCCTGGCCGATCTGTTCAACGCGGCGCAGCCAGGTTTCGGGATGGCGCTCGGTGGAAAGGGCGCGACGGCTGCCGTCGAGCGTCAACCGGCTGTGGGCGCCGGGACCGACGCCCACATAGTCGCCATAGCGCCAATAGAGGAGATTGTGCCGGCATTCATGACCGGGACGGGCATGGTTGGAGATCTCATAGGCGGAAAGGCCGGCGGCAGCGGTCATCTCCTGGGTCGTCTCGAAGAGCGCCGCTGACAGGTCGTCATCCGGGAGATGCAAGGCGCCAATGGCGGCGAGCCCGGCAAAGGCGGTGCCTTGCTCGATGGTCAGCTGGTAGAGCGACATGTGGCCCTGCTGCTCGCCAAGCGCCACCGCAAGCTCGCTTTGCCAGGCCTCGATGGTCTGGCCAGGACGGGCATAGATGAGATCGAAGGACACGCGCGGAAAGAGGCGAGCGGCGAGACGAAAGGCGGCGAGGGCTTCCACCGCCGAATGCTGACGGCCGAGCGCTCGCAGCGAGGCATCGTCGAGGGCCTGCACGCCGATCGAGACACGGGTGACGCCGGCAGCGCGGTAGCCGACGAAGTTGCCGCTCTCGGCGCTGGTGGGATTGGCTTCGAGCGTGATCTCGACATCGGCTCCGACCTGCCAAAGGCGAGCAATCGCCTCAACGACGGCGCCCACGGCAGCGGGTGGCATCAGAGAGGGGGTGCCGCCGCCGAAGAAGATGCTCGACACGCGACGCGGCCCGGTCTCGCCGCGAAACCAGGTCAGCTCGCGAATGAGCGCCGAGGCGAATGCGCGAGAGTCGACCGGGGTGTGGCGAACATGGGAATTGAAGTCGCAATAGGGACATTTGGCACGGCAAAACGGCCAGTGCACATAGATGCCGAACGCGTCGGGAGCATCGGGCATCATGGTGCCTCGGCCGTGCCGATGCGCTGGCGAAGGCCGGCAAAGGCGCGGGCGCGATGGGACATGGCATGCTTGGCATCGGGCGCCATCTCGCCGAAGGTCAGAGCCTCGCCGTCGGGCTCGAACATCGGATCATACCCAAAGCCGCGGGTGCCGCGGGGTGGCCATACCAGCCTGCCCGTGACCCGTCCCTCGTGGACCTGCACGCCGCCATCCGGGAAGGCGAGACAGAGCACGCAGGTAAAATGGGCGCGCCGCCGGTCGGCCGCCGTCGCACCGAGCGCCCTCAGCCGCTCATCGACCAGCTCCATGGCGCGGTGGAAGTCCCTGTCCGGCCCGGCCCAGCGCGCCGAATGGATGCCGGGGGCGCCGCCCAGCGCATCGACGCTCAGCCCGGAATCGTCGGCGAGCGCCGGACGGCCGCTCGCCAGGGCGGCGGCCCGGGCCTTGAGCACGGCATTGGCCGCAAAGCTCGTGCCGGTCTCCTCGGGCTCGGCAAGGCCGAGGCTTGCGGCTGAAACAGCGACGATGCCGAGGGGTCGCAGGAGATCCTCGATCTCGCGCAGCTTGCCGGCATTGTGGGTGGCAACGACGACCTCGTCACCCGGCACCAGACGGCGCTTGTCGCCGCTTCCCCAGATGCGCGGCTCGGCAAACTCGATGCTGTTGCCGGCAGGGTCACGCACATAGATCGAGCGGCCGCCCTGCGGCCATTCGAAATCGGCATCGATGGCGAGCCCCACCGTCTCGAACTTGCGGCGCCAGGAATCAAGCTCGGCGGCGTCGGCGGCGAAGCAGAGATGGCCGGGACCTGTCGCCCCATGTGGCGGCACCGGCAGGGCGGGATTGGCACCACCCCTGGCGGTGACCTCGGGATTGAACACGAGGACGGTGCCCGGACCACAGCGGAAGAAGACGTGGCGGCCGGGCTCCCTGGTCATCCGCTCGAGCCCGAGCAGGTCGCCATAGAAGCGCTCGGCGGCCTCGAGGTCCTTGGCATAGAGGACGCTCTCGAGGACATGGGCGGGCGCCGCGGTGGTCATGCGACAGCACGCTCCTGCCGGGCCACGAGCTCGGCAATCCCCTTGCGGGCCAGCCGGAGGAGCTCGAAGAAGCTCTCCTCGGAAAAAGGAGCACCTTCGGCGGTGCCCTGGATCTCGACAATGCCGCCGTCACCGGTCAGGACAAAATTCGCATCAGTGCCGGCGCCGGCGTCCTCCTGATAGTCGAGGTCGAGCACCGGCACGCCGCCGACGATGCCGCAGGAGACGGCGGCAACCGTGGTGCGCAGCGGCGATGCCCGGAGGAGCTGGCGCTGCAGCATCCACTCGATGCTGTCGCGCAGCGCCACCCAGCCGCCGGTGATGGCGGCGGTGCGGGTGCCGCCGTCGGCCTGGAGCACGTCGCAGTCCACCACGATCTGACGTTCGCCCAGCAGCTTCAGGTCGGTCACCGCGCGCAGCGAGCGGCCAATCAGGCGCTGGATCTCGAGGGAGCGGCCCGATTGCTTGCCGGCTGCCGCCTCGCGGCGGGTCCGCTCGCCGGTCGCGCGCGGCAACATGCCATATTCGGCGGTGACCCAACCCTGGCCGAGACCCTTCATCCAGGATGGCACCTTGTCCTCGACGGTTGCGGTGCAAAGCACCTCGGTATGGCCGAACTTGACGAGGCACGAGCCTTCGGCATGGCGCGACACCGCGCGCTCCAGCGCTACGACCCGCATTTCGTCTGCCCGGCGCCCCGACGGTCTCATGATCCTGTCCTGTCGCTGTCTTCGGGCCGCTTCTACCCGCCGGCTCACGCGGGTGCAACCCGCGTTGACGCGGCGAGGCGCTGTTCCTACTTTAGCCCCAACCTCCAGCACAGGTAGTCCATGGCGATCGACGAGAGACTTTCGGGATTGGCGGCTCTCGACCAGAGGTCGCGGGAGATTTTCCGGCGGCTGGTCGAAACCTATCTCGAGACCGGCGAGCCGGTCGGCTCACGCACCATCTCGCGCATCCTGCCGTCCAATCTGTCGCCGGCATCGGTGAGGAATGTCATGGCCGATCTCGAAGATGCCGGCTTGATCTTCTCGCCGCATACGAGCGCGGGGCGGCTGCCGACCCAGCTCGGCCTGCGCTTCTTCGTCGATGCGCTGCTCGATATCGGGCCGCTCGATGCCGAGCAGAAGACGGCGATCGACGCGAGGCTCGGAAAATTCGACCGCGGCCACCGGCTGGAGGACGCGTTGACCGATGCCACCAACCTGCTGTCCGGGCTGTCGCAATGTGCCGGCGTGGTGATCACGCCGAAGCACAATCCGCGCCTGAAGCATATCGAGTTCGTATCGCTGTCGCCGCAGCGGGCGCTGGTGGTGCTGGTGGGCGATGACGGCACGGTGGAGAACCGCAGCATCGAGGTGCCGGCCGGACTGCCGGCTTCGACCCTCACCCGGGCGTCCAATCTCCTCAGCAACCGGCTCGAGGGAAAGACCATCGCCGAGATACAGCGCTATATCCGCGAGGATGCCGATGTCATGCGGCGCGAGCTCGACGAGCTTACCGCCAAGGTGGTCGAGTCGGGTCTCGCGAC
>JBIOYR010000143.1:0-55514 GCA_044870245.1 Aestuariivirgaceae bacterium | reverse complement strand
GGCAGTAGGCAGTAGGCAGTAGGCAGTAGGCAGTAGGCAGTAGGCAGTAGGCAGTAGGCAGTAGGCAGTAGGCCACCACTCACTGCCTAATGCCTAATGCCTAATGCCTCGTCTGGGTCGGATGGCAAAGCAGCTCGACGAAGCCGTTGTCCAGCCGTTCGAGCACGCGCTTGCAGAACAGGTCGAGCGGGCCGACCGTCTGGCCCTCGAGCTCGCGGTGGCGGATCTCGTCGTTCTGCGCCCACAGCGCGACCTTCGCCATGGCCCACAGCTCGGCCGGCGATGCCGGTGTCGCGGTCATCAGCTGGTTGGCGATCCTGATCAGCTCGGGGGTGTATTCGCTCACCACCTCCTCGAGACGTTCCCCCTTCACCTCGATGTGACGGAGGTTGGCCCGAAGGCGCTCGAAGCGCGAGGCGAGCTCCAGAATGTCGGATTCGACTGACTGCTTTTCGCTGCTCATGCTCGAGGGTTAACTCCGCCCCCAAGAAACGCCACACACTGACTGAAGCAGATGATTGCAGCGCCCGGGCGACGAGGCAACGCGCTGCTCGGATCCCATGTAAATTTAATTCGTTCATTGCAATCCGGACACACCGAACGACAATGTGGCGACGATGCAAGAGTCCGTCTTTGTTCCTCTTTCAGCGGACAATGGAAGGTTGTAGGAACGCGCCGTGGGCCAAGCTTTCGGGGGAGCGCTGGCATGCGGAGCAAGGCCGTCGACGACATTATTGCCGAGCGGCAGCGGCTTGAGCAGATCGGAATACCACCAAGGACTCGCCGTTATCGGCCGAGCGACCTGCCCAAGGCAGCGGCCGCCTATGCGCTGGCCGGGGTCCCGCGTTACGCCAGTGACGGATGGCCAGAGCTCTTCTGGCCATGGCCCAAGACCCGGTTCCGGCCCGGTGCGCCGCGCGACAACCTGGTGAGGGCCGCCGCCCTGATCGTCGCCGAGATCGAGCGGCTCGACCGCCTGGGACCGCGGCTCCGCAACGACGATGACGACGTGGTTTGACATTTCCAGGCTTCAAGACTGAACTTGGCCCATGCGCCCGGTCAGAGGCGCGTGGAGGATCGATAATGAACCCGTGGAAAGTGAACCGGCGCGACGCCTTGCGCCTTGCCTTGTCTGTCTCCGCTGCTGCCGGGCTGGGTGTCGCCCCGCGCCGCGCCGCCGCGGCCGGCACCATCAATTTCGCCGATATCGGCGTCGGCGATCCCGGCGGCGACTGGTCGAAGTTCAAGGCCGCCAGCGGCTACGACGTCAATCTGGTGTCGATCGGCAACGCCCCCTCGGCGGTGCTCAATGTGCTGGTCGCCTCGGGCGGGCAGGGCACCTATGAGGTCATCAACATCGTCGGCGGCATGCAGAAGCCGCTGGTCGACAACGACCTCGTCGAGAAGATCGACACCGCGCGCCTGCCGAACTGGGCCAAGGACGCCTATGTCGAGGAGTTCCTCGGCAAGGGCAAGCCGGGCTTCCAGTTCATCGGCTACAACAACGAGATCTATGGCGTGCCGACGGTGCTCCAGGGCGACAGCTTCGCCTATCTGCCGGAGAAGACCGGGCAGCTCGACTCCTATGCGGCGCTGTTCGATCCGAAATGGAAGGGCTATGTGGCGCTCGAGGACAATTACACCACCGCCGGCCAGAAGACCGCGCTCTACCTCAAGAAGGCGGGCCTCGCCAACATCGCCAATCCCGACGACATGACCAAGGAGGAGTTCAAGACGGTCACCGACTTCCTGATCGACCAGAAGAAGAAGGGGCAGTTCCGGGTGATCTGGAACAGCTTCGAGCAGGCCGTCAATCTGATCACCAGCAAGGAGGTCTATGTCATCGATTGCTGGGAGCCGATGGTGTTCGTCGCCAAGTCGAAGGGCATGGACGTCGTCTATGCCGATCCCAAGGAGGGCTATCTCCTCTGGGCGATGGCCGCCTATCTGGTCAAGAACCCCAACCGCACTGCCGAGCAGACCGACGCCGCCTACAAGCTCCTCGATTTCATGCTCGGCGGCTGGTACGGCGCCAAGATCACCAATCTGCGCGGCTACATGACCAATCCGCAGGCCGAGAGCTACGCCAAGGACAATCCGGCCGAATTCCCGGCCGATGAGGCCAAGCGCGTCGCCGAGATCACCGCCAATGTCCGCCGCAAGTTCCAGAAGGGCGGCACCTGGCAGAACCGCTGGCCGACCGAGGTCGAGTTCTACGAGTCGGAATGGTCGCGCTTCAAGGCGGCCTGACCGTCACCTTCGTTCGAGATCGATGACGCGAGCGGCCGAGCACGGGCAGGCATGGGGGCGGCGCATCCTGCTCTCCCTGCCGCTCGTCTTCGTCGGCATCTTCCTCGTCGTGCCGCTCGGCCTCACCGTGATGATCAGCTTCTGGGAGCGGGCAGGGTTGAAATTCCGCCCCGCCTTCTCGCTCGCCTCCTATGTCTCGCTGATCGGCGGCGCGCGTCTCGAGGTGCTGCGGCGCAGCCTCATCGTCGCTCTCGAGGCGACGGCGCTGTCCCTCGTCCTGGCCTATGCCATCGCCTATTTCCTCGCCCGCAAGGTCGAGCCGGCGACCGCCCGCATCGTGCTGGTCCTCTTTACCATTCCATTCCTCATCAACTATATCGTGCGCAACGTCTCCTACACCGTGCTTCTCGGGCGCACCGGCGTCGTCAACACCGCGCTGATGTCGGCCGGCATCACCGATGCTCCGCTCGACTGGCTGCTCTACAGCGACTTCGCAGTCCTGCTCGGGCTGGTCTCGGCCTATATGCCCTTCATGATCTTTCCGCTGTTCCTGTCGATCGGCGCGATCGATCGCCAATATATCGAGGCGAGTGCCCTTCTCGGCGCCTCGCCCTTCACCACCTTCCGCACCATCACCCTGCCGCTGTCGCTTCCCGGCGTCTTCGCCGCCGGGCTCTTCGGTCTCGTCGGCTGCCTCGGCGAAAGCGCCGTGCCGATCATTCTCGGCGGCGTCGGCTACGAGCTGATCGGCAACACCATCACCAGCAGCATGGATGTCCTGAACTATCCGCTTGCCGCGGCGCTCTCCTCGATCGTCATTCTCCTGATGCTGCTGCTCATGCTCGGCTGGTATCTGGTGTTCGACATGCGCAGCTTCCTCGGACGCATCCTGGAATGGCGGGCATGATGCAGGAGCGCGCCAAATCATGGCGGCACTGGCCCATGTGGCTGGTCATCGGCCTGGCGCTGGCCTTCCTCTATGTGCCGCTCGTTCCCTCGCTCGTGGCCTCGCTCGCCGGAGCACGGCCGGGCGAATGGACGCTCCAATGGTATGGCGAGCTCTGGCGCACCCCGCTGATCCTGAGCGCCTTCCGCAGCTCGGCGCTGGTCGCCCTTCTGGTCGGCATGCTCGCGCCGCTGCTCGGTCTCCTCGCCGCCCTGTCGATCCGCGAGCTTGGGCTCCCGCGGCTCATTCTGCTGGCGATGCTCCTGCCTCTGTTCATCCCTGGTGTCAGCATGGGGCTCGCCAGCGCCTTCCTGTTCCGGCTGCTCGGCATTGCGCCGTCGCTCACCACCATCGTCATCGTGCAGACCCTGTGGGCGCTCCCCTTCGCGACGCTCATCATCCTCACCGCCATGACCACCTTCGATCCGCAATATCTCGAAGCTGCCTACATGGCCGGCGCCGGGCGCTGGCGCGCCTTTCGCGACATCGAGCTGCCGCTCATCGCTTCCGGGATCACCGGCGCGGTGAGCTTCTCGGCGATCCTGTCCATCAATGAGACGATCAGGACCAGCGCCGTTCAGGGCCCGTGGAACACCGTTCCGACCTATGTGTGGTCGACCTATCGCCAGGTCGGCCTGTCGCCGGTGCTTTATGCCTTGATGGGGCTGATCATCATCGCGACGATCCTCATCGTGGGAGCCTTCTTGCTGCTCAGCCGGGAAGCGAGCCGACGGTGACGGAGATGGCGACCTCGATGGCCTTGGCCGTCATTGCGAGATCCATCGAGGCGAGATCGGCCCGCTGGTGCAGCTCGAGCACCTGCTCGACGCGCAGATCGTTGAGCATCTGCGCGACCTGCGCCGGCGCATAGGGGACATGGATGAAGCCGGCCGGAACGTTGCGCCTGCCTTGCGCTTCGAGAAGGGCGAGCAGCGTGTAGAGGCAGGCATTGCACAGGAATGTTCCGGCGGTGGACGAGATCCGCGCCGGAATTTTCTCGGCGATGAGGGCGGTCTCGATCGCCCTGAGCGGCAGCGTCGCCACCTTCGCCGGCGCTCCGTCCGCTGCGACCAGGCTGTCGCCCGGACGCGCCCCCTCATTGTCGGCGATCTCGAAATCGGCGACATTGATGCCGATCCGCTCCAGCCGGATCATCGGCTCGCCTGGCCACAGGCCGAGCGCGATGACGGCATGCGGCCTGACCTCCTCGAGATGCTGCGCCATTACCGTGCCCAGTTGCTTGAGCGACACCGTCAGCGCCCGCCCGACGACCTCCGCCCCGGCGACCATGCGGCCATCGAGCGACCGCATCGTCTCGAATGCCGGATTGAGGCTCCGCCCGCCATAGGGCTCGAAGCCGGTCAGAAGCACGCGCATGCTGGTCATGGGTTTGGTATCCGGTCAGTCTGGGCAGTCCATTTGTGAGCGGGCAGTAGGCATTAGGCAATAGGCAGTCCAGTGCTCGTCCCTACTGCCTACTGCCTAACGCCCACTGCCTATTGACGCCTACCCACCGCTGATCGCCGTCAGCACATAGACCTCCGTCCCCGGCTTCAGCACCGTCGCGAGCGTGGCGCGTTCGCCATCGACAAAGACGTTGATATGGCGACGGATGGCCGGCCGGGAGTCGCACAGGCGGTCGCGCATTCCAGGCCACCGCCGATCGAGGGCGTTCATCACGCCGTCCACCGTTGCCGCCTGGACCTCGACCCGTTTTTCGCTGTCGGGGAAGAGGTCGGCCAGCGCCGAGGGCAGGAAGACCACGACCGGCAGAGTCATTCAGCCCTCGACCACCAGCGTCTCGACCGAGAACACCGTCGGCAGATGCTCGGCGATCTGCGTCCAGCCGTTGCCTTCATCGGCGCTCGCATAGACCGCCCCCGAGCTCGTCCCGAAATAGACGCCGGCCGGGTCGAGCCGGTCGGTCGCCATCGCCTGGCGCAGCACGCCGAAAAACGCCTTTTCCTGCGGCAGGCCGTCGCTCAGCGCGTCCCAGCTCTCGCCGCCATTGCGGGTTCGCCACACCGCCGCCTTGCCGCCCGGCACATAGCGTCCGGCCGTGTCGCCGTTGAGCGGCAGCAGGAACAGCGACTCGGGGTCGCGCGGATGGGTCGCGGCTGGAAAGCCGAATGACGAGGGCAGGCCCTTCTCGATGCTTTCCCAGTGCAGCCCGCCATCGTCGCTGCGATACATGCCGCAATGATTCTGCTGATAGAGCCGGTTGGTCATGCCGGGCGCCATCACCACGCAATGAACGCATTGGCCGAATTCCGGATAGCGCATGTCCTCGGGGAGGAAATCCGCCCTGGTGCCGCGGTTGCGCGCCTCCCAGCTCTCGCCGCCGTCGCTCGTGTGGAACACGCCGGCCGCCGAGATCCCGACCCACAGCTCCTGTGGATTGTCCGGATTGACCACCAGCGAATGCAGGATCAGCCCGCCACCGCCCGGGTGCCAGTTTGGCCGCGACGGATGATTGCGCAGTCCCGCGACATGCTTGAAGGACTGCCCGTCATCATCGCTGCGGAACAGCCCTGCCGGCTCGACGCCGGCATAGAGCCGATTGCCATGGCGCGCCAGGCTCCACACGGATTTGATCGGAACCTCGCCTGCCTGATAGGAGAGGCCCTCGCTTGAATGCGTCCATGTCGCCCCGAGATCGCTCGACTGCCACACGGCCGGTCCGAACCACTCATTGCCGCCGCCGGCATAGAGCGTGCCGCTCTCCTCGTCGGCGATGACATGGTTCATCGGCCAGTTGTCGCAATAGGGTCCGCGCAGCGCGAATGACCGCCGCGTGGCATCGCCTTCGAGAATGAAGGCGCCCTTCTTGGTTCCGACGAGGATGAGGACTTTCGACGCCATGCAGGTCTCCCTGGTTACGAGATGGCCCTGCCTCGCTAATGCACAGCGAACTGCGGCAAATTGGTGGTGCCCTCGCCGCTTCGGCAAGGGCACCCACAGGCTTCAGGCCTGCTAGGTTCGCGTGGCGGCCGGGGCCTCGTGCTGGTGCAGCTTGAAGGCCAGGATGATGTAGATGATGCCGGCCAGGATCGCATAGGTGCCGATCACCCAGATCAGCGCCAACGCGCCGGCCCCGGGCGAGATGATCAGGATCGCGCCGAACAGGACCGACAGCACCCCGCTCAGGATCAGCATCCATTCGTTTTCGATCTCTTTGCGCAGCCTGACCGCCCCGACGATCTCGAACACGCCGGTCGCGATCGCCCATCCGGCAATGAAGTAGAGGAGGACGAAGGCGGTGATGCCTGGCCACAGGAACGTCAGCAGGCCGGCCGCCACGCCGAGCACGCCGACCACCGCCAGCCACCAGCGCGGACCCGCCGTGCCTGGGCCTGCCACCGCCGCACCGATGGCAAGCGCTCCATCGACCAGCGCATAGGCACCATAGAACAGCACCAGCGTGAGCAGCGTCACGCCGGGCCAGATGAAGGCGAGAACCCCGAATATGATCGCCACAATCCCGCGCAGCAACATCAGCCACCAGTTCTTGGCCAACGCCTGCAACATTGGTGGATCGAATGCCGAGCCAGGGTCTTTGGTCGGGATAGTTGTCATGCCGAAAGATCTCCGGGTGAATGGCCAGAATGTAATTGACGCCACGCATATATCATAAGTCCTCCCGCTTGCCGTTCCAATGCGCGGCGGATGCTTCGCCACTGCTGCAAATTTAATGATTAAGGTGAAGGATTTATTTCGAGCGAGGCTCTGCCAGTTCCTGGCCGGCAACGACGAACTTTCCCGCCGCCTTGGCCAGGACCGCCCCGGCCAGGACCCGCGCCGCATTCCTCACCTCTTCCTGGATCGCGACGTCGGAATCGAGCGCGTCATGGCTCGTGGCATAGGGTTCCCAATAGCCGATATAGCGATCGAGCTCTGCCTTGGGTCCGGCGGGTATGAGGTGCATGAATTTCAGCCAGTCGGCAAGCGAGCGGCGCACCCCCTCGGCACCCTCGACATCGCCATGCACGATCACCGAGAACAGGCGGCCGGCCAGATGGCGCGGGTAGCTCCAGCCTTCGAGCTCGAGCTCCTTGGCGCGCGCAGCATCCTTGCCGCGGCTCAGCGTCGGATCGGGATTGCCGCCATCGGCGCAGACCAGCCGGTCGACCATCAGCTTGACCGCCGAGGAGCTGTGATACCAGTTGACCGGGGTGATGATCATGATGCCATGCGCCGCCACCCACATCGGATAGATCTCGTTCATCCAGTCCTGGGTCTGCCCGAGCGAATGGTTGGGATAGCACGAGCACGGCCAGTGACAGAGCGCCGCCGCCGTCGAGAAGCAGGCCTTGCACGGATGGATCTTGCGGCCATATTCCGAGGCGAGTCGGGCGAGGTCGAGCACCTCGACGTCGAGGCGGAATTCCTCTTCCAGCACGCGATGCGCAATCACCGTGAGCCGCCAGCTCTTCGACATCTCGCCTGGGCAGGTATGATCGCTGCGCGATGAGCCGTTGATGATCAGGATGCGGCTTGGCAGCTCCTTCTGATCGTGCCGTGCCTGCGCATCCTTGAGCGCCAGGCGCGCCGCCAGCCAATCCACCGACAGCTCGTAATCCGGATCGGCGAACTCCGCTCCGGCCTTGGTGGTGTGCGGGCTCTTGCGACCGTTGGAATAGGCGTCCCATGCCGCATCGCCAATGCGGTCAAGCTCGTCCTGCAGATTGTCGAATGCCGGATCGGTGAATTGCTCGCGGAATCGTCTCTTGAACGTGCCCTGATCGAGCTTGGGGTCCGGCATGCCGGTGCGTAGGCGCGGCATGGGCATGGCGTCTCTCTCCTTGGCCGCTCGACTGTTAAGCGCTGAAGCTCGTCCCGGGTTCCGGGAAGCTCGAGCGGCTCGTCATCCGAGCGCCTTGAGCAGCGCCTGCGCCGCTGACGGATTGCGCACCTTGGCGCCGGAGATGAAATAGAGGAAGACATCGCCGCGCTTGGCCCACGCCTTCGCCCTGCGAGCCCAATGCTTGAGCTCCTTGGGCTCGAGTCCGTTCTCCAGATCCTCGCGGCTCGACATCAGCCGGGCATAGGTGAAGTCGGCCGTCGCCTCGTCGATCTCGGGAAACGTCTCTTCCTTGGCATAGACGATCGCCACGCCGTGCCGGCGCGCCAGTGCGTAGAATTCGGTATCGCAGAACGAGTCGTGGCGGATCTCCACCGCATGACGCAGCCCGACCCCGCCGGCTTCCTTCGGCAGGAGCTTCAGAAACCCCTCGAAGTCATCGGCGTCGTATTTCTTGTTGGCCATGAATTGCCAATTGATCGGTCCAAGCTTGTCGCCGAGATGCGTCAGTCCCTGCTCGATGAAGCGCGCGATCGATTTCGCCGAAGGCGCATCGGAAAGCACCCGTCGATTGGTGCAGAAGCGCGACCCCTTCACCGCGAATTTGAAGCCGTCGGGAGTCTCGGCGGCCCATTTCTGCCAGCTGTCCGGCTTGAAGGTGGAATAATAGGTACCGTTGATCTCGATCGAGGTCAGGGCGCGGCTGGCAAATTCGAGCTCGCGTTTCTGCGGGAGATTCTTGGGGTAGAACACGCCGCGCCACGGCTCGTAAGTCCAGCCTCCCACCCCGACATGTATCTTTCCCGACATCGACCCTCAGCAACGGCTCTGCATCGCATTTACGATTGGGGCTTCGCCTTTCCGATAGTCGCTTCGCATTTCCGCCTCTGCGGCCTTGAGAATGATTACCTATCGAAGCCGGCTCGCCAGACCAGCGGAATATCCCACAACACGCCTCCCTCCACGAGTGGCGCCGCCCGGATGGTGAAGCCATGCTTCAGATACCAATTGACCGACGGCAGCGGCGCGTGCGCCTCGAGCTGGGTCGGGTTGAGCCTGCTGCGGATTGCTGCGAACAGCCGTGTCGCCACCCCGAGCCGCTGCACCTCGGGGCGAACGCAGATCAATTCGAAATGGCGTTGCCGCGCCACCAGCGCCACCCCTTCGACGATCTCGCCGCGCAAGGAGAAAAAGGCGTCATGCTGGGCGACCGTCAGCCACGCGGCAATGTTCTGCGCTGTCTTGTTGGCGAGCCATGCCGTTTCCACGCTGCGCGGATAGGCGGTCCGACACGAGGCCAGTATCGCCGCGCGCACGCAGCGCGAGGCGCCGGTCACCAGCATCGTCGTCGGCAATGGCGACGTGTTCGGTCCTTCGGCACAAAGTTGGTGGATCATCGCCTGGCCCCCCGGCTCGATTGCAACTGAATAGATACTTCAGATTTCACTGACAATCGTGCAGAGAGCGCATGTTGCGGAAAACTCTGCAGGTTGTACTGGATTGCATGGCTCCCCTGGGACGTGCAGAAGTGGTAGATTTCCCCGAGGAGGCCGTGGCGATGGACGAAGCATTCCATGCATTGGTCGATGCTGGCGAAGAGATTCGGTCGGTGACCGATGCCCATCGGTTCCTCGAGAAGCTCGCGGCCCACTATGGCGTGCGAAACCTTGCCTATCTCGGCGTGAATGTTCCGAGCCCGGATGAGAACCGACCGGTGTTCGTCATCTCGACCTATTCGAAAGCCTGGGTCGACCGCTACCGCGCCCGCAACTATCAGCGCATCGATCCCGTGCTGCCGGAATCGATGAAGGGAATTCTCCCCCTCGACTGGCGCAACCTGCCGCCCTTGCGACCTGCCGCCGTCCGCTTCTTTGGCGAGGCCCGCGATTACGGTGTGCAGAAACAGGGCCTGTCGATTCCGATCCGCGGCGCTTCAGGCGACCTGGCCGTCTTCACCGTCAACGCCGATCTCGCTGACCCCGAATGGGAAGATTTCAAGCAAAGAAACATTCGCGAGTTTCTGCTGATTGCCTTCTACTTTCATCAACAGGTCATGGCGCTCGAGGGGTTCAAGAGTGCCATTGACATCCGCGAGCTTTCGCAGCGCGAGCGCGACATGCTCTGGTGGACTGCTGAAGGCAAGACCACCAAGGAGATTGCGTTGATACTTGGCCTCAGCGATAGAACTGTCCGCTTCTACATAGAAAATGCAATGACGAAGCTGCGCTGTCATAGCAAAGCTCAATGCGTGGCCAAGGCGATTCGCATCGGTGCTCTCTGAACCCGGTCATTTGACCGTATTGATGGGTGAGAGTCGACCCATGACTATGCCCCCTTCAACATCAGGGGGCTTCACCGATGATCCGACTCATTCAAGGCGCCTATCCCGCCGACAATGCCGACATTCTCGACAAGATGTTCCGTCTCAGAGCCAAGGTCTTCAATGATCGCCTCGGCTGGGAGGTCAAGGTTCGCGACAACCGCGAGACGGATCGGTTCGACGAGCTGAACCCGCTTTACGTTGTCGAGACCGACGAGAAGCGCAATGTGCTGGCGAGCCTGCGTCTTCTTCCCACCACCGGACCGCATATGCTCTCCGATGTCTTCAGCGAGCTGATGGCGCCGGAATCGATCATCCGCAGCCCGCGTGTCCTCGAGAGCAGTCGTTTTGCTGCCGACACCGAGTTGCTCGGCCGTCTGCCCAATGGCTTGAGCACGGTCACCGGTGTGCTGCTTTGCGCTCTTCTGGAAACGTCGCGGGCCGCGGGAATCGATTTCGTGATCTCTGTCTATGACGTGCGCATGGAGCGTATTCTGCGGCGCGCCGGCTGCGGCTTCGAGCGCCTGTGCGAGCCGAGGAAGATCGGCGACGTCATGACCGTCGCCGGCCTGTGCGAGACCGCGGCCAGCGTCACCGACGAGATCCGCGCCCGCAACAATCTGACTGGCTCGCTGTTCGCCGATCCGGCATGGATGATGTCGCTGCCCATCGCTGCTTGACGGGGGCACGACCATGACCGAGCAGGCCGGAGATCTGCCGCACTGCGGCAGCTGCGAAATACCGGAGGAGCAGTTGATCGGGATCACCCGCGAGCTCGTCCGCTGCATGCGGGTGTTCGAGGGGCATGGGCCGCCGCCCCGCGCGATCTGGCTGGAGACGCTGGTCGCCGAATGTCTCGAAAGGCTGGAGTCCTCCGGTCGCTTCGAGGAGCTTTCGGTCCTGTCGGACGAAGCATCGCGCCTGCGCAGCATCACCGTGCCCAGGCGCTATGTGCGGACTCGCAGCAGATTGGCACAAGCGGATCGCCAATGAGAGCACAAGCAAGGCAGTAGTCAGCTAGGCATTAGGCAGTGATCAGCATACTTCCCTACTGCCAACTGCCTACTGCCAACTGCCTACTGCCTCATGCACTATGCCCCAGCACCATCCCGCGGGAACAGCTTGAAGCGGCGCGGTCGAAAGCTCAGCGCGCTGCCGCGATGCACTTCCATGTCGTTTCCGATATCGATCTCGACCGTCTGCCTTGCCCGGCCGATCTCGAGCTCCGCCCGCCGCACATTGAGCACCCGCCGCACCGTCTTGACCCGCCCGGCGAGCCCATCCGACTCCGCCACGAAGTCGACCTCCTGCGGTCGAAAGCACAGCATCGCTTCGCCGTCGCGACCGTTCTGCGACCTGAGGCCGAGCTTGCGGTCGTCGAACACCGCCTCGCCTTGCCTGATGGTGACCGGCAGGCTGCTCGAATCGCCGATGAATCCATAGACGAAGGCGCTTGCCGGCTCGTCATAGACATCGTCCGGATTGCCGATCTGCTCGATCTTGCCATTGCTCATCACCACCACCCGGTCGGCGAGCTCGAGCGCTTCCTCCTGATCATGGGTGACGAACACCGTGGTGTGCCCGGTCTGGTCATGGATTTCCCGGAGCCAGCGCCTGAGATCTCGCCTCACCTGTGCATCGAGCGCGCCGAAGGGTTCATCGAGCAGCAGCACGCGCGGCTCGATCGCCAGCGCCCGCGCCAGCGCCACCCTCTGCCGTTGTCCGCCGGAAAGCTGCGAGGGAAACCGCTCGGCAATGCCCGGCAGCTGAACGAGATCGAGGAGATCGAGCGCCCGCTTCCTGATCTCCGCCTCGGCCGGCCGCGATGCCGCCGGGCGCACCCTCAGCCCGAAGGCGATATTGTCGAGGACCGTCATATGGCGGAACAGCGCATAGCTCTGGAAGACGAAGCCGATATTGCGCGCCTTGACACTCAGCGCCGACGCATTCTCGTTGCCGAACCAGATCTCTCCCGACGTCGGGAACTCGAGGCCGGCGATCAGCCTGAGCAACGTCGTCTTGCCCGACCCCGACGGTCCAAGCAGCGCCAGGAGCTCGCCCGAGCGGATATCGAGCGACACCCCGTGGAGCGCCGGAAATCGGTCGAACGCCTTGACGAGGTTTGCGATGCGCAGTTCCATCGGTTCCTCAGGGGCGGCGCTTGCGAGCGGCAAGCTCGGCGCCGTAGCGCCATTCCAGCAGCGATTTCATGGCAAGTGTGAGGAGCGCAAGCATGGCAAGCAGCGAAGCGACGGCAAAGGCTGCGGCGAAAGAGTACTCATTATAGAGGATCTCGACCTGGAGCGGCATGGTGTTGGTCAAGCCGCGTATATGGCCCGACACCACCGACACCGCGCCGAACTCGCCCATCGCCCGCGCATTGCACAGGAGCACCCCGTAAAGCAGCCCCCATTTGATGTTCGGCAAGGTCACCTGCAGGAAGGTCTTGAACCCCGAGGCGCCGAGCGACAGGGCCATTTCCTCGTCGCGCGTACCCTGCTGCTGCATCAGCGGAATGAGCTCGCGCGCCACGAACGGAAAGGTGACGAACATGGTGGCGAGCACGATTCCCGGCACGGCGAAGATGATCCGGATCTGATGCGCCTCGAGCCATGGCCCGAGCACCCCCTGTGCCCCGAACAGCAGCACATAGATCAGCCCCGAGATGACCGGCGAGACCGAGAAGGGAATGTCGATCAGCGTGTTGAGCACGCTCTTGCCGGGGAACTCGAATTTGGCGATGGCCCATGAAGCGGCGATGCCGAAGAGCAGATTGGCCGGAACCGTGATCGCCGCCACCAGCAGAGTGAGCCGGATCGCCGCAAGCGATTCCGGATCGCCGAGTGCCGCGATATAGGTCTGGAAGCCGTTGCGAAACGCCTCGACGAACACGATGATCAGCGGCAGCACCAGGAAGATGGCTAGGAACAGCGCCACCGCCACGATGAGCAGGAGCTGGACCAGCGGCTTTTCCTGGGTGACGTCGCGGTGCTTAGACATGGCCGAGCCTGCGGCGTGTCCAGCCCTGGAGCAGGTTGATGATCAGCAGGAGCACGAAGGAGATGGCGAGCATGGCGGTGGCGATCGCCGTGGCGCCGGCATAGTTGAACTCCTCCAGCCGGATGATGATCAGCAATGGAGCGATCTCGCTGACATAGGGAATGTTTCCGGCGATGAAGATCACCGATCCATATTCTCCGACAGCCCGCGCCAGCGCCAGGGCGAAGCCGGTGAGCCATGCCGGGAAGATGGTCGGCAGCAAAACCTGGAACACCGTCTGCCAGCGCCCGGCGCCAAGCGTCGCCGCTGCTTCCTCGACCTCGTGATCGATGTCCTCGAGCACCGGCTGCAGGGTTCTGACCACGAAGGGCAGGCCGATGAACACCAGCGCGATGAAGATGCCGAGCTGCGTATAGGCGACCTTGATTCCGACACGCGCCAGCGGCGCGCCGAGCCAGCCATTGGGCGCATAGAGCGCCGTCAGCGCAATGCCGGCGACGGCGGTCGGCAGCGCGAAGGGCAGGTCGACCAGCGCATCGAGCAGCCGCCGGCCGGGAAAGCGGTAGCGCACCAGCACCCAGGCAACGAGCAGGCCGGCGAACGCATTGACGATCGCGGCGAGAAAGCTCAGCCCGAAGCTGACGCGCAATGCCGCGCGGGTGCGTTCGTCGCCGATGATCCGCCAGAGCTCGCCTGGCCCGAGCTCGAGCGCGCGAAAGACCAGCACCGCCAGCGGCACCAGCACGATCAGCGAAAGCCAGGTCAGACTGTAGCCGAGCGCCAGCCCGAAGCCCGGAATGGCGCTCGCTTGCCTGACCGACGGAACCCAACCCCTCCGACCGGCCATATGCTGGAATATCAGTTTGTCGGCTTGTAGATCTGATCGAATGTCCCGCCCTCGCCGAAATGCTCGGCCTGCACCTTCGCCCATCCGCCGAACTGGGGATCGTCGATCGTCACCAGATTCACTTTGGGAAAGCGGGCGAGATCGGCCGGATCAGCCGATTCCGGCTTGGTCGGCCGGTAAAAATGCTTGGCCGCCAGCTTCTGCCCGACCGGCGAATAGAGGAAACTGAGATAGGCCTCGGCGACCTTGCGCGTGCCCTTGCGGTCGACATTGGCATCGACCACCGCCACCGGCGGCTCCGCCTTGATCGACAGCGACGGCACCACGATCTCGAACTTGTCCTTGCCCAGCTCCTCGAGCGCCAGGAAGGCCTCGTTCTCCCAGGCGATCAGCACATCGCCGATCTCGCGCTGGACGAAGGTGGTGGTAGCGCCCCTCGCCCCGGTGTCGAGCACCGGCACATTGCGATAGAGGCTCGCCACGAACGCCTGTGCCTTGCCCTGGTCGCCACTGCCCTTCGCCGCGCCATAGGCCCAGGCGGCAAGATAGTTCCACCGCGCGCCGCCCGATGTCTTGGGATTCGGTGTGATCACCTGGATGCCCGGCTTGACGAGATCGTTCCAGTCCTTGATCTGCTTGGGATTGCCCTTTCTGACCAGGAACACGATGGTCGATGTGTAGGGTGCGCTGTTGGTGCCGAGGCGCTTTTGCCAGTCGGGAGCGATCCTGCCGGCCTTGGCGATGGCATCGATGTCGGCAGCGAGCGCCAGCGTCACCACATCGGCGTCGAGCCCGTCGATCACCGCCCGGGCCTGCTTGCCCGAGCCGCCATGCGAGGTCTTGATGCTGACCGTCTCGCCGGTATCGGCCCGCCATTTTTCGGCGAAGGCGGCGTCGAATTCCTTGTAGAGCTCTCGCGTCGGATCATAGGACACGTTGAGCAGTGTCGTGTCCGCCTTGGCAGGGCCGGCGAGGCCGATGAGACTTGCAAGTGAAAGTGCGATCAGACTTTGCTTGAGCAAGGCGTCAACCTCCTGTTGGTGACAGCCGCGAGAGAGCTGCGGCCGGCAGAGTTCCTGACAGACCCGGGTATTCGACGAAGTGTTGAAGACTGAAGATTCAGCCGCCGCTGAGCATGGCGCGGCGGCCCTTCCTCTCTCCCCGGGCCAGTTCGAGAGGCGGCAGGATCAACTCCTGGCGAGAATTATCGATCCGGACCAGGTTGCGGGATCCAAAGAGACACATGAGCAGGGCCTTCAGCTTGAGCATTGCACTCTCCGTCCGCCGACACTGCTATTTCGACAAGATTTGTAGAGATTGTCAATCGAATTCGTTCGTTCTTACGAACAATGTGGATTCTTGAACGAACTCAACGCTCTCCGACCGCGAAATGACGCAAGCGTTCGCCCTTGTCGGGGTCACCGGCAGCGAGCGCGTCGGCGATCGTGGTCCCCTCCAGCACCCGGCGCGTTGCCTCGGTGACCTTCTGGAAGGCTTGCCGCATTTCGCAGGACTCCTCGTCCGTGCAATCGATGCAACGGCGATAGGCGGTGATGCTGAGGCATGGCAGCGGCGCGATGGGTCCGTCGACCAGCCGCAGCACGTCGAGGAAACTGATGTCCTGCGGCGGCTTGATCAGGACATAGCCGCCCAGCGCCCCGCGCCGGCTCTGCACCATGCCCGACCGCTTCAACAGCAGCAGGATCTGCTCCAGGAATTTTTTCGGGATTCGCTGCTGCGCTGCCAGGTCGGCCGTCAGCACCGCCCGGCCCGGCTCCGCCCGGGCCAAGCCGACAAGCGCACGCAACGCATATTTCGCCTGTTTCGAAATCATTTAGGCTCCCGGGCTGAAATCTTGTAACCCACGCGAGCCCCAAAAGGCAGTAGGCAAATGGGCAGTGCCTAAGATGGCAGCTCCTCGATTCTATCCACGCGCTCCGGATAGAAGGCGAGATGGTCCTTGATCTCCGCAACCGACAGAAAGGGGTTCTCGTAGGTCCACACCGCATTCTCCGCGGTCCGCCCATCGACCTTGATCGTGTAATAATTCGCATCGCTCTTGAACGGGCAGTGGGTGCGGTGGCTGGTTCTCTCGAATAGCGTCATGTCGGCGTCCGCGCGCGGAATGTACAGCACCGGCGCCAGGCTTGCCTCGCGTAAAGTCAGCGCCGAGCGGCTGTCGGCAACCACCCGCCCGTTGAAATGAACCCGGACCCGGTTGGGATTGCGCTCGATCGTGATCGGGTGGCTTTTGTGGGCTTGCGTCATCCGAAAAACCTCCTTGGGATCGTGAAACCCAGCATATGGGAGCTGCTGGCGCCGCGGTGGAAAATTGCTACCCTTCGGCCGGCGTTTCCATATTCCGATCTGCAGGCCAGGTCCTGAGCAAGAGCATGATGCTTCTCGATGCATCACGCCTGCCGCGTCAGCGGATGAAGGCGGTGGCCATTCTCGTCTCTGCGGTCGCGGTAAGCTCCATCCAGGACGCGGTGATCAAGCTCATCAGCACCGACTATCCATTTCACCAGATGCAGTTCGTCCGCTCGGCGGGAGCGCTGCCCTTCATTGCTCTTCTCGCGCTTAGCCGGCGCGAGCTGCGGGCGGTGCTCGCGGCTGCGGGCTTGAAGCTGCTCTATCTCAGAAGCTTCATGCTCGCCCTTGCCAGTGCGCTCTTCTATGTCGGCTTGGCGGCGATCACGCTCGCCGATGCCGCCGCCATCTTCTTCTCCATGCCGATGATCCTCTCATTGCTGTCCGGTCCGGTGATCGGCGAGCCGGTGCCGCTGCGGCAATGGCTCGCCATGATCGTCGCCTTCATCGGCGTCCTCATCGTCATCAGGCCAGGGAGCAGCGTGTTCGAGCCGGCCTCGCTCATCATGCTCGCGGCAACCGCCTGCTATGCGCTCGGCCACATGCTCACCCGCCCGCTCGGCGCGCGCGTCTCGACCCTCGTCATGGGCCTCTATCAGAATCTCGCCTTTCTGGTTTTTGCGACCATTCTGGGATTGCTCTTCGGCAGCGGCGGATGGCATATCACCACGCATCCGAGCCTCAGCTACCTCACCGCCGCCTGGACCATGCCGAACACGTTTCACCTGCTTCTGATGGGCTTCATCGGCGTGACCGCGGCCGTCGCCATCCTGCTGTTCACGCAAGCCTATGCACTGGCCGAGCCGTCCTTCGTTGCGCCTTTCGAATATACCGGCCTGTTCTGGGCGGTGCTGTTCGGTTTCGTCATCTGGGATGTTCTCCCCGGCCCGACCACCCTCATCGGCGCCGCCCTCGTCATCGCCGCCGGTCTGTTCCTGCTCCGCTCGTCGCGCTGATCGGGGGTTGGCCGCCACCCTTCGGTGACGACCGCTCCCTCATCGCATCGCTATTGATCATAGGGCTCGGGATAGACCGGCTCCACCCCGCTGCCAAGCGGCACCTCGGCATTGGCGCCGCCTTCGATGTCGTATTCCGGCATGTCGAGAACATCGGGCGCCGGCCCCGGCTCCAGGATCGCACCGGTGGGACCGGTCACGTCGAAATCCTGCTGGCCGGCGAGATTCCCGGCCTGCGGCGTATCGGGAACCGAGTCCGGATAGGTGTTCGAGTCCTGCGACGACTGGGCAAATGCCGGAGATGCCAGGAGCCCGATCGTGCCGGCCAAGATTGCGAGTTTGCGAATGGACATCACGCCTCCTTTTGGACAGGTCAACCCTCTCGCGACAGACAAATCACGGCACGACGATCCGTTCCCCGCGACTCCCAATTGTCGCAGGACGGTGATGCTCTAGCCGGTGCGGCCGTAAAACGGGTCGGGGCCCGGGTCGCGACCGGTGGCAGCGATGGCCAGACGGCCGAGATAATGCGTCCAGCCTTCCATATGGCTGGCGCATTGCTGGGCGCTGGGCAGCCCGGTATGGGTCATCCGCAGCAAGGTTCCGTCCGGGGGCTGGTCGATCAGATCGATCTCCACCAGGGTCGATCCAGGCGGCACATCGTCGCTGTTGTCCCAGCCGAAGCTGTAGGCCAGCCGGTGCACCGGCACCACTTCGCGGAACGCGCCGCGGGCGACGCGAGCCCCGGTGACGTTGACGAGATAGAGACCGCCGGGATGCGGCTCGACCTCGGCCTCCGTTCCCATCCAGCGCAGGATCTTGTCCGGATCGGTCAGCAGCGCGAACACCGTGGCGGGAGGTGCCGCGATATGTGTCTCGCGATGGACGATGAGAGCCTCTTGCATCGGTCTCCTCCATTGTTGAGGCGTTCATCATGCTCAGGCGCCAGGCATCAGGCAATTCGGCAAGAGCAGCCTGATTGCGGCCGCAACCGGTTATCTCCTAGGCGCGCCGGGTTTGTTGTCGTATGGCTCTCTTCGCACCGGTTGCGGTGGATTGCAACCAAACGCGAATTCCAGCCTGACCGGCTGGAATGAATGAAGAGAGGAGGGCGCTCGATCATGGCCAAGAGCCTTGCGGAATTTTGTTCGGGCTGGACTGCCGATCACGAGCGGATGCTGCTGCATTCGGCGGAGCACGCCATTGCCTTTCGCCGAGCGCTCCCATCGCGTTTGCAAAGGCCGCAACGCGACTACGCGGCCATGCGCGACATGTTCCGTGCGCCGCTGCCTGAAACGGGCACCGACGGCATGAGCGTGATCGATGAGCTGGTGCGCCTCTCGCAACCTGGGTTGAGCGCTATGGCCGGCCCGCGCTTCTTCGGCTGGGTGATCGGCGGATCGCTCCCGGTCGGCGTTGCCGCAGATTGGCTGACGAGCGCCTGGGGCCAGAACGCCGGTGGTCACACCTCGACGCCGGCAGCCGCAGCATGCGAAGAGATCGCGGCCGCCTGGCTGTTGGAGTTGCTTGACCTGCCGCGTGAAAGCTCCGTCGGTTTTGCCACAGGCGCGACGATGGCCAATTTCACCTGTCTCGCCGCCGCCAGGACGAAGCTGCTGCAGGATCTGGGATGGGATGTCGAATCGCGGGGGCTTTTCGGGGCACCGGAGCTTCGCGTCCTGATCGGCGAGGATGCGCACTCCTCGGCTCTCGCGGCGCTGCAGCTGCTGGGCCTCGGCAGCGAACGGGTGGTTCGTGTTGCCACCGATCGAATGGGTCGAATGAGGGCCGACGCTGCAGCGCGCGCCTTGCGGTCCGCAACCTCCCCCGCGATCGTTCTGACCCAGGCAGGTCAGGTCAACACGGGTGCGATCGATCCGATCGGCGAGATCGCCGCCAGCGCTCGCGAGACTTCCGCCTGGGTCCATGTCGATGGTGCATTCGGCCTTTGGGCACGCGCCTGTCCCGAGACGGAGGCCCATGCCGAAGGTGTCGAGCAGGCAGACTCCTGGGCGAGCGATGGGCACAAATGGCTGCAGACGCCCTATGATTGCGGTTACGCCATCGTCCGGAATGCGCAAGCTCATCGCCGCGCGATGACCAATACGGCGAGCTACCTGCCGACCGCCGGCGAGGGCGAGCGGGACCCGTCGCATCTGGTTCCGGAACTTTCTCGACGTGCTCGTGGCTTCGCCACCTGGGCCGTGATCCGGGCCCTCGGTCGCGAAGGAATTGCCGAGCTCATCGCACGCAATTGTCGGATCGCCCGACGGATGGCCCGGCGGCTTGCGCAAGAACCTGGGATCGCGGTGGAGAACGATGTCGTCTTGAATCAGGTCGCGATTCGATTTGGCGCCGATCAGCCGACCCTTGCCGGCGACGCGCTGACACGGCGGGTGATCGAGAAGGTTCAGGCCGACGGGATCTGCTTCGCCGCCGGCGCGCAATGGAAGGGCCACTGGATCATGCGTTTGTCGGTCAGCTCCTGGGCGACGACCGAAGATGACGCCGACCGATCGGCCGCCGCCATCATTGACGCCTGGCGGGCTGTTCAGATGCGTTGATCGGCATCGCGCCGCTGGTGTCATTTGCGTCGGGGCTGCGGTGTGATCCCGAACCTCATGCAACGAATGGATGACCAGACAGCGTTTATCCCGGAGCGCATGGAATGGGCGTTCGGCGCCAATATGCGTGTAACGATGCCACATTGATTGGGCATCAGGGAAACGCCGCCATAGATTCCGGACAGACCGTCCAGTGCCGAGCGAATTCCATCGATCATGACTTCTTTTTGGCTGCTGCGACTGATGAAGAAGACGGAGCCGAACGCCGAATGGCTCCCGGCTATTCCCGGTGTCTCCGACAAGAAGGCAGCGCCCGATACCATGAAGCGATCGCAGGCGAGCAGCGCCTCGGCCTCGTCCCTGATGACCAACTCGCTTCTGAGCTGATCGAAGGCACCATTCTTCCCGAGCGGATCATGGGAGAGAATGGAATCGCCGAGGATGAGTTCGCCCGACGGAGTGATGCTGATTGCGACGCTGGAGCTGAAATGCGCCCCGGGAAACAATATGACCGGATCTGGCATGTACTCGATGAAGGCGTCATTCTCGATACCGATCTCGACCCGATGACTGGCGTCTCCCTCCGACATCGAGTGAACGATGGTCGAGGCCTGCGACGTGCAATGGACCATCGATCCGGGCCCGCAATGCATCGCCACTTTCAGCCTATCCCTTTCGAAGATGCCACCGGCCAGCGATTGGGTATAGAGAGTTGCCAGGCCCGGCGGATCATCGGTCAGGTAATGCGGGCGACAGACATGAAACGGATAGGAGGCAAACTGTCGATGGACATAGGTGCGTTGGGCATCGCGGCGAAATTCCAGCTCCAGGACGCCGTTTCGAGTCACCGGTCATCGGCCTCTGCGCATCAACTGGCCCGCTCCGTCAAGACGGCTTCGTAGCACAACCATTCTGCTACGCTCTCGATCCCCTCGCCGCGCGCGCAATTGGTGGTCAATACGGGTCTGCCATTCCGGATTTCACGTGCTTCGGCGAGCATGCGCTGGAGATCGACATTCACATAAGGTGCGAGATCGATCTTGTTCACCACCAGAAGATCGCATTGCACAACGCCGGGCCCGCGTTTGCGCGGGATGTCGTCGCCGCCGGCAACATCGATGACGAACACCCAATGATCGACCAGCTCTCTGGAAAATGTCGATGCCAGATTATCGCCGCCGCTTTCGATCAGAATGAGATCAGGTGCAAACTGCTCCTCGAGATCGTCCGCGGCCATGATGTTCAGGGTCGGATCCTCGCGTATCACGGTGTGGGGGCAGGCTCCCGACTCGACCGCCTTGACTCGGCTTGGATCGATCAGGCCGCTGCGCCGCAAGCGTTCGGCGTCCTCCTTCGTTACGAGATCGTTCGTGACGACCGCCAGCTTGATGCCTCGCCGATCGAGAACAGGGATGAGCCGCTCGATCAGGGCCGTCTTTCCCGACCCGACAGGACCGCCAATTCCAACGCGTGCAGCGCCGGGGCTGTCTCTTGATGGCGGCTGGCTCATCTGAACATGTACCGTTGGCTCAAAGGCACGGTCTTGGCGGGTTCGCACATCGCCAGCACACCATCGACATGGACATCGAAATTCTGCGGATTGACTCGGATCTCCGGGCAGGCGCTGTTGTGCAGCATGTGAGATTTGTTGAGCTTCCGGGTTCCCCGGCTTGGGAGAGTTGCCTTCTTCAAGCCCAGCCGCTCTTTCACATTGGCGGCGATTGCGCTCTGATTGACGAAGCAAGCGCTCAATCCCTCCTTTGCCGAGCCGAAAGCTCCCCATTGTGGACGCATCACGATCGGCTCACAGGTCATGAGAGAAGCAGCGCTGTCACCCATCGCCGACCAGACGATGAAGCCGCCCTTGATGATGAGCTCCGGCTTGATGCCGAAGAAACCAGGCCGCCATAGCACGATGTCGGCAATCTTTCCCGCCTCCAGCGAACCGACATGATCGTCGATGCCGAAGGTTCGGGCGGCATTGATCGTGTATTTGGCGATGTAGCGTTTGATCCGCTCATTGTCACCGATCCGGCTGCGTTCCTCCGGGAGCCGACCTCGTTGATCCTTCATCTTCGATGCGAGCTGCCATGTCCGGCAGATGACCTCGTTGATCCGGCCCATGCCCTGGCTGTCCGATCCCAGCATGGAAATGGCACCGAGATCATGAAGGATGTCCTCCGCCGCCATGGTTTGGGCACGGATGCGGCTTTCGGCGAAGGCGACATCTTCCGGCACATCGGGATTGAGATGATGGCATACCATCGTCATGTCGAGATGCTCGTCGAAGGTATTGATCGTGTATGGATTGGTGGGGTTGGTGGAGGACGGAAGACAGTGCCTTTCGCCGGCCACCCGAATGATGTCCGGGGCATGTCCGCCCCCGGCGCCTTCGGTATGATAGGTGTGGATCGTTCGCCCGTTGATGGCTTCGAGCGTATCTTCCAGAAATCCGCTCTCATTCAACGTGTCCGTATGGATCTGGACCTGAAAATCAAGCTCGTCGGCGACCGACAGGCAGCAATCGATGACAGCCGGCATCGATCCCCAGTCCTCGTGTATCTTCAGACCGAGACAGCCGCCGGCCAGCTGATCGATCAGTGACCGGGGCTTTGAAGAGTTCCCTCTGCCAAGAAAGCCGAAATTGATCGGCCAGGCCTCGGCCGCCTGCAGCATCCGGCCGACATTCCAGGCTCCCCCGCAATCGATACCGACGGTGATCGGACCCAAGGAACCGCCGATCATCGTGGTCATTCCGGCCGCTATTGCATGCGCGCAAAGCTGAGCGCTATCGAAATGGACGTGAACATCGATCCCTCCGGGAGTCGCAATCAGCCCTTCGGCATCGCGCGCGGTCGTCGCTGCGCCGCATATCAGTCGCGGATTCACACCATCCATGACGGCCGGGTTGCCGCCCTTTCCAACCCCGACGACAAGGCCATCCTTGATGCCGATATCGCCCTTTACGATGCCAAGAACGGGATCGATGACCACGGCATTGCAGACGATCATGTCGAGCGACCCTGATGCGCTGTCATATCCCGGTGTCAGGCCAAGGCCGTCTCGCAGCGTCTTGCCGCCGCCGTGAAGACACTCGTCCCCGGGAACGTTGTGATCGTGCTCGATTTCAGCGAGCAGCGAGGTGTCACCAAGACGCACGGCGTCACCCTTGGTCGGTCCATACATGGCGGCGTAGTCACGTCGCGACATCCGTGCCATCGCTCTCAAGCCCCCTTGAATCCACGCTCGCGCGCTCGCCGCAGCGCCGCGGCCTTCTGCGCGTCGTTTCTGGTCGTGCCCATGGTCAGCGCGTTCAGTCCCTGCACTTCGCCGGTACCGCCGAATGCCACGAGCATGATCTCCTTGCTCTCTCCGGGCTCGAACCGGGCGGCCGTTCCGGCCGGAATGTCCAGATGCATGCCAAAGGCCTTCTCGCGGTCGAACTTCAGGGCCCGGTTCGTTTCAAAGAAATGGTAGTGGCTGCCGATCTGCACCGGACGGTCACCCGTGTTGATGACCTCGATTGCAACCCGGCGGCGGCCTGCGCTGATCTCGATGTCGCCATCCGCCGTGATGATTTCGCCAGGTATGATCCCGGCCTGATCGTCCTTGGCTGTCTGGCCGGATCGGATCGGCCTGTGAACGGTCACCAGCTTGGTTCCGTCGGGAAATGTCCCCTCGACCTGAATCATCGACATCAGCTCCGCGATGCCGGGCATGACATCGTCGCTTGTCAGAATGGTCGAGCCGAAGCCGATCAACTCCGCCACCGACTTTCCCTCGCGGGCACCTTCGAGGATTTCATCGGCGATGATCGCCACCGCTTCGGGATAATTCAATTTGAGGCCTCTCTCACGGCGTTTCCGTGCCAGCTCCGCCGCAGTGAAGATCGTGAGCCGTTCAAGTTCGGTCGGGGTTAGGAACATGGCCCTTCTCCTGGTGCCTCCCGTTCAGTTAGAAAATAGCCGGGCATCCCTTGTTTCGTGGCGCATCGCGGCGATGTCCGAGTGGGGCGTGAATGCGCCGATGTCCTGGATATCGGCTGGAGGGGTCGCCAATATTATTGAAACTTCCTTGCCGAGCTCGGTGAGGAACAACTGGCTTTGAAGGTGCCCGAGAAGGCCGAGCCGAATCGCGGCGCTGAGAAATGCCACGCAGAAGGCATAACCGGACATCGCGGCTGCCGCCTCTTCCTTCAGCCCGAGCCGTCCCCACAACATCCCTTGGGCGATGGCGAGATGTGGCCAGACGGATCGCTTCTGCCCTGCTTCGAAAAAGGCTTGAGCGCCGTCGGTCCGCAAACGCCTGTGAATGGTGAGAAGGGCGCCGCCGAGCTTTCGCGATGCCTCGCGGAACGCGCGGTTCAAGGTCATCGCGTCGAGAAGCTCATCAAGTTGCTCGATCTTGCCAAGGTCGAATGCGCTTCGATGAGCAGCAACGACGATTGGGCGATCGATTCCGGCCCAGCGCGCCCGCAGCTGGCCGACCACGAATTGAAGGAGCGCATCCGATCCAGGGAGCTCGCCATCATCGCAAAGCCCCTCCAAACCCCAGGAGAACGATACGCTCCCGCTGGGAAAGAAGCTGTCGCCGTGCTGCAGCACCAAAAGGAGATGGTTCGGGTCACTCGTCATCGATTATCTTGACACGATCTCCGATCAGAGATTGAAGCCTCGCCACATAGGATTCTTCGTCGCCTTCGACCGCGATCCTCAACCGGCCAGCGTCGAAATGTACCCGCCAATGCATGTTCCCGGCCTGGTATCCAAGTTCGAGTGCTGCGGGGACATCTCTCGGCTCGAGCACCAGCCACTGTTCTTCCTCGAGGCGCACGACGACGGCCTTATCGGCCTCGAGAACCAGCACCGCGCCGTTCGACAAATGCTGTGAGCGGGGGAGGGCAATTCCATACTCGTTTCCGGCGCTGCTCGTCACGCGCAGCCGATGCCTTGCAAGATCGCCGCGCGACAAGAGGATGTATTCCACCATGCCGGCATGGGCGAGGTGATGCAGCTGATCGGCGATTGCCGGAGAATCGATGCTGCCGATGATGTTCTCGATGCGTCGCAAGCAAGCCTCTCCAGCTTGATGTTTCTCGCCGCGGGCCGTTATGGCGTTGCGATACTGTCACAGACGCGTTTGGCGATCCATGGGGACGGGAAGCCTGCGAATTGTCTTCGGCGGAGTGGTGCGGCGACTGTGGGTCAGGAGGTGTGGACACCAGTCGAGCGCGACCCGGTCAATGATGCTCCGGTTTCGGCGGGAGCTTCGGGATGCATGCCGATGCGGTGTCGATAGACCAGATCACCACCTTTCCATCCCGTGTAAACGAGAAGGATCACGATGATGGTCGAAAGGACGAGCCCCCAGGGTCGCGCACCCTGTTCGGCGCCGTACTGGTATCGTATCCAGAAGCTGATCAACGCCAGGACCACGGCAGTCACATTGCCGATCATGTGATACCAGGCGTCCCGGAGATCCCGGACCGCGCTATTGCCGAGAAAGTCGGTGAAGCCTGCGATTGCGGCAAGTGCCGCCATGACGATGGCGGCCCCAAGCGACCAGAAGGCCGCCTCTGCCCAAAACGGCCTTGCCGTCTGCCAATAGGCGAGATCGCAGGCGAAGGTGGCGATCAACAGTGCAATGGGAAAGGGTACGAGCATCGGATGCAGCGGGTGGCTGCCGATCTTGGCCGTTGTAGCGATACCCAGGAGATTTCGCTCTGCCATGGTCGCACTCCTCGACATTCGAGCCGGCGGATGCACCAACATGAACGATTTCCGCAATGTTCCCGCAGCATTGCCGAGGAACGATGGATCCGAGATTTCGATCGGGACGGAGAGGGACCGCCAGAAGTGCCCCTGGCGGGGCAAATGGCGCACCCGAGATGATTCGAACATCCGACCTCTGCCTTCGGAGGGCAGCGCTCTATCCAGCTGAGCTACGGGTGCAGCGGCTTGGCCCCCGACCTATAGCGGATGGCGAGGGTCGAAGGCAATTGCCGGATTTCTGCGGGCTTTCCACGGTCCTCGCCGGGAGCGCCCGCCAGCAGCCCCGCCCTTTTACAATTGGGCCTTTCTTGCGGAGTGGGAACTGACCACACCGAAGCCGGAGGAGAACTGTCCTGCCTCTGCCACCGCGAACCCCTCGGCGGCCAGGCCGCGACGGAGGAGCTCTCGGACTGCTGACGCTCGGCTCGGCATCCGCTTGGCAAATCGCCAATCATCGAGTGCCCGCAATTCGTCCGGCAAGAGCATGATCTGTAGTCGAACCTCGCGCGCCTCGCTCATGACTGCACTCCTGCGCCTCTTCAGCTCATTGTACCTATAACAGGCGAATGATGCAAAAGTTGCATGATGCGGCTTATGCGCAGACTTCGGATCTGGAGCAGAATGAGTAAAAGATGATTCCGAGGTGGTAGCATAATTCGTCTAAGTATCTGTTATGTTGGTTGTTTCCGTATTTGCGGACTTGTTTCTGCGCGACCGGACGTGAATAGATGGTGGGCGATGAGATGGGTGGTCAGAACGCGGACACTCTGCCCCGGGAAGGCGCAGGTTCCGCACCGAAGGCCCCGAGATGACGTATTCACGTCTCCCCAATGTGTGTGATCCCGAAACCCTCTGGATGCTCGTTCAGGTGTTCGAGAACGTCTTTCGTGATGCCAGGGGGGAGTTGTTGTCTCGGGATCTGACCGGGGAGCAGGAGCTGGAGGCGCGTCAGCGATTGGCAAGCATCATCCTCGACGCCTATGCCGATGGCGAGGATGATCCCGAGCTGCTGAAACGCATCGCGCTCGCTGAATTTGCGCCCCAGCGTCTGCAGCACTGAACCGAACGAAGCAGAATGGCCATGATTGTCGTCAGTCCCAACAAGCTCGCCATGTTGTGCCGGGTGCTTCAGGAAGCCTATGCCGAGACCATGGTGGACAGCCGAGCGCTGAGCAAAGCCGACGAGGAGGATCTCAAGGCCCGGCTGGCCCGGCTGATCCTCGATGCCTACGTGGAAGGGGAGACCGAGCCCCACCTGCTCAAGGGGATCGCCCTCGCGCGCCTGGCTCTCGAGCAATGCCTTGTCCGTCACTGACGGACCGGATGCCCTCGGCCCCTTGGCCCTCGCTTGTCTATTCCGCGACCAGGTCGAGAGGCGGCGTGGCGATCTCGACCACCGTCGGCCGGTAGACCTTGGCCCGGCGGTTTTGTCGCGACTGCGAATCCTGAACGTCCTCGGCCTTGCTGCTCGCCGTCGGCGCCTCGCCGCTCTCCGGTGCCATCGAGCCGTTGCCGACGAGCTGCGCCCTGGCGGAAAGCGAGGCCGAGATGTCGATGAGCTCGACGGCATGGGCATAATAGGCCTTGTTGATCTCCTCGAGCGCGGCGAGCATCTGATTGAACAGCTGACAGATCGCCTCGTGCTGCTCCTTGATCCGACCTTCGAGCACCGTCGAGTGGCGGGTCAGTTGATTGGCGATGCCGAGCATATACTGGCTGTCTTCGGCTTCGTGCTTCTTGGCGAGCGCCTGCAGCTCGGCAATCGCCTTTGACATCTGTGACACGGGACTTTTCCTTGTACTGACGGGGACGGCGCCGGGCCCCGCGAGCGCGACCTATCCGGGGATCAGGAGCGCCAGAGTCGACGTCGTCGGGGTGAACGTCACCGCGAGCATCGCGTAGCTCACGACAATGCCGGCGATCGCGGTGGTGAGAATGAAGCAACCGAGAACGCGACGGATGAATTGGGTATGTGCGATGGGAGAGGACATGAAGCGCCTCCTGTTACCGCCGTCCCTTTATTATTGTTTCGTCGTGGCGCCTGTCGTCCGCGCGCGATCATCCTACGTCCAAGCGCTGTCACTGACCATCGCCATGTCGGCTACGCTCGGAAAGTTGATGGCGCCGGAGCACCTTCGGCAGCCATCACGGCGACTGGAAGGTGACCGTCATCACGGCGGGCGGCGATGGCACCGCCAGCACCGCAAAGATCATGCCGGCTCCGGACAGCGCTGTCGCGACCACCAGCCCGGCGACAACGCCTCGAAAGAAATGGGCATCGGCGATGAGAAAGGACATCATTCGCTCCCTTCCCGATCTCCCTCTTGTAGGTTCTATCGAACTGCTTCGCCGCTGCGGTTCGAGCCCGCATTTGAACCTGTGCCAATTTGATCAGAAGAAAGGGTCGGTCGCTATTGACCTTTAGTATCATTTCCGCGGCGGCCGTTTCCGTTCTATCGTCCGGGCACGGTTGACGGCAGCCGTCCCCGGCCCCTCCGAGCGGCTTGCCCTGCCCCGCAGTCTAGGAAATCCGGTAATGTCGTCTTCGGTCGCGGATGCCCCGTTCTTTCGCCGCGTGCTCGCCGGCTTGGTTCTGGCCACGGTCTTTTCCGGCTTGAGCGCAGTCTATGCCTTCATCGCCGCGGCGCCGCCGCCCTGATGGGCGCGGATGCCGAGAGCGGCCATGATGCCGGTCAAGCACATCGCCGTGAGCATCGAGCGCCCTTTCGACGAGGTCTACGCGTTCCTGGCCGACCCCGCCAATTTCGAGCGCTGGGCATCCGGCCTGGGCAAGGGATTGACCCATATCGAGGGGCAATCCTGGCGCGTCGACAGCCCTGAGGGGCCGGTGACCGTCCGGTTCAGCGCCCCCAACCCCCATGGCGTCGTCGACCACGAGGTGACGACGCCGGCCGGCATGCGCATCCTGAACCCGCTGCGGGTCATCGCCAACGGATCGGGCTCGGAGGTGGTGTTCACCCTGTTCCAGCGTCCGGGCGTCTCCGATGAAGCCTTCGATGCCGATGCCCGATGGGTGACCCGCGATCTGCAGACGCTCAAGCGCCTCCTGGAATAGCCGCTGAAGCATCGTGGCCGACGAGCGCTGCTCCGCGTGTTCGTGTGGGGCTGGCCCTGAACTTGCACCGGGCTCCGCGCCAATCGGGTTCACCATCCCATTCTCGGACAGGATCGATGACGACAGCACGCCTCGACTGGGTCGACTATTGCAAGGGCATCTGCATCATTCTCGTGGTCATGATGCATTCGACGCTCGGCGTCGAGAAGGCCCTTGGCGAAACGACCTGGCTGAACGGTTTCATCGCCTGGGCCAAGCCGTTCCGCATGCCGGATTTCTTCCTGATTTCCGGCCTGTTCCTGTCCCGCCGCATCGCCGCCCCCTGGCGCAGCTATCTCGATCGCAAGGTCGTGCATTTCGCCTATTTCTACCTTCTCTGGATGACCATCCAGCTGGTGATCAAGAGCCCCGGCATCATGGCCGAGCAGGGACTAGGCGCGCCCTTCGCCGCCTGGCTCGACGCTCTCGTCGATCCCTTCGGCACCTTGTGGTTCATCTATCTCCTGGCGGTGTTCTTCCTTGTCGCCAAGCTGCTGCGCCCGGTGCCGGCGGCGCTGGTCTGGGTCACCGCCGCCCTGCTCGAGGCGGCCCCGATCGCGACCGGCAACATGCTTGTCGATGAATTCTCGTCCCGCTTCGTCTATTTCTACACCGGCTACCTTCTCGGCCCCCGCATCCTCGCCGCGGTCCAGGCATTGTTGGGCAGGAAGACCGGCTGGCTCCTCCTCGGGCTTGCGATCTGGGCGGTGGTCAACACCGGCCTCCTCGCGCATGGCCTCGCCACCGTGCCGGGGATCAGCCTCGCCCTCGGCCTCGCTGGCGCCGGAGCGGTCATCCTCGCCGGCCTGCTGCTCGCCCGCGCCGGCCTGTTCGCCTGGATCCGCCATGCCGGCGAGAACTCGATCGTGATCTATCTCGCCTTCTTCCTGTTCATGGCGGGTACCCGCTGGCTGCTGCTCGCTGCCGCAACCGGGCTCGATCCCGGAATGATCGCGCTGATCGTCACGGCCGCCGGCGTTGTCGGCCCGCTGGTTCTCCATCGTCTGATCAGGGGCTCCCGATTGGCCTTTTTGTTCGAGCGGCCGGCCGCCTGCCACCTTGCGGCGGCACCGATCCGGGTAGCCAAGACGGGAGAGCGGGTGGCATAGTGCGCCCGCCATGCCCACCCCGCAAACGCGCCCCGTCAAGCCCGGCGACTATGTCTACCTGATCGACGGATCGGGTTTCATCTTCCGCGCCTATCATGCCCTGCCGCCCCTCAACCGGCGCGCCGACGGGCTGCCGCTCAATGCCGTGCTCGGCTTCTGCAACATGCTGAACAAGCTGTTGCGCGAGATCGATGCCGGCGAGCGCCCGACCCACATCGCCGTCGTGTTCGACAAGGGGGGTCGCTCCTTCCGCAGCGAAATCTACAAGGACTACAAGGCGACCCGCACCGAGCCGCCATCCGACCTCGTTCCCCAGTTCGGCATCATCCGCCAGGCGGTGAAGGCCTTTGCCGTGCCCTGCATCGAGCAGGAGGGCTACGAGGCCGACGACCTCATCGCCACCTATGCCCGCCTGGCCCGCGAAGCCGGCGCCAAGGTCAGGATCGTGTCGTCCGACAAGGACCTGATGCAGCTGGTGGGCGACGGTGTCACCCTCTTCGACACCATGAAGGACCGCGAGATCGGCGAGGCCGAGGTCATCGAGAAGTTCGGCGTCCCTCCAGGCAAGGTCATCGACGTCCAGGCGCTTGCCGGCGACTCGATCGACAACATCCCCGGTGTTCCCGGCATCGGCCTCAAGACCGGCGCTCAGCTCATCATCGAATATGGCGATCTCGAGGGCCTGCTCGCCGCCAGCCACCTGATCAAGCAGCCGAAGCGCCGCGAGAGCCTGGTGACCCATGCCGACCAGGCGCGCCTGTCGCGCGAGCTCGTCCGCCTGCGCCGCGATGTGCCACTCGAGTTCCCGCTCGAAACGCTGGCCGTCGGCCAGCCCGATCCCAAGCACCTCATCGGCTACCTCAAGGCGCTGGAATTCTTCGCGCTGGTGCGCCGCGTCGCCCCGGTCCTCGGCTCCGACCCTTCGGCGATCGACGCCGTCGACGTCGAGATCACCGGCTGGTTCCCGCCCGAAGGCGCCGAGGCTCAAAGCCCCCGTCCGCTGCCGGCCAACCGCGCCGACCGCCCCTCGCCGCCGGAGCTGAAGCCGATGGCGCGTCCCTCGGCGAAGCCGATCGACCACAAGGCCTATCGCACGCTCACCGACAGGAAGGCGTTCGCCGACTGGATCGAGGCGGTCTACGAAGCCGGCCAGGTCGCGATCGCCGTCAGGACCACCACCGCCGATCCGATGGCGGGCGACCTCGTCGGCATCGCAATGGCGATCGCCCCTGGCGAGGCCGCCTATCTGCCGCTGGCGCACCGCAACTCCACCGGTCTCGATCTCTCCGGCGACACCCTGCAGCAGCTTCCCTTTAAGGAGGCGCTCATGAGCCTGCGGCCGCTGCTCGAGGATCCCTCGCTCCTCAAGATCGGCCATGATGTCAAATCGGCGATCACCGTGCTGGCCCGCTACGACATTGCCGTCAAGGCGGTCGACGACACCATGCTCCTCTCCTACGTCCTCGATTCCGGGCGCAACGGCCACGAGCTGCGCGAGCTCGCCAAGCTCCATCTCGGCCATGACATGCTGACCCACAAGGAGATTCTCGGCAGCGGCCGCTCCGCCGTCACCTTCGATCTCGCACCACTCGACCGGGCGAGCGCCCATGCGGCGGAGGAGGCCGAGGTCACGTTCAGGCTGTGGGCTCTGCTCAAGCCCCGGCTTGGCCGCGAGCGCCGCGCCGCGGTCTACGAGACGCTGGAGCGTCCGCTGCTCGGCGTGCTCTCCGCCATGGAGCAGGCCGGCGTGCTGGTCGACCGCCAGATGCTGTCGCGTCTCTCCGGCGAGCTGGCGCAGAAGGCGGCGGCCCTCGAGGCGGAGATCCATGGGCTCGCTGGCGGTCCCTTCAACATCGGCAGCCCCAAGCAGCTCG
This sequence comes from Aestuariivirgaceae bacterium, assembly GCA_044870245.1. Classification (GTDB taxonomy): domain Bacteria; phylum Pseudomonadota; class Alphaproteobacteria; order Rhizobiales; family Aestuariivirgaceae; genus DATAFF01. The sequence goes on along the minus strand of JBIOYR010000143.1, from coordinate 23,591 downwards.
GCGACATCCTGTTCGGCAAGATGCAGCTGCCGGGCGGCCGCAAGACCGCGACCGGTGCCTGGAGCACCGACTCCGACGCCCTCGAGACGCTCGCCGAGCAGGGTGTCGAGCTCGCCCGCAAGGTCCTCGACTGGCGCCAGCTCACCAAGCTCAAATCGACCTATGCCGATGCCTTGCCCGACCACATCAACACCGTCACCGGCCGCGTCCATACCAGCTATGCCCTGGCGTCGACCTCGACCGGCCGGCTCTCCTCGGTCGAGCCCAATCTGCAGAACATCCCGGTGCGCACCGAGGAGGGCCGCCGCATCCGCACCGCCTTCGTGGCGCCGGAGGGCGCGAGCCTGGTCTCGGCCGACTACAGCCAGATCGAGCTCAGGGTCCTCGCCCATATTGCCGACATTCCGCAGCTGCGCCGCGCCTTTGCCGAGGGTCTCGACATTCACGCCATGACTGCCGGCGAGATGTTCGGCCTGGCCGTCGAGGGCATGGACCCGCTGGTCCGCCGCCGTGCCAAGGCGATCAATTTCGGCATCATCTACGGCATCTCGGCCTTCGGCCTGGCGGCCCAGCTCGGCATTGGCCGCGACGAGGCCGGCGAATATATCCGCACCTATTTCCGCCGCTTCCCCGGCATTCGCGACTATATCGACGAGACCAAGCGGCTCGCCCGCGACCGCGGCTATGTCGAGACCATATTCGGCCGGCGCATGCATTTCCCGCGCATCGCCTCGCCCAATCCTTCGGAGCGCGCCTTCCAGGAGCGCGCCGCCATCAATGCCCCGATCCAGGGATCGGCCGCCGACATCATCCGTCGCGCCATGGCGCGCATGCCCGAGGCTTTGGCCAGGGCCGGCCTTGGAAGCCGCATGCTGCTGCAGGTCCATGACGAGCTCGTCTTCGAATCCTCGAAGGACGAGGTCGAGGCCACCATGCGGCTCGCCCGCGATGTCATGGAAAAGGCGCCCGAGCCGGCGCTGCGCTTCGGCGTGCCGATCCAGGTCGATGTCCGCGCCGCCGGCAACTGGGAGGAGGCGCATTGACAAGGTCGTTCTTGCTTAAAAAAATTTGCATCGTCTACGAAATGTGAGAACGCAAAGACCCCCTCGACCTCCGAACTGTCACCGTATGGTGCGCATGCCCGGTTTGACCGGGAGTAGGAGTCGAGGGCGCGTGTCTCCATCCCTAGGCCCAATGATAATTGGATGAACATGGCGGAACCGTTGTTGCGGATCTGCCTAACCCTTAGGCTTACGACGCTTGGGAGCTTCGCTCTCTCCAGAAATTTTTACAAAAGCCCACACGACGGACCCGAGCACTCCAGAGCCTAAGAAGGCAGCCACCCAGGGCTGATTGGAGTAAATCGCATACGCACAAAGGGTGATCATCCCAAGTGTAAACAATAATGCGAAACATTTGCCCAAAAGCAGATCCCGTGCCGTATAGCGCAGGGAAGTCTTTTCCATTTCTCTACGATGGGTCGCCTCAAGTTCAAACTGCCGAAAGACCCTTTCAGCACCATCTTTTACCGCCTGATCATAACCTCTAAGCAGGGCTGGCGGTGGAATCGGTCCCTGCCACTCGGCGACTGTAACTTGATGTACAGCATTTCCTTGATCTTGCGAATTCCGATGAGTGGAGGGATCAGGATCCGACTGTTCAGTCTTGGTCGTTGGGCCGGTTGTCGGGTTTTTCGGGGTGTTCTGTGGCGACATCGCCAACCGCCTTCCATAAATCGCCGCCAACAACTTTCCAATCGCCATAGAGTGCGGCACTTTCAGACTCGTACGGATAACCCGCTAGGTCGTAGAGGCGGGTACCAAACGATCCGAACTCCGCCAGACCCATAACGAAGCCGCGCACCAGATTACCGGCGCGATCCGACTTTTGTACCCGCAGAGCAACGTACTTCTTGACCATACCGTTGGTATCGTCGACCCGTTTCGGGCGCCGGTCAACGGGCTCGCGGAGCAGGGACGTATCGCTCATTTCTTTGACCCCACTCTACCAACATTCCGTTATCGACTCTTGGCTGCAAGCATTTTAATGTCCTTTTCAGTCATAAATATGCGTTCTCGATGACGAGATGGGTGCACCAGAGAAGGGCGAAACCAAGTTGATCCGGATGCGGGTCCCGGCCAATCTGTATCGCTATCTTGGAGTGCTTTCCCGCCGCACGGTGCTCGGAGCCTCCGAGAACGACGTCGCGCAATATCTGCTCACCCAGCGACTTGAGACGATGATCTCAGAGCAATACCAGAGATCAAACACGGTCCCCAAACCATTCAAATGAAGCCTAGTCGTTATTCGAGTTCGCTATTCGCCTACTACCGACTGCCTACCCACCCATCCAGCTCCAGCTCGCCACCGGCAGATCGCCGCTCCGCCGCTTGAGCTCGGCAAGGAGCTGCTCGGAATCGAGAAGCCCGCTCGTCGTGTCCGACCGCGTGACCACGCCCGCCGCATTGATCACTGCCGCCCTGAGCGCCCGCTCGGCGCCGGCGCCGGACGCCGTCATGAACGCCAGCGTCGAGGAGAACGCATCGCCGGCCCCTGCCGTGCTCTGCACCTTCACCTTGAGGATCGGGCAGAAATGCACGCCCGCCGGCTCGGCGAGATAGGCGCCCTGCGTGCCGTCGGTGATGGCGACCCGCTGCGCCCGGCTCACCGCCAGGAAGCCGCTGAGAAACTCGCCGAGCCCCATGTCGAAGCCGCCGAATGACAGGCCGGTGCGCATCAGCCGCGGCAGATCCGCCGCCTGGCTGAAACGCAGCCGCCGTCCCTGGCCCTGCATCCGCGCTGCCACCGTCGGCACCAGCGCCTGCGCCTCGATCCGGTTCATGGTGACGAGCCCGACATCGATCAGCGAATGGATCAGCGCGTCGGTGCGCGACGTGATCTGCCTGATCCCGGGATTGACCGCCACGAAGGCCTGCGCCTCCTTGGCATGACGCAGGATGATCGGAAAGCAGTCCGCCGAGCGGTTCGACAGGCCCGACACATAGACGAGGTCGGCGGTGGCGAACAGCGCCGGATCGAGATCCGAAGCCCTGAGCAGCCCGTTGGCGCCGCGCAGCGTGAAGATCGTCGCATTGCGGTCATGCGAGGAGACCATCACCGCCTGGCCCGTCAGGAGCTCCCGCGTCCGCGTCACTGCCGAGGTGTCGATGTCGGCGGCATCGAGCGTCTGCAGCACCCGCTCGCCATTCTGATCCATGCCGATCTTGACGATCACCCGGGCCTCGGCGCCAAGCCGCCGCATCGCCGTCGCCGTGTTCACCGCGCCGCCGCCGCAATGGCTGGAGACGCTCGACGCCTCGACCTTGGTGCCCTGCTCGAGCAGCAGAAAGGACGAGGTGGCATTGGTCATCGACATCCGCTCGACATTGCGGCTGTCTACCAACACCACGATGTCGATCATGGCCGAGCCGATGCACAGGACCCGCATGGCTTCTCCCTAGCCCGAAATCTCGCCGGGGGCATGGCGCCGCTCATGCGACCGCCACGCTTCCGCACAGCCGATCAGCGCCGGCTCGCCGCGCGACACGGCGCGCACCGCAATGTCCTTCACCATGTCCTTGACCCGCCCCTTCGCTTCGAATGAAGCCGCGAACTGGCCGCTGATCAGGAGCGGCAGCAGGTGACGGGTGACCCCGCCCGCCAGATAGATGCCGCCATGCGCATTCACCACCAGTGCGACGTCGCCCGCCACCCGGCCCAGCCATTTGGCGTGGAGCGCGATCGCCTCGACCGCCAGCGGATCGCTGCCGGAGAGCGCCGCCGCCGTGATCGCTTCCGCCGTGTCCAGCGCCGGCGACGAGCCGCGGCTTCGCGACAGTGCCGAATGGATGGCGACGAGCCCGCGCCCCGACAGCACATCCTCGTTGGAGATGCGCCCGTCGCTGGTCTCGAGCCATTCCGCCAGCGCGAACTCTTCCGCACCCTGGAACGCGAAGGTCGCATGGCCAGCCTCGGTCGGCAGCGACAGCCAGCCATCCGTCGTGCGCACTAGGCCGGCGGCGCCGAGCCCGGTGCCGAGCGCGATCACCAGCCGCGTGCCGTCGGGCCGCGCCGTGCCGGGGTGAATGGTCACCAGATCGTCCGGGCCGAGCAGCGGCAGCGCCAGCGCATGCGCCTCGACATCGTTGAGGATGATGAGCGTGTCGACGCCGAGATTGCGCGCCAGCGCGGCGCGCGAGAACGTCCAGCTGCCATTGGTCATGCTCACCCGGTCGCCGTCGATCAGCCCGGCCATGGCGATCACCGCGCCGCCGAGTTTCGACACCCCGACCTGCTCGCCATAGGCGCTTGCCGCATCCTCGAAACGCGGATAGCTCCGGGTCGGCAGCACCCGGATCTGCTCCGGCTTGCCGGCTTCGTCGGTGAGCGCGAAACGCACATTCGTGCCGCCGGCATCGACGAGCATGACGGGACCGGATGTGTCAGGCATGAATCGATCCTCCAGCTGACCCCCACCCGATCAGCCCGTAATGAAATCCCGGCTGACGGAACCCGTCAACAATCGAGCGAAACCCCGCCCCCGCAACCTCCCCCGGGTTGAGCCGGTAGCCTTTAGCCGGCGAGCGAGGCAATATCCGGGCCGGGAGGGGTCCATGTCGTTGATCACTGTCCGGAATCTCCGGAAATCATACGGAGCGCTCGTCGCTCTCGACGGCATCTCCTTCGACGTCGAGCGCGGCGAGACCTTTGCCCTGATCGGTCCGAACGGCGCCGGCAAGACCACGACAATCGAGATTCTCGAAGGTTATCGCAAGCGCGATGCCGGCGACGTGCTCCTCGGCGGCCTCGATCCCGGCCTGCGCTCGGCGAGGCTCTACCGGGGCATCGGCATCGTGCTCCAGCAAACCGCCCTGGAGCCGGAGCTTACCGTAAAGGAAACCGTGCGTGCCTTTTCCCGCTATTATCCGCAAGCCCTGAACGTCGAGCGGGTGCTCGACTTCATGGCGCTGCGGCGGCTCGAGCGGCGGCGCGTCGCGACCCTGTCGGCCGGCCAGAAGCGGCGCCTCGACATCGCGCTTGCCGTGATCGGCGACCCGGAGGTCCTGCTCCTCGACGAGCCGACTGCCGGCCTTGATCCTGAGGCGCGCCGCAATCTCTGGCGCGTCATCGCGGCGCTGAATGGCGAGGGCAAGACCATCCTTTTGTCGTCGTCGGATATGGCGGAGGTCGAGGCGCTGGCCGGCCGCCTCGCCATTCTTCTCGACGGCCGCATTCTGGCGAGCGGCCGACCCCATGAGCTGCAGCGGGCGCTCGGCCCCGAGCCGACGGTCGAGCTCCACCTTGGCGGCGAGGCGCTGCCGCGCCTCTTCCCGCAGACGCTCAGGGCGATTGCCCGCTTCGAGCGCGGCTGGGTCAGGCTCGAATGTCGCGATCCGGGGCCGGTGGCCTATGAGCTGCTGCTCTGGGCGGTGCGCAATCAATATGACCTGTCGTCCCTGACCATCGCCCGCCCGTCGCTCGAGGCCCTCTACCTGCAGGCGACGCGGCGCGACGATCAAGAGGCCGCATGTTGACGCTCCTCTTCTTCGAGACCGTGCATCAGCTGAAGCTCTTTGCGCGCCGCCCGGCCGCCATCTTCTTCGTGATGGTGATGCCCGCCCTTCTTCTCGTCATCTTCACCGAGATCTTCGGCAATGAGGAGATCGCCGGCCGGGGCATCACCACCGCCCAGCTCCATACGCCGACCCTCGCCGTCTTCGGCGCTGTCATGGCCGCCTACACTTATCTCGCCATCGCCACCGCCACCGCCCGCGATCTCGGCGTCCTGAAACGCCTCCGCTCGACGCCGCTGCCGCCGGCGACCGACATCGCGGCGCGCATCGCCGCCGCCGGGCTGATCGCCATCGCCGCCGCCGCCATCGTCATGGCCTGCGGCATGCTGCTCTATTCGCTCGTGCTGCAGCCGGAGAAGCTCCCGGCCGCCATTCTGTCGCTGATCGCCGGCATCCTGTGCTTCGCCGCCTTGGGCATGGCGGTGGCCGCGCTCTGCCGCACCGCCGAGGCGGCGCAGGCGCTCGCCAATGGCACGATCCTTCCCGTTGCGTTCATCTCCGACGTCTTTGTCAGGCCTGAGGGCCGGATCCCGCCCTGGATCGACCGGATCGCCGATTTCTTCCCGCTCAAGCATCTCTCGCTCGCCTTCGCCGACGGCTTCAAGCCGCTGCTGAACGGCAATGGCTTCGCCTTCGCCGGCGATGAAACGACCTATGCCGTCGGCCAGCATCTCCTGGTCCTGGGCCTCTGGGGTCTCGGCGGCGCCGTCGTCGCCTTCGCCTTCTTTCGTTGGGAGAGGCGGTAGGAGCCTCTATAGTCCGAATCACCATGACCATCCCACTCCCGGTCCCGCGCCGCGATGGCCGCCAGTCCGAAACCGCCTTCGCCACCCAGCGCGGCGCCTGCCGCATGCTGCGCCAGCGCGGCCTCGCTGCCCTGTGCGAATTGCCGCTCGCCGATGGCCGGCGCGCCGACATCATGGCGCTGGGCGACAGGGGCGAAATCTGGATCATCGAGATCAAATCCTCGCCCGAGGATTTCTACGGCGACCACAAATGGCCGTTCTATGCCGAGTTCTGCGACCGGCTTTTCTTCGCCATCCCGCCTTTCATGGATCCCGCCATCATCCCTCAGGCCGCCGGGCTGATCGTCGCCGACAGCTTCGGCGCCGAGATCATCCGCGATGCCGTCTGCCATCCATTGGTGTCGGCGCGCCGCAAGGCGGTGACGCTGCGCTTCGCCCGTGCCGCCGCCTTCCGCCTGCACGGCCTGGCTGATCCGCAAGGCTTTCCCGACTGAGCGCGCGCCTTCTACTGCCTACTGCCTATTTCGGTGCCCGCTTGGCGAGGATCCGCTGCAGGGTCCGCCGGTGCATGTTGAGCCGCCGCGCGGTCTCAGAGACATTGCGGTTGCACAGCTCATAGACCCGCTGAATGTGCTCCCACCGCACCCGGTCGGCCGACATCGGATTTTCCGGCAGCGCGGTGCGGGTGTCGGTCTCGGCCATCAGCGCCCCATAGACCGCATCGGCATCGGCCGGCTTGGCGAGATAGTCGACCGCGCCGAGCTTCACCGCGGTGACCGCCGTCGCGATATTGCCGTAGCCGGTGAGCACCACCGCGCGCGCATCCTGCCGCGCCTGATGCAGCGCCTCGATCACGTCGAGTCCCGACCCGTCGCCGAGCCGCAGATCGACGACGGCGAAATTGGGAGGATCGCGGCGCACCTGCGCGATCCCTTCCGCGACCGTCTCGGCGGTGCGGACATCGAAGCCGCGCGTCTCCATCGCCCGCGCCAGCCGGGTCAGGAACGGCTTGTCGTCATCGACCAGGAGAAGGCTCAAGGGCGTCTGCTGCCGGGTTTCGACCATGGTCATCCTCAAGGGTCCTTTTAAGGAATTGACGGGGTACTCATCAAGTCATGGTGCTCGAGCCAGTCGCGCGGCCAGTCGAGCCTGATGATCGCGCCATGCTCGGGCTGTCGCTTATTGGCCAGCGACACCCGCGCCCCGCTGCGCTCGAGGAGCGTCTTGGCAATGAAGAAGCCGAGCCCCATCCCGCCATGAACCTCCCGGCCGCCGCGTACCGCCACCGTCTCGCCGCGCCGGCGCGTGGTCACGAACGGGTCGCCCAGCCGGTCCATCACGTCCTGGGCGAAGCCCGGCCCGTCGTCGCGAATCTCCAAGGTGACGGTATGCATCGACCAGCCGACCTCGATCTCGACCCGCGTCGTCGCGAAGTCGATGGCGTTTTCCACAAGGTTGGTCAGCCCGTAGCGCAGGCCAGGGTTGCGCGCAAGGACCGGCTCGGCGATTCCTTCTCCGTCCTCGCCGATTTCCGGCTTGAGGTCGAACAGGATCGCCACCTCGCTGCCGCGCAGCGGCTCGACGATCTCCTCCAGCATCTCCGACAGCTTCTGGCGGGCGAACATGTCGTCCATCTGGGCATCGCGATTGCTGAGCCGCGAGAGAATGTCCCGGCAGCGCGCCGACTGGCTCACCAGGAGATCGAGATCCTCTTCCAGCCGTTGCGCATCGGGGATGCCGCGCTTGAGCTCGTTGGCGACGAGCTGGATGGTGGCAAGCGGCGTGCCGAGCTCATGGGCCGCCGCCGCTGCCAGCCCGTCCAGCGCCGACAGCTTCTGCTCGCGCGCCAGGATCATCTCGGTGGCCGCCAGCGCATTCGACATCTGCCGCGACTCGGCGGCGGTCCGCCCGGAATAGAGCGCCGAGAACACCACGCAGCAGGCGACCGCCACCCACATGCCGGCGATATAGAGCGACGGCAGCGCGAAGGTGGTGCCGCTTTCCCATGGTAGCGGCAGCCGGAAGAAGGCGAGCGCCGCTGCCAGCACCAGTGCCAGCGCTCCGAGCCACAGGGTGCGGGTGGGCGGCAGCGTCGCCGCCGACACCGCCACCGGAACGATGAACAGGAAGGCGAATGGATTGGCGAGCCCGCCGGTGAGGAAGAGGAGCGCGGCGAGCTGGACGATGTCATAGGCGAGCAGCAGCGTCGAATAGCGCTCATGCAGCCTGACGCTGGTCCGCCAGCGCAGCGTCAGGAAGATATTGAGCCAGGCCGACAGCGCGATCACCGCCAGGCACCAGCCGAGCGGGAACGGAAAACCCAGCACGATCGCCACGAAAAGCACCGCCCCGGCCTGGCCGAACACCGCAAGCCAGCGCAGGCGGACGATGGTCTGGAGCCGCAAACCCTCGCCGGTGGCGTGAATCCCGCCCGGCCGCAGGAACGCCGCGCCGCTCTCGCGCGCCGAACTCAGCGAATGGCTCGACAGGCTGACCATCACCGTCCTGCGCTGCTTGGCCGCCCTGGCCGGTTCTTTAAAACCGCCGCCATTTTGACCACATTCCTGCCATGTCCGCTTCCCGGCCGCTGTTCATAGCCGCCTGCCTGATCCTCGCCCTGCTGATCGGCGGGGTGGCGCTGACGCGCGCTCCCGACAACGGCACCGTTCTGACCACCGGCAAGGCCCTGGTGGGCGGTCCCTTCAAGCTCACCGACCAGCATGGCAAGACCGTCAGCGACACCGATTTCCGCGGCAAATACATGCTGGTGCTGTTCGGCTACACCTTCTGCCCGGATGTCTGCCCTGCCGAGCTTCAGGTGGTCACCGCCGCCCTCGACGCGCTGGGTCCGCTGGCGGACCGCATCCAGCCGGTGTTCATCACCATCGACCCCGAGCGCGACACCGTCTCCCAGCTCGCGCTCTATGCCGGCAATTTTCACCCGAGGCTCGTTCTCCTGACCGGCAGCAGTGCCGCGATCGCCGACGTCGCCAGGGCCTACCGGGCCTATTATGCCAAGGCGGAAGGCTCCGCCAATGCCGGGCGCGATTACCTCATGGATCATTCGAGCATCATCTATCTCATGGGGCCCGACGGGCAGTTCGTCCGTCACTTCACCTATACAACAGATGCCGCTGCGCTTGCCGAGCAACTAAAGCAAGCAATTGCGCGTTGAAACGTGAAAACAACGATCCGACCAACGTCCCGTTGCATCGCGGGCCGACCCTTGCTAGGTTTTTACCAAGGGGCCGCAGTGCATGCATGTCGGGCGGGGGGCCTGAATGCTTTATTACCTTTATGAACTCAATCATGCGGCGGTGGCGCCCTGGCGGGCGGCGGCAAACTTTGGCCGTTTCTTCTGGAAGAATCCAGGAAATCCGCTGTCCGGCACCTATATCGGCAGGTCGGTCGCGGCCTCGCTCGATGTCTTCGAGCGGGTGACGCGGCGCTACGGCAAGCCCGAATTCGGCATCACCGCAACGCGAATCAATGGCAAGGACCATCGCGTCATCGAGGAGGTCGCGTGGGAGCGGCCCTTCTGTCGGTTGTTGCATTTCCGCATCGACGCCGGCCAATCGCTGCCGGAAAAGCGCGAGAAGCTGCTGATCGTGGCCCCGATGTCGGGCCACTATGCAACCCTGCTGCGCGGCACGGTCGAGGCGATGCTGCCTGAGGCCGATGTCTACATCACCGACTGGGCCGATGCCCGCCAGGTCGAGCTCGCCAAGGGCCATTTCGATCTCGACGACTACATCGATTACCTGCTCGAGATGATCCACCTCCTCGGTCCGGGCAGCCACATCATGGCGGTGTGCCAGCCCTCGGTGCCGGTGCTCGCCGCCGTGGCGCTGATGAATGCCGCCAACGATCCCGATGTTCCGGCCAGCATGGTGCTGATGGGCGGCCCGATCGACACGCGCCGCAATCCGACCGCCGTCAACAAGCTCGCCGTCGAGCGCGGCGTCGACTGGTTCCGGCGCAATGTCATCGTGCAGGTGCCGCTGCCGCATCCCGGCCACATGCGCGACGTTTATCCCGGCTTCCTCCAGCTCACCGGCTTCATGACCATGAACCTCGACCGGCACATCGATGCCCATCGCGACCTGTTCTGGCATCTGGTGCAGGGCGACGGCGACTCCGCCGACAAGCACGACGAGTTCTACGACGAATATCTCTCGGTCATGGATCTCACCGCCGAGTTCTATCTGCAGACCGTCGAGAAGGTGTTCATCGAGCATGCCCTGGCGCGCGGCGTGTTCTCCCATCGCAACACCGCGGTGAACCCCGCCGCCATCACCCGCACCGCGCTGATGACCGTCGAGGGCGAGCGCGACGACATATCGGGCGTCGGCCAGACCGAGGCGGCGCACGATCTCTGCAGCGCCCTGCCGGCGACCATGCGGCTCCACCATCTCCAGCCGCGGGTCGGCCATTATGGCGTCTTCAACGGCTCGCGCTTCCGCGACGAGATCGCCCCCAAGATCGTCGGTTTCATCAACGCTCACAGTAGGCAGTAGGCAGTAGGCAGTAGGCAGTAGAGAAGAGCACCGATCACTGCCTAATGACTAATGCCGACTGCCTTCAATTCTCGTCCATCTTCAGCGCGCTGATGAACGCCTCCTGCGGGATTTCCACCCGCCCGAACTGGCGCATCTTCTTCTTGCCTTCCTTCTGCTTGTCGAGAAGCTTGCGCTTGCGCGTGATGTCGCCGCCATAGCACTTGGCGGTGACGTCCTTGCGGAGCGCCGAGATGGTCTCGCGGGCGATGATCTTGGCGCCGAGCGCCGCCTGCACCGGGATCTTGAACAGGTGACGCGGGATCAGCTCCTTCAGCTTCTCGCACATCACCCGGCCGCGCTGCTCGGCGCGCGAGCGATGCACGATCACCGACAGCGCATCGACCGGCTCCTCATTGACGAGGATCGTCATGCGGACCAGGTCGCCCTCTTCATAGCCGATCAATTGATAATCGAAGCTCGCATAGCCGCGGCTCACTGATTTTAGCCGATCATAGAAATCGAACACCACCTCGTTCAGCGGCAGCTCATAGACCACCATGGCCCGCGACCCGGCATAGGTCAGCTCCTTCTGGCGGCCGCGCCGGTCCTCGCACAGCTTGAGCACCGCGCCGAGATAGTCGTCGGGCACCAGGATGGTGGCACGGATCCATGGCTCCTCGATCTTCCTGATCTGATGCGCCTCGGGCATGTCGACCGGGTTGTGCAGCTCGACCATCGAGCCGTCCTGCAGGAACACCCGATAGATCACCGACGGTGCGGTGGTGATGAGATCGATATTGAACTCGCGCTCGAGCCTCTCCCGGATGATCTCGAGATGGAGGAGGCCGAGAAACCCGCAGCGAAAACCGAAGCCGAGCGCTGCCGAGCTTTCCATCTCGTAGGAGAAGCTCGCATCATTGAGCCGGAGCTTGGCGATCGCCTCGCGCAAGGCTTCGAATTCCGCCGTATCGACCGGAAAGAAGCCGGCGAACACCACCGGCTGGGCCGGCTTGAACCCCGGCAGCGCCTGGGCGGTCGGCCGCTTCTCCTCGGTGATCGTGTCGCCCACCCGCGTGTCCGCCACCTGCTTGATCGCTGCGGTGAAGAACCCGATCTCGCCGGGGCCGAGCCTGTCGATCGTCTCCTGCTTCGGCCGGAAGATGCCGACCCGGTCGACCAGATAGCTGGCATCCGTCGAGATGAGCTTGATCCGCTGCCCCTTCCGAAGCTCGCCATCCACCACCCTGACCAGCACCACCACCCCGAGATAGGGGTCGTACCAGGAATCGACCAGCAGCGCCTTGAGCGGCGCTCGGCGGTCCCCCCGGGGCGGCGGCAGCCGCATGACGATGGCCTCCAGCACCTCGGGGATGCCGAAACCGGTCTTGGCCGAGATCTCGATCGCATCCGAAGCATCGAGCCCGATCACATCCTCGATCTGCTGGCGCACCCGTTCCGGCTCCGCCGCCGGCAGGTCGATCTTGTTGAGCACCGGCACGATCTCGTGATTGTTGTCGATCGCCTGATAGACATTGGCCAGCGTCTGCGCCTCGACCCCCTGGCTCGCATCGACCACCAGCAGCGATCCCTCCACCGCCGCCAGCGACCGGTTGACCTCATAGGCGAAATCGACATGGCCCGGCGTGTCGATCAGGTTGAGCACATAGGCCTTGCCGTCCCGCCCCGTATAGTCGAGCCGCACCGTATTGGCCTTGATGGTGATGCCGCGCTCGCGCTCGAGATCCATCGAGTCCAGGATCTGATCCTTCATCTCGCGATCCGAAACGGCGCCGCAGAACTGGATCAGCCGATCGGCCAGCGTCGACTTGCCGTGGTCGATATGCGCGATGATCGAGAAATTGCGGATCTGGGCCGTTTCTGCCATGCGGCTAGAGCATGATGTTGTTAGGTGTACCCACCTGCGCCGGAGCGATTTTGCCGCGTGGGCAGGAGAAGGCCGATGAACGTATCGGGAATACGATCGAGGCCCTTCGACGATCCCACGCGGGAAAAGCGCCCGGCCCTTCGGGTTGCGATGCGGCGGCCGCCCGCGGTGTCGCCGCGCTTGCCCGATGTCGTGCATCGCGCTGCGCACGGCTCCTGGCGGATCGGCTCGCCGCATTGCAACGCAGGCTGGGTAGACCTAGCAACATCATGCTCTTGATGGCAGCGACACGCCATGGCGTCAAGCGACCCGCCGGACGCGACCAAAAGCCGGGGCTGCAAGCCTTGACCTCCGGTTCATAGATTGGAACAGTTCTAAGAACTGTGATGACCAGGGGGAATGAGGATGAAGCCGTTTTCCGAGCTGACCGAGCAGGAATTGCTGGCGCTGGCGATCTCCAGCGAAGACGATGACGCCCGCACCTACACCACCTTCGCCAACGCGCTGCGCGAGCGCTTTCCGGCCTCGTCCCTCGTCTTCACCGACATGGCGGAGGAGGAGCACGAGCATCGCCGCCGCCTGACCGAGGCCTATCGCCGCAAATTCGGCGACTTCATCCCGCTGATCCGCCGGCACGACGTCACCGGTTTCGTCAAGCACCAGCCCGCCTGGCTGATGCAGCATATGGGGGTCGATACGATCCGCCAGCGCGCCGAGGTGATGGAGCTCGAGAATTACCGCTTCTACCGCCAGGCGGCGGAGCGCAGCGCCGATCCCGACATCCGCCAGCTTCTCCTCGATCTTGCCGCCGCCGAGAAGCAGCATGAGTCGCTCGCCACCCGCCTCGAGGAGAAGCACCTCACCCCCGATGCCCTGACCAGCGAGGGCGAGGCCCAGCGCCGGCTGTTCCTGCTGCAGGTCGTCCAGCCCGGTCTCGTCGGTTTGATGGATGGCTCGGTCTCGACCCTCGCACCGCTTTTTGCCGCCGCCTTCGCCACCCACGACACCTGGCAGACCTTCCTGGTCGGCACCGCCGCCTCGCTCGGGGCCGGCATCTCCATGGGACTGGCCGAGGGCCTGTCGGATGACGGCAAGCTCACCGGCCGCGGTCATCCGCTGATCCGCGGCCTCGCCACCGGCATCATGACCACGGTCGGCGGCCTCGGCCATGCGCTGCCCTATCTCATCCCGCATTTCTGGACCGCCACCGTCATCGCGACGATCATCGTCTTCATCGAGCTCGCGGCGATCTCCTGGATCCGCTACCGCTATATGGACACGCCCTTCCTGCGCGCCGCCGCCCAGATCGCCCTTGGCGGGGCGCTGGTCTTTCTCACCGGCATCATGATCGGCAGCGCTTGAAGGCTACAGCAACCCAAGCGCCTCAGCCTGCCGGCGCAGCGGCTGGAGCGGGCGGGCGCCGAAATGGGTGATGATCTCCGCCGCCGCGAAGGTGCCGAGCCGGGCGCTGTCGGGGAGGCTCATGCCGCGGCAGAGTCCGAACAGGAACCCGGCGGCATAGAGATCGCCGGCCCCGGTGACGTCGACCACCTTCTCGACCCTCACCGCCGGCACCGCATGGGTCTCCGCGCCGGCGATGATCACCGAGCCGGCGGCGGAGCGCGTCAGGGCGACGAGCGGGCAATGGCGGCGGGCTTCGGCGATCAGCCCGTCCAGCGCCTCGCGTTGGAACAGCGCCCGCGCCTCCGCCTCGTTGGCGAACAGCACATCGACACCGGACGCGATCAGCTGCAGGAAGTCGCCGCGGTGGCGGGCGACGCAGAATGAATCGGAGAGCGTCAGGGCGACGCGGCGGCCGGCGGCGCGGGCGATCGCCGCCGCCTTCTCGAAGGCCTGCTTGGCTTCCGCTCGGTCGAACAGATAGCCCTCGAGATAGAGGATCGAGGCAGCGGCGACCTCCTCCTCGACAATGTCGCTCGGGCCGATCAGGGCGCTGGCGCCGAGGAAGGTGTTCATCGTGCGCTCGCCATCCGGGGTGACCGCGATGAGGCAGCGTCCGGTGGCCGGGCCGTCGGGGCTGCCGGGCAGGGTGTAGCGGACGCCGGTTGCCCTGATGTCGTGGGCGAACACCGCTCCCAGCTGGTCGTCGCGCACCTTGCCGAGAAAGCCGGCGGCACCGCCGAGCGAGGCGACGCCCGCCACCGTGTTGGCGGCAGAGCCTCCCGACACCTCGATGGCCGGGCCGAAGGCTCCATAGAGGCGCTCGGCCTCCGCCTCGTCGATCAGGCGCATGCTGCCCTTGGCGAGCTGCCGGTCGGTCAGGAAGGCTTCATCGACGCGGGCCAGCACATCGACAATGGCGTTGCCGATGGCAAGGACATCGAGAGTGGCGGATGGCATGCCGTCTCCATGCTGGATCGGATTTCGCCGCGCGAGCCTATTGGCTTTGCCGCAGCGCGACAATCCTTGCCTCGATGGTCTTCCGCCACTATTTGAGGCGCGGCGTTCACGAGGAGAATCCCGGTCGATGCTCGATGCTGCCCTGCGATCGCTGCGGGACGTGCTGTCCCGCGATTTCCGCGACATTCTGTGGAAGGCCCTCGGCCTGACGCTGCTGCTCTTCGTGGGGATCTTCCTCGCCGTCGAGACGCTGTTGTCGATGTTTGCCGGCGTTCCCTGGCCTTGGCTCACCACCGTGCTGTCGATCATCACCGGGCTCGGGCTGATCGCCGCCTTCTTCTTCGTGATGGCGCCGGTCACCGCCATGTTCGCCGGCATCTTCCTCGATCAGGTGGCGGAGCGGATCGAGCGGCGCGACTACCCGCGGGATCCGGCCGGCAAGCCGCTGCCCTTCGCCAGGTCGATCATCATGGGGCTGCAATTCGCGCTGCTCGTGCTGGTGGTCAATCTCGCGATGCTCCCCACCTTCTTCCTCGGCATCGGCGCGGCCGCCATGGTGCTCGCCAATGCCTATCTCCTGGGCCGCGAATATTTCACCATGGTCGGTGCCCGCCACATGGACATTCGCGAGGCCGCCGAGCTCAGGCGGGACAATGCGGCACGCGTCTTCGCCGCCGGCCTCATTCCCGCCGGGCTGGCGGTGATCCCCCTCGTCAATGTGCTCGTGCCGATCTTCTCGACCGCCTATTTCGTGCACATCTTCAAGATGATTGCCGCCGAGGAGCGGGCATATCGCGCGTCTTCTCCTTGAACTTGCAGATGTCGTTGATGAGGCAGCGCGGGCATTCGGGCCGGCGCGCCCTGCAGACATAGCGGCCGTGCAGGATCAGCCAATGATGGGCATGGCGCTTGCGCTCCGGCGGCACCACCCGATCGAGCACGCCCTCGACCTCGGCCGGGGTCTTGCCGGGCGCGAGGCCGGTGCGGTTGCAGACCCGGAACAGATGGGTGTCGACGGCGATGGTGGGCTCGCCGAAGGCGGTGTTGAGGACGACATTGGCGGTCTTGCGCCCGACCCCGGGAAGCGCCTCGAGCGCGGCGCGATCGCGCGGCACCTCGCCGTCATGCTGCTCGATCAGCGCCTTGGAGAGCGCGATGACGTTCTTGGCCTTGGTCCGGTAGAGGCCGATCGAGCGGATGTGCTCGATGAGCCGGGCCTCCCCCAGCCTCACCATCTTTTCCGGCGTATCGACCAGCTTGAACAGGCCGGCGGTGGCGCGGTTCACCCCCTCGTCGGTGGCCTGGGCCGACAGCACCACCGCGACCAGCAGCGTATAGGTGTTGACCGCGATCAGCTCGCCCTTGGGCTCCGGGTCGGCGCGGGCGAAACGATCGAAAATCGCGGCGATCTCGGCCCGGGTCAGTCTGGAGCGGCGCGGCATGTGGCGGTCCCCCTTGAGGCAGTCGGCGCTAGGCGGTAGGCAGTAGGCAGTAGGGAAGAACAGGCCGTGGCGCATCAAGCGGAAACTTTCATTCTTCGCCCGAACGGCGCGCTCGGCCACCGGCAGCTCATCGCCGCCATTGCCCTTCTCGGGATGCTCAGCGCGATCGTCGGCGCGGCGTTCCTGGCGCTTGGCGCCTGGCCGGTGCCGATCTTCTCCGGCCTCACCATGGCGCTCCTCGTCCAGGCGCTGGCGAGCAGCATGGCGTCGTCGCAGGAATGCGAGACCGTGACGGTCGATGACGAGCGGCTGGTGTGGACCAGCCTCGTGCCGGCCCGCGCGCCCCGCCGACTCGAATTCGCCCGGTGCTTCGTCCGGGTCAGTCTCGAGCTCGACAGGCGGCGCGACCTGGTCGGGCGGTTGTTGCTGCAGTCGGCCGGCCGGTCCTACGAGATCGGGCGCTTTCTTGGCGGCGAGGAGCGGCGGGCCTTCGCAGCGGCGCTCCGGGCGGCATTGGAGTGTCGGAGGCGGTAGCCTCTTTCACCCTCCCCCTGGTGGGGAGGGGGAGGGGAGTGCTTCATGTGCCGGCTATTGCCGATTTGCCTACTGCCTCACCCCGCCAGCACCTCGCGCGCCTCGATCCGGCTGTTGGTTTTCAGCCGATAGAGGATGGGCACGCCGGTCGCCAGCTCGCGGCTCAGGATCTCGGCCGGCGACAGGCCCTCCATCCCCATGATCATGGCGCGCAGCGAATTGCCGTGGGCGACCACGATGATGCGCTTGCCGTCGAGGACATCGGGGAGGATGTTGCGAAGATAATAGGGCACGGTGCGCGCCAGGGTGTCCTTCAGGCTCTCGCCGCCCGGCGGCGGCACGTCATAGGAGCGCCGCCAGGCCTGGACCTGCTTCTTGCCGAAGCGGGCCGCCGCATCGTCCTTGTTGAGCCCGGTCAGCTCGCCATAGTCGCGCTCGTTGAGGGCGCTGTCGCACACCGTCTCGAGGCCGGGCTGGCCGATCTCCTCGAGGATCAGCGTCAGCGTGTCCTGGGCGCGCACCAGGCAGCTGGTATAGGCCTTGTCGAACACGAAGCCGCGCTCCCTGAGCCGCCGTCCGGCCTCGCGGGCCTCGCTCCGCCCCAGCTCCGTCAAGGGCGGATCCTGCCAGCCGGTGAAGAGGTTCTGCAGGTTCCACTCGCTTTGACCGTGCCGCACCAGCACCGACATCCGTTCCATCCCGCTCACCCCCCGCCCGACCCCGGTCCGAGGTCCAGGACATCCATCATGGTGTAGAGACCGGGCTTGCGGGGATAGGCCCACAAGGCGGCGCGCAGCGCGCCGCGGGCGAAGATGTCCCGCGATTCGGCGCGATGCGTCAGCTCGATCCGCTCGGCGGGGCCGGCGAAGACCACCGAATGCTCGCCGATGACGCTGCCGCCTCGCAATGTCGCAAAGCCGATGGCGCCGGCCGGGCGCGCGCCGGTGTGGCCGTCGCGGCTGCGGATGGCGCAGGCGCCGAGCTCGACCGTGCGCCCGGCAGCGGCGGCATCGCCAAGCAGCAGCGCGGTGCCGCTCGGGGCGTCGACCTTGTGACGATGGTGCATTTCGAGAATCTCGATATCGAAATCATCGCCCAATGTCTGGGCGACGCGGCGCACCAGGGCGGCGAGGAGATTGACCCCGACGCTCATATTGCCCGAGCGCACGATGCGGGCATGGCGGGCGGCGGCGGCGATCGCGGCATCGTGCTCGGGCTTGAGACCGGTGGTGCCTAGGACATGGACGATGCGCGCCTGGGCGGCGAGCTCGGCCAGCGCCAGCGAGGCGGCGGGGGTGGTGAAGTCGACGACGGCATCGATGCCGGCGAGGAGCGAGGGCCCATCGGCGGTGACCGCGACGCCGATCGCGCCGATGCCCGCCAACACGCCGAGATCGGCGCCGAGATGCGGTGATTGCGGCGCCTCGAGGCCGCCGGCGACGACGATCCCCGGCGTTTCGTGCGCCACCCGGGTCAGGGTGCGCCCCATCCGGCCGGCGGCGCCGGCAACGGCAACCTTGATTGTGTCCATCGGCATGCTCTAGCAGCCCCCGTCGGCAGAAGATAGGCCAGCCCCGGAATGGGTGGCGTGCGGTCAGATTTCGGCCAAGAACCCGTGCCAATCGGCTGACTTGCAGGGGAGTTCAGGGGATCTCAGGGGAATGTCCAGGCTGATCATGGCCGCCATGCTGGCGGCATTCATGGGTCTTCTCGCCATTGCCGGGGAGGCCGCTGCGGCGGGCGGGTACAAGACTTATGCCGACGCGCTGGTCGCCAAGCCGCCGGACGGGGTGAAGTTCCGGCCCGATCTCGAGACCTATCTCGACGGGCTCGCCTCCAGCACGAGGCGGGGTGCCGGCTATAAGCGCCTCGCTGCCAGCGAGCGGCTGAAGCGGGCGGCACGGGCCCAGGCGCTCGACATGGCGCTCGGCCGATATGTCGGCCACGACTCGCGCAACGGCTACCGCTTCAGCCAGCGCTTCGAAGCCTATGCCGATCCGGCAGCGGTGGGCTATCATGGCGAGAATGCCGCCCGCGACCGGCGGCGGGGCAGCGTCGACGAGGCGAGGGCGCGCCGGCTGTTCGGCCAGTGGCTCGACTCGAGCGGGCACCGCCGCAACCTGCTGAACCCGGCCTATGGCTATGTCGCGACCGGCGCGGTCGAGGTCGGCAACGCGCTCTATGCGGTGCAGATCTTCTGGCAGTACGAGGCACCGCCCGCGACCGCCACCTCGAGCAGCAGCACCGGCGCCGCCACCTTTTACTAGATCGCGTTTCTTCCGCACTGCCTATTACTCCCCTCTCCCCGTAAGCACGGGGAGAAGGGAGAGGACGCTGCCGACTGCCTAATGGTGCGGCAGCGCCCCGCCATAGATAAGGCCGAGCAGCACCGCCCCGAGCAGGATGCGGTAGATGACGAAGGGCAGGAAGCTGTGGCGGCGGATGATCGCCATCAGGAAGGCGATTGCCGCGAGCGCGGTCAGGAAGGTCAGGCCGCCGGTGACCACCGCATCGAGGCCGATCGGCTGGCGCTTCTCCATCGCATCGCCGAGGACCAGGACGCCGGCCGCGGCGGTCGCCGGGATCGACAGCAGGAAGGAGAAGCGCGCGGCGTCGGGGCGGGCATATCCGAGCGCCCGGCCGGCCGTCATGGTGATGCCGGAGCGGCTGGTGCCGGGCACCAGCGCGAGCGCCTGGGCGGCGCCGATGGCCATCGCCGATGTGAAATCGATGTCGTCGATTGTCCGGCGGAACCGCCCGAAAGTGTCGGCAAGATAGAGCAGCACGCCGAAGATGATGGCGTTCCACGCCACCAGCACCGGGCTGCGCATGGCGTCGGAGAGGCCGGTCAGCTTGAGCAGCGCCCCGACAATGACGATGGGCACCGTGCCGGCACCGATATAGAGGGCCATCCGCCCCTCCGGCGTCAGCCGGCCGGTCGCCAGGACCACGAGGCCGCGCAGCAGCGCGACGACGTCGCGCCAGAAATAGACAAGGACGGCGAGCAGCGACCCCATATGCGTCATGACATCGACCACCACGCCCTGGTCCTCCCAGCCGGTCAGGGCGGGGACCAGAATGAGATGCCCGGAGGAGGAGATCGGAAGGAACTCGGTGATGCCCTGGATCAGGGCGAGTACGATGATCTGCTCGATCGACATGCAAGGTCCCCGATGGCGAAGCCCCTATCCGGTCCCTTGGCGAGGCCGATGAAGGGCTCTATACCCCCACGGATTGAACCATGGCCAGACTGTTTCACTTTCCTCTCGACCCGTTTTGCCGGCGCATCCGGCTGTCGCTCGGCGAATATGGCAGGGATGCCGCGCTGGTGGAGGAACGCCCCTGGGAGGGGCGGCCGGAGTTTCTCGACCGCAATCCGGCAGGGCTGCTGCCGATTTTCGAGGACGATGACGGAACGTCAGCCGTCGGCATCGAGGCGGTCGCGGAATATCTCGACGAGACACGGGGCCAGCATCTGCGCTCGCTCTACGGGTCGACGCCGGCGGAACGGGCCGAGACACGGCGGCTCGTCGCATGGTTCGACCAGAAGTTCCACGGCGAGGTCTCCGCACCGCTGATTGCCGAGAAGGTGGTGCGGCGCCATCTGCCGCGCGAGGCGGGCGGCGGCTCGCCCGACATGGCGCCGGTGCGGCTGGCGCTGGCGGCGGTCCGGACGCATCTCAACTATATCGGCTTCCTGGCCGACAGCCGGAACTGGCTTGCCGGCGCCGAGTTGAGCGCCGCCGATCTCGCGGCGGCAGCGCATCTCTCGGCGGTCGACTATCTCGGCGATGTGCCCTGGCAGGAGAATGCCGATGCCAAGGCCTGGTACCAGCGGATCAAGTCGCGTCCCGCCTTTCGCCCGCTGCTTGCCGATCACATCCGGGGCATTTCGCCCCCGCCCGCCTATGCCGATCTCGATTTCTGACAGCACCGCTTCGGCGGCGTCGATCGAATCGCGGATCAAGGCTGAGGCACGGGCGCTCGGGCTCGCCGCGGCCGGCATCGCCCGCCTCGATGATGACGAGGAGACGGCGCGGCGCCTCGAGCGCTTCATCGCCGCCGATCTCCAGGGCGACATGGACTGGCTCGCCAGCACGGCGGCGCGGCGGCGCTCGCCGCGCGCTTTGTGGCCCGAGGCCGAGAGCGCCATCATGGTGGCGCTGAACTACCGGCCGGAGGTCGACCCGATGCAGCGGCTCGACGATGCCGCAACGGGCGTCATCTCGGTCTATGCGCTGGGCCGCGACTATCACGACGTGCTCAAGGGCAAGCTCAGGCAGCTGGCGGGATGGCTCGCCCGCACCACCGCCGCGGAGGTCAAGATCTTCGTCGACACCGCGCCGCTGATGGAGAAGCCGCTCGCCGCCAGGGCCGGCATCGGCTGGCAGGGCAAGCACACCAATCTGGTGAGCCGCGAGCTTGGCTCCTGGACCTTTCTCGGAGCGGTGCTGACGACGCTGGCACTCGAGCCAGATCCGCCGCATGAGGATCGCTGCGGCAGCTGCCGCGCCTGTCTCGACATCTGTCCGACGGCGGCATTTCCGGCACCCTATCGGCTCGATCCGCGGCGCTGCATCTCCTATCTCACGATCGAGCACAAGGGGCATGTCGACCGCCAATTCCGCAAGGCCATGGGCAACCGCATCTATGGCTGCGACGACTGCCTGGCGGTGTGCCCGTGGAACAAATTTGCCAGCGCCGCCGCCGAGGCCAGGATCAGCGCCCGCGACGAGCTCGTCTCGCCAAGGCTCGACGAGCTGGCGGCGCTCGACGACGCCGCCTTTCGCGCGCTGTTCTCACGCTCGCCGGTGAAGCGCACGGGGCGCGACCGCTTCGTCCGCAACGTGCTGATCGCCATCGGCAATTCCAACGAGCCGCGATTTGCCGCGACCGCCGCGCGCCTGCTCGATGACCGCTCGCCGCTGGTGCGGGCGATGGCGGTGTGGGCGCTGTCCGAGCTTTGCACCCCCGACCGCTTTGCCAAGCTCAGGGGCGTACACCTGCCCCAGGAATCCGATGCGGCGGTGCGGGAGGAGTGGAGGGCGGCGCATTGAGGCTCTTCGCCTTCGGTCATGGCTATGTCGCCGCCGCGCTTGCCGCGGCGCTCGCGCCGGCAGGCTTCGCAATCGCCGGGACCCGCCGCAGCGAGGCTGCGGTCGCGGCATTGGCGGGGCAGGGCCATGATGCCTATCGCTTCGATGGGACGCAGCCGGTCGCAGCGGAGGCGCTGGACGGAGTGACCCACCTGCTGCTGTCGATCCCGCCCGACGATGCGGGCGATCCGGTCCTCCGCCATCATCGCACGCTGCTCGGAGCGCGGGCGGACCAGCTCCAATGGGTCGGCTATCTGTCGACGACCGGGGTCTATGGCGACCGGGCTGGCGGCCTGGTCGACGAGACCTCGCCCCTCCGGCCGGCCACCGAGCGCGGGCTCAGGCGCAAGGCGGCGGAGGCGGCATGGCTGGCGATGGTCCGGGAATTCGACCTGCCGGTTCATGTTTTCCGGCTGGCGGGGATCTATGGGCCGGGACGCAACCAGCTTGCGGCGATCCGCGACGGCACGGCGCGGCGCATCGTCAAGCCGGGACAGCTGTTCTCGCGCATCCATGTCGACGACATCGTCGGCATTCTGCGAGCCTCCATGGCGCGGCCGCGGCCGGGGGCGGTCTACAATGTGTGCGACGACGAGGCGGCACCGCCGCAGGAGGTGGTGGCCTATGCGGCGCGGCTGCTCGGTCGCGACCCGCCGCCGGAAATTCCCTTCGAGGCGGCGGCGCTGACGCCGATGGCGCGCAGCTTCTTTGCCGAATCGAAACGGGTGTCCAACCGGCTGGTCAAGGACGAGCTCGGCTACCGCTTCCGCTACCCGACCTATCGCGAGGGACTCGAAGCGCTGTTGGCGGATGGCAACTGAAAGTTGCGTATGAACTGGCGCATTGGTATAGTCGCGGGAATCACATTGGTTTCTGGAAACCCAAGGAGGCGACCGAATGGCATCCGAAGTCGTCCTGGACAGACCCAACTTCGTGAGGGCACGGTGCGAAGCCCTGGGCATCCTGAACAGACTCGGTGTCGAGGTGCCGCCGGTAGACCCTGTGAAACTATCGCGGGAACCTGGGCTGACCGTATTCTTTGCCCGCTTTTCGGGAGAATACGTCAAAGTATCGGGGTTTTATGATTGTGAGGATAATGCCATCTCCGTCAACAGCGACGAGTTTCCGCTTCGCCAGACTTTCACTGTTGCGCATGAGCTTGGGCATTATGTGATGCATAAGGAGTGGGCGCGCTCGGCGGCCTATAAAATACTTATGCGAGATAGCTTATACTCGGGTGATGATCCTCATGAGAAGGAGGCAAATACATTTGCGGCCAATCTGCTTGTGCCAAGATTCATGTTGGATCAGTACTGGAAAATGATGTCTGTGGAACAGCTGTCGCAGCTCTTTGCGGTGTCAGTCCCCGTCATCAAGAATCGATTAGCTTTCGAGTATGGCGTCCCCATTACTCCCTTCTCCCCGCTTGCGGGGAGAAGGTGCCCCGAAGGGGCG
>JBIOYR010000142.1:0-31504 GCA_044870245.1 Aestuariivirgaceae bacterium | reverse complement strand
GCTTCCGCCAGTCGGATGCGCTGTGCAACGCGCTCCAGGTCATCAATCACCTGCAGGACTGCTCGGAAGACTATCGCCGGCTCGACCGGGTCTATCTCCCGGGCGACTGGCTTAAGGAGGAGGAAGCCGATGTCGCGATGCTGGCGGCGGAGAGGGCGGCGCCACCGCTCCGACGGGTGATCCTGCGGACGGTCGCTCACTGTCGCCGCCTGATGCCGGAGGCGCGGGCCCTGCCCGCGGTGCTGAAGAGCCGGCACCTCGCCATGGAATCGGCGGTGATCGTCAGGGTCGCCGACCGGCTGCTCGACGAGCTCGCGCAGCGCGACCCGGTGGCCGAGCGGGTCGCGCTGACCAAGGTCCAATTCGCGCTGTGCGGCATCAGCGGCGCCATTGCCGGGATGCTCCGGTGACCATTCTCGCGCTTCTGTCGCTCGCGGTGTGGATCGGGCTCCTGCTCTTCTGGCACCAGTTCTGGCGCACCGATCAGCGGCTGGCCTCCGAGCCGGAAGCACCGTCGCGCTGGCCCGCGGTCGTCGCCATCGTGCCGGCCCGCAACGAGGCCTCGACCATCATCAGCTGCCTCGAAAGCCTGGCCGCCCAAGACTATCCCGGGCGCTTCCGCATCGTGCTCAGCAACGATTCGAGCACCGACGACACCGCCGAGCTCGCCCGCGAGCTTGCCGCAGCGCTTGCCCCCGGCAAGCTCACGGTCATCGATGCGGCGCCGCTGCCGGGCGACTGGGCCGGCAAGATGTGGGCATTGAACGAAGGCGTCAGATCGCTCGGCTCCGAGCAGCCGGAATTCCTGTGGCTGAGCGATGCCGACATCCGTCATTCGCCGGCGACATTGCGGCGGCTCGTCAGCAAGACGGTGAACGAGCGCCTGGCGCTGACCTCGCTGATGGTGCGCCTGTCATGCCGGACCTTCTGGGAGAAGCTGCTCGTCCCGCCCTTCATCTTCTTCTTCGGCCTGCTCTACCCGTTCCGCGCCGTCAACGACCCGATGAGCCCGATCGCCGCAGCCGCCGGCGGCTCGATCCTGATCCGCCGCGATGCGCTGGAGGCGATCGGGGGGCTGCAGGCGATCGGCGATGCCGTGATCGACGATTGTGCGCTGGCCCGCGCCGTCAAGCACAGCGGCCGGCGCATCTGGCTCGGCCTTGCCGACCACAGCCAATCGTTGCGCGACTATCCCGATCTCGCCGATCTGTGGGCGATGGTGAGCCGCTCGGCCTATCATCAGCTCGGCTATTCGCCGCTGCTCCTGGCATTGACCCTGATCGGCCTCGCCATCACCTTCCTCGTGCCGCCGATCGCCGCCTTCGCCACGCCGCTGGTGTCGCCGATTGCGGCGGCGGCAGGGATCCTCGCCTGGGCTTTAATGGTTGTCGCCTATCTGCCAACGGTGCGCTATCACGGGCTTCCCGATCCATGGGCACTCACTCTTCCGTTAGCGGCGTTGATTTATGGCGCGATGACCGCATCTTCTGCGCTAGACCATCACAGCGGTCGCAAGCAGAGATGGCGGGGCCGCGACGTCGAGACCGATCAATGAGTGGGAAAATAAATGATAAATGTCCGTTTTTTGCAGGGTTTGACTGACGTTTGGGCAATGATAAGTTCCCGGCCATTGCGGCCCGAGGCAGTTTTCGGCCGTCGCGGCTGAGGCAGCCGATTTTTGCGAGAGATCAACAGCAAGAGGCATCATGCCGGTTTCCACCCCGCTTCTCGACAGGATCCATGTTCCCGCCGACCTCCGCAAGCTCCAGCCGAGCCAGCTGCGCCAGCTCGCCGATGAATTGCGCCTGGAGACGATCGACGCGGCCTCTGTCAGCGGCGGCCATTTCGGCGCCGGCCTCGGCGTCGTCGAGCTGACCGTCGCTCTGCATTATGTGTTCAATACCCCGCAGGACCGCCTCATCTGGGATGTGAGCCACCAGGCCTATCCGCACAAGATCCTGACAGGTCGGCGCGGCGGCATCCGCAGCATCCGCCAGCGCGAGGGTCTCTACGGCTTCACCAAGCGAAGCGAGAGCGACTACGACCCGTTCGGCGCCGCCCACAGCTCGACCTCGATCTCGGCAGCGCTCGGCATGGCGGTGGCGCGCGATCTCGAGGGTCGCCGCAACAATGTCATCGCGGTCATCGGCGATGGCGCGATGAGCGCCGGCATGGCGTATGAGGCAATGAACAATGCCGGTGCCCTGGACAGCCGCGTCACCGTCATCCTCAACGACAATGGCATGTCCATCGCCCCCGCTGTCGGGGCGCTCACCAACTATCTGTCCTGGCTAGTGTCGTCGCGGCCGTTCCTGTCGCTCAGGGACATCGCCAAGCAGCTCGCCAAGCGCTTTCCCAAGAGCTTCCGCCAGGCGGCGGAGAAGGTCGACGAATATGCCCGCGGCATGGTGTTCGGCGGCACGCTGTTCGAGGAGCTCGGCTTCTATTACATCGGGCCGGTCGACGGGCATGATATCGACACGCTCGTTCCGATTCTCGAAAACATCCGCGACGCCGAGCAGCTCGGCCCGATTCTCCTCCATGTGGTGACCGAAAAGGGCAAGGGCCATCCATTCAAGGAGCCGCATAAGGAGCGCTATCACGCGGTGACCAAATTCGATCCGGTCACCCTCGAGACGCCGAAGGCCAAGAGCAATGCGCCGAGCTACACCTCGGTGTTCGCCGAGTCGCTGATCCGCGAGGCCGAGAAGGACCGGCGGATCATTGCGATCACCGCGGCCATGCCGTCAGGCACCGGCCTCGACAAGTTCGAGAAGCGCTTCCCCGATCGCACCTTCGATGTCGGCATCGCCGAGCAGCATGCCGTCACCTTCGCGGCCGGGCTCGCGGTCGAAGGCTACAGGCCGTTCTGCGCCATCTACTCGACCTTCCTGCAGCGCGCCTATGACCAGGTGGTGCATGACGTGGCGCTGCAGCGCCTGCCGGTGCGCTTCGCCATCGACCGGGCCGGGCTGGTCGGCCAGGACGGCGCCACCCATGCCGGCAGCTATGATCTTTCCTATCTCGCCTGCCTTCCCAATTTCGTGATCATGGCGGCATCCGACGAGGCGGAGCTCGTGCACATGGTGGCGACTGCCGTGGCGGTCGACGATCGTCCGGTGGCCTTCCGCTATCCGCGGGGCGAAGGGGTCGGCGTCGACATGCCCGAACAGGGCGTGCCGCTCGAGATCGGCAAGGGCCGGATCATCGTCGAGGGCAGCAAGATCGCGATCCTCTGTCTCGGGACGCGGCTCCAGGCCTGTCTCAAGGCGGCGGAGGAGCTGCGCCATCAAGGGCTCTCGACCACCGTCGCCGATGCCCGCTTCGCCAAGCCGCTCGACACCGATCTGGTGCGACGGCTGGCCCGCGAGCATGAGGTGCTGATCACCATCGAGGACGGGGCCATAGGCGGCTTCGGATCGCATGTGCTGCATTATCTCGCGAGCAACGATCTCCTTGGCGGCAGCCTCAAGGTCAGGCCGATGTTCCTGCCCGACCGCTTCATCGGCCATGGCTCGCCGCAGGAGCAGTTCGACGAGGCGGGGCTCGACGCCAACCACATCGTCAACGAGGTGTTCGCGGCGCTCAACCGTGCGGGTGCCAAGGTGCTTGACTTCAAGGCGCGGGGCTGAGTTGACGGGTTTCGCATCGAGCCGTAAGGACAGCCCCTCATCCTTCGCTTCCTGCCTTCGATCATCATGGTCCTGAGCTCCCCTCTGACGACGGTGCCGGCCGATACTTCCGATCGGCAGGAGATTGCCCGCCGGGTGTTGGCGGCGAGCACATCATTCTATTGGGCGATGCGGCTGCTGCCGGCCGATCGGCGGGCGGCGATCTTCGCCGTCTATGCGTTCTGCCGCACCGTCGACGACATTGCCGATGACGAGCCTGATCGAGCAAAGCGCCGGGCCGGGCTCGCCGAATGGCGCCGCGAGGTCGACCTGATCTATGCCGGCCAACCGCGCCATCTCATCGCCCGCGCCCTGCTCGGCGGCGTCCAGTCCTTCGGCCTGCGGCGCGCCGACCTTCTCGCCATCATCGACGGCATGGAGATGGATGCCGAGGGGCCGATCGTCGCCCCGGATCGGGCTACGCTCGATCTCTATTGCGACCGGGTCGCCTCGGCGGTCGGCCGGCTCTGCATCTCGATCTTCGGCGAGCCGGGCGACAACGGCATGGCGGTGGCGCATCATCTCGGGCGGGCGCTGCAGCTCGCCAACATCGCCCGCGATGTCGATGAGGATGCGCGGATCGGGCGGGTCTATCTGCCGCGCGATCTGCTGGAGCGCCACGGCATTCCGCCGAGGCCGCCGCTCGGCATCATGGAACACCCCGCCTTCGCCGAGGCATGGCGGGAATTCGCCGCTCTTGCCGCGGCCGAGTTCGCCAAGGCCGAGCAGGCGCTGCAGCGCTGCGACCGCCGCGCCATGCGGCCGGCGCGGATCATGATGGAGGTCTATCGGCGCAATCTCAGGCGGATGATGGCGCTCACCGACAGCGCGATCGTCGATCCCGCAATGTCGAAGCGCCTGGTCGGCAAGACGGAAATGCTGGCCATCGCGCTGCGCTACGGATTGTTTTGAGCTCGAGCATGATTCACATCATCGGTGCCGGCGTCGCCGGCCTCGCCGCCGCCATCGATCTCACCAGCCGCGGCTTCGACGTCGTAGTCCATGAGGCGGCGGCCGGGGCGGGCGGCCGCTGCCGCTCCTGGCACGACCCGTTGCTCGAGACCGAGATCGACAATGGCAATCATCTGATGTTGTCGGGCAATTGGGCGACGCTCGCCTATCTCGACCAAATCGGAGCGCGCGACCGGCTGATCGGCCCGGAGCGCGCCGTCTTCCCGTTTCTCGATCTGCAATCGGGCGAGCGCTGGACCGTCGACATCAATCGCGGCCCCGTTCCCTGGTGGATCCTCGACAAG
This sequence comes from Aestuariivirgaceae bacterium, assembly GCA_044870245.1. Classification (GTDB taxonomy): domain Bacteria; phylum Pseudomonadota; class Alphaproteobacteria; order Rhizobiales; family Aestuariivirgaceae; genus DATAFF01. Next base: position 26,577 of record JBIOYR010000142.1, on the reverse strand, counting down.
GACCGGCGGGTGCGGGGCACATCGCTCAGCGAATATCTCGACGGCCTGCGCCTGCTGAATGCCGGCGATCGCACCGTCAGCCAGCTGTTCCGTGCCCAGGGTCCGTTCTTTCACCGCTTCTGGGAACCCTTCACCATCGCCGTCCTCAACACCCCGCCGGAGCTCGCCGCCGCCCGATTGCTGGTGCCGGTGATCCGCGAGACGCTGGCGCAGGGTGCGGCCAAGGCGACGCCGCTGATCGCCCGCAAGAGCCTTGCCGACACGCTGGTCGAGCCTGCCCTCGCGATGCTGGCGGAGCGCGGCGCCGATGTCCGCTTCGCCGCCAAGGTCCGCGGTCTCGACCGCGATGGCGACCGGGTCACCGCCCTTGTCACGGCGCGCGGCCGCGAGCCGCTCGGCCGAGACGACCAGGCGATCGCCGCGGTGCCGCCCTGGGCGATCGGCGAGCTCGCGCCCGAGATCGCAGCACCGTGCGCGTTCGCCCCCATCGTCAATCTCCATTTTCGGATCGACGACTCGCCCTTGCCGCTGCTGCCGCTGCCGTTGCTCGGGCTGATCGGCGGGACCGCCCAATGGCTGTTCGTGCGCGACAATCTTGCCTCGGTCACCATCAGCGCCGCCCTGTCGCTGGTGGAGGAGTCGAATGCGAGCATCGCCGAACGGGTGTGGCGCGACATCGCGACAGCGCTCGGCCGGGAGGGCGCGCCGATGCCCAAGGTCCGGGTGATCAAGGAACATCGGGCCACCTTCCTGGCGACGCCCGAGCAGAATGCGCGCCGCCCCGGCGCCAAAACCGCGCTGGGCAATCTGCTGCTCGCCGGCGAATGGATCGACACCGGCCTTCCCACAACCATCGAGGGTGCCGTGCGCTCCGGCCAGGCGGCGGCGGCCCTGATAAATGTCTGACCCGCCCCTTGCTGCAGCGCAGCAAATATGGAAATCATTCCCGCAACAACCACTTCCACCGGAACTGGAATCTTGAACCCAGCAGGATCCTCATCGATGACGGCCAACCCCGGCGCGCTTCACATGGCCGAAATTTCCGCCCCGCCGGCGTTGGCGGCGCATGCCCGCGACATTGCCGCCCAAAGCGGCGAGGCGCTCGCCGGCCTTCAGAAGCCGGACGGGCATTTCCTTTTCGAGCTCGAGGCCGACGCGACCATCCCGTCCGAATATATTCTCCTAAACCGCTTTCTCGGCGTGACCGAGCCCGAGCGCGAGGCCGACCTTGCCGACTATATCCGCTCGGTGCAGAGCGCCAGCCATGACGGGTGGCCGCTCTTTCACGGCGGCAAGTTCAACATGTCCTGCTCGGTCAAGGCCTATTATGCGCTGAAGATGGTCGGGGACTCGCCGGACGCCCCGCATATGGTGCGGGCCCGCGCGGCCATATTGGCCAATGGCGGTGCCGAGACCTCGAATGTGTTCACCCGCTACAGCCTGGCGATCTTCGGCCAACTGCCATGGCACGGGGTGCCGGCCATGCCGGTCGAGCTCATGCTCATGCCGCAATGGTTTCCGGTCACCATCTGGCGCTTCTCCTACTGGTCGCGCACGGTGATCGCGCCGCTCCTGGTGGTCGCTGCCCTGCGCGGGCGGGCCCGCAATCCGGGTGGCGTCGGCTGCCGCGAGCTGTTCTTGACCCCGCCCGAGCAGATCCGCCAATGGCATCACAATCCGACCGGCAAGCTGTGGGGCGAATTCTTCCTCAAGCTCGACCGGGTGCTGCAGCCGCTCGAGCGGCATGTCCTCCCCCGCCTGCCGTCGCGCCAGCGGGCGATCAAGGCGGCCCTCGATTTCATCACGCCGCGTCTCAATGGCGTGGACGGGCTCGGTGCCATCTTCCCGGCCATGGCCAATTCGGTCATGGCTTTCGACCTGCTCGGCATGGATCATGCCGATCCGCGCTTCGAGCTGGCGCTGCGCTCGGTGCGGCAGCTGGTGGTCGAGGCGCGGCAGTCCCGCGCCGACCGGCCGCGCTACTGCCAGCCCTGTGTGTCGCCAGTGTGGGATACCGCGCTCGCCACCCATGCGCTGCTCGAGAGCGGACTCGCGATCTCCGATCCGCGGATCCGCGCCGCCTGCGACTGGTTGGCAGAGCGCCAGATCCTCGACGTCAAGGGCGACTGGGCGGCGCAGGCCGCCGATCTCGCGCCGGGCGGCTGGGCGTTCCAATACCGCAACGACTTCTATCCCGACGTCGACGACACGGCCGTTGTGGGCATGCTGCTGCACCGGGTCGACAGCGCCCGTTATGCCGAGAACATCGCCCGCGCCGCCCGCTGGATCGAGGGGATGCAGAGCGCCAATGGCGGTTGGGGCGCGTTCGACAAGGATAACACCGCCGACTTCCTGAACTCGATACCCTTCGCCGATCACGGGGCGCTGCTCGACCCGCCGACCGCCGATGTGACCACCCGCTGCATCTCCTTCCTGTGCCAGATCGGGCATCGCGCCAGCCACCCGACGGTCAGCCGCGGTGTCGATTTCCTGAAGGCCGAGCAGGAGGCGGACGGCTCGTGGTTCGGCCGCTGGGGCACCAATTACGTCTATGGCACCTGGTCGGCTCTATGCGCCCTCAATGCTGCCGGCGTGGACATGCAGGCGCCATGGATCAGGCGGGCCGTCGACTGGCTGATCGCCCGGCAGCGTCCCGATGGCGGGTGGGGCGAGGATGGCGCAACCTACTGGCCGGGCGAGCGCAATGCCGCCACGGTGTCGACCGCCTCGCAGACGGCCTGGGCCGTTCTCGGGCTGATGGCGGCCGGCGAGGTCGAGACCGAGGCGGTCGCCCGCGGTGTCCGCCATTTGGCAGGCGCCACGCGCTCCGGTGCCCGCTGGGCCGAGGAGGAATACACCGCGGTCGGCTTCCCGCGCGTGTTCTACCTGAAATATCACGGCTATTCGGCCTATTTCCCCACCTGGGCGCTGGGGCGCTATGGGCGCCTGATGCGCGGCAATGCGAGGCTCGTCAATTTCGGGATCTAACCCACAACTGGTGCGAGGCGGCAGATGGCAACGAAGAAGTTCGTTCATGGCGGCGAAATATCGGTTATAAGTCAAGGCTGCGGAGAGTGATTCCTGCGGGGGATTTGGGGACAACATGTGCGCGAGCTGCGCCGCACGACGCCGGGTTGGCGTCGTAACCGGTCTTGCGATGGAAGCCCGGATCATTGCCAGGGCGGCCAATGAAGGCGGCCATCACCGTCCCCATCTCAAAATTGCCGGGCCCGGCGCACCGACCGCGCAGGCCACCGTCGACCGCCTGATTGCCGAAGGTGCCGAAGCCATACTGAGCTTCGGCCTTGCCGGCGGTCTCGATCCGAGCATTCCCCCCGGTGCGCTGATCATCCCGGAAGGCGTGCTGCTGCCGGAGAGAAATGGCCTCAAGATCCTGGAAACCGACCGGCGCTGGCGCAATCGGCTGGTCAATCTCCTGTCGTCAGGCGGCGAGGTGCGCGAGAACCCCCTGCTCTGCTCGTTCGAGCCGGTGCTCGGAGTTGCCGACAAGGCCAAGCTCCATCAGGACAGCGAGGCCGGCGCGGTCGACATGGAATCGGCGCTGATCGCCCGCGCTGCCGCCAATCGCGGCGTGCCCTTTCTGGCGCTGAGAGCGGTGTCGGACTGTGCCGGCACGGCGATTCCGGCGGCCGCCGCCGCCGCCATGACCGCGGGCGGTCGGCTCAACATCTGGCCGATCATCGTCGCGCTCGCCACCGGCCAGCTCAATCTGCTCGATCTCCTGCATGTCGGCCAGCAATCGCAGCTCGCCGCCGGGAATTTGAGCCGCGCGGTCCACGCGGCCCTGCCGGCTTTCTCGCTGGCGTAGGAACTACAGGCCACTCTGTTTGACCAATATCCTGCAGTTTTATCTCGATGACTCTGGAATACGATATCCCAGTCGTCTTCCTGGCAAGAGACCCGAACACGGGCATGACTGGTTCGCGCTTGGAGGAATTCTTATCAGGAGTGAAGACGAGGAGCAGGCGCGACATCTTCATTCCGCGTTTTGTCGTCGCTGGAACATAACCGTCCCGCTTCACTCATCGGAGATCCGGTCGAAGAACAGAAACTTCGCTTGGTTAAGAGGTCTCGACGGCCCAACAAGGATCCAATTCTACGAAGAACTGTATCAGTTCATGCGGTCAGCGCCCGTTCTGGGACTAGCCTGCGTCGTCGATCGCCCCGGATACAACAACAGATATTTCGAGCTGTATCAGCAAAAGCCTTGGCTTCTGTGTAAAACGGCATTCAGCGTGGTGGTCGAGCGCGCCGCAAAGCACGCAAGAAATTTGGGGTGTCGTCTGCGCATTGCTCCGGAGAGATGCAACAAATTCGAAGATGGCCTCCTGAGAGGGTACTATGATGCCCTAGTCAGAGAAGGAATGCCGTTCGCGCCACAATCATCAGATAAGTATCGACCACTCCAATCCAATGACCTTGGTCAAATTCTCTACGACTTTAAGCTAAAGATGAAATCATCACCATTCGTGCAGCTGGCGGACCTTTATTTGTGGCCAATCTGCATTGGGGGTTATCACGCAAGCAATCGTACTTATGCTCGCCTCATGAATGACGGAAAATTGATGGAGTGCCAGCTCGCGTCGGAAGATTGGACGACGCTTGCCAGCAAATATAGCTGCTTCGATCAGATAAAACCCAAGCCTTGATACACGAAAGGCCCCGCGCATTTCTGCTGGGGCCTTGGTGCGACCGCAAAAGGCGATCTCGTAGGCTATGCCTGAGAAGACAATGGCGCCTCAAGCCTTTGGTTGCAAGCAGTCACATCAAAGCATCCCTAAAATTTCCTGCTACCCCTACTCTGCCGCCTCGCGCTGGACCGGGGTGTGGATCTTCGCCAAAACCTCAGCCACATGCCGCTCATGCAGGCCGTAATCGGCCTTGCGCTGATGCGTCATGTCGATCTCCGGCGCCATCGGTCCATCGAGACGCGGTCCCCGCAGGCCGACCATCAGCGCCTTGAACGGATGGGCGAGTGCATCCATCGCTGCGGTCGGCTCATAGCCGCAATGGGCCATGCAGTTGGCGCACTTCTCGTAGCGGCCGGTGCCGTAGCTGTCCCAGTCAGTCCCTTCCATGAGCTCGCGATAGGACTTGGCGTAGCCCTCGCCCAGCAGGTAGCACGGTTTCTGCCAGCCAAAGACATTGCGCGTCGGCATGCCCCACGGGGTGCACATATATTCCTGATTGCCGGTGAGGAAATCGAGGAACAGAGCCGAGTGCGACAGCAGCCAATTCTTGCCCTGGCCGCGGCGAAGGACTTCGCGGAACAGCTCCTTGGTGTTGCGGCGGTTGAGAAAATGGTCCTGATCGGGAGCACGCTCATAGGCATAGCCCGGCGAGATCGAGACATTCACCCCAAGCTCGGTGGTGAAATCGAGGAACGCGGCGATCTTCTCCGGCGCATGGCCATCGAAGATCGTGGCATTGGCATTCACCTGGAAGCCCCCCGCCTTCGCCGCCTTGATCGCCGAAACCGCACGGTCGAACACTCCCTGCTGGCACACGGAGCGGTCATGATGCTCGCGCAACCCATCGAGATGGATCGAGAAAAACAGATAGGGCGACGGCTTGAACAGATGCAGCTTCTTTTCCAGGAGCAGCGCATTGGTGCAAAGCGACACGAATTTCTTCTTGTCGACGATGCCGGCGACGATCTGGTCGATTTCCTTATGAATCAATGGCTCGCCGCCGGGAATGGCGACGATCGGGGCGCCGCACTCATCGACGGCATCCAGACATTCGTTAACCGTCAGGCGCTTGTCCAGAATGGGACGCGGATAATCGATCTTGCCGCAGCCGGCACAGGCCAGGTTGCAGCGGAACAGCGGCTCCAGCATCAGCACGAGGGGGTAGCGCGTTCGGCCCATCAGACGCTGCTTGACGATGTACGCGCCGACGGCAAGTTGTTGTCTTAGAGGTACGGCCACTATCGATTCCTTATCTGGGTGGTCGGAAATTGGCCCCCACGGGGTTACCGTTAGGGGGTTCAACCGGCGAGGTCAAGCGCGCGTCCCGTCGCGCGCATAGCCCGAAGGTGTCCAACGCAGCGCACAAGCGGCTGGTTGCATGCCACGGAAAGCACTCATGAAACCTATTTGCGGCGGCGCAGCAATCCGCCGATGTCGTCCATGATGGTGTACATGGCCGGGACGAAGAGGAGCGACAGCAGCGTCGACAGGACCAGGCCGCCAATGACCGCCACCGCCATGGGCGAGCGGAATTCGCCCCCCTCCCCGAGCCCGAGGGCGCCAGGGAGCATGCCGGCCACCATGGCAATGGTGGTCATGATGATCGGCCGCGCCCGCTTGCGCCCGGCGTCGATCAGCGCCGACACCCGGTCATAGCCGCGGCGCACGGCCACCATGGCGAAGTCGACAAGCATGATCGCGTTCTTGGTGACGATGCCGACCAGCATCAGCAGACCGATGATCACCGGCATGTCGAGCGGCTTGGAGAAGAGGAGAAGCGCGAACACCGCGCCGGCGATCGACAGCGGCAGCGACGCCAGGATGGTGATCGGCTGCATGACGCTGCGGAAGAGTATGATCAGGATGATCAGCACCGCCGCGACGCCCAGCGCCATCGCGATGCCGAAGCTGACAAAGGTCTCGCGCATGGTCTCGGCATCGCCCGCCTCGACGACCGACACGCCGGCAGGCAAGTTCTTCACTGCAGGCAGGTCATGGATCGCCCTGAGCGCATCGCCGAGCGACACGCCATCCGCCAGATCCGCCTCGACCGTCACCACCCGATTGGCATCGCGCCGGTTGAGGGTGATCGGACCTTCCGCAACGGTGGCATCGGCGAGCTTGTCGACGGAGATTCGCTTGTTGTCCTTGGCGTCGAGGAACAGCGCCTGGAACAACCGCTTGTCGAAGTTCTCCGCCGATCCGGCGCCGCCGGCATCGATCGACAGGCGAACGTCGATCACCTCGCCGGAGGGATCGCCGATCGGGATCGCCGCCGCGGTATCGCCGATGGTGCCGATGCGGATCGTCTCGAAGATGGCATCGCGCGACACGCCATTGGCGGCGAGCTGATCCTGCTTGACCCGGACTCTGAGCTCCATGTGCTCGGGAGCGGCATTGGCAAGGACGTTCTTGACCTCCTTGAGCTCGCTCGCCTGGCGCTCGATCTCGCGCGCCGCCTCGGCAACCTTCTCGCCATCGCTGCCGACCACCGCGACCAGGACGTCGCGCAGGCCGCTCAGCTCGTTCACCGTCCAGAAGCGGATGCCCTTCTCCTTGGCAAGCTCGGCCTCGATGCTGTCGGAGATCGCCGCCTGGCTGCGGTTGCGCTCGTTGCGTGGCTTGAGATGAATCACCAGATTGGCGGTACGGATATCGGCGCCGAGGCCGGCACCGCCGCCCTTGGCGAACACCTCGCGGACGTCGGGGTCGCGGCGGATGATCTCGTAAACCTTCTTTGCCTCCTCGACGGTGTCGTCGATCGACGTCGCATCGTCGAGCTTGATCGTCATCAGAATGCGCGATGTGTCCTCCGGCGGAAGAAAGCCCGATGGCAGATAGCGGGTGATGTAGATCGAAGCGGCGAAGATCGCGACGCCGATCAGCACGGTCAGGTAACGATGGGCGATGGCCTGGCGCAGCACCATCAGGTAGCCGCGCATCAACATGCCTTCATGATGGCCATCGGTCTCGATCGGCTTGAGGAAATAGGCGCTGAGCACCGGGGTGAGCAGCAGCGCCACCAAAAGCGAGAACAGCACCGCGACCGACACGGTCAAGCCGAATTCGGTGAAGAACTTCCCGGCAATGCCGCCCATGAAGCTGACCGGCACGAACACTGCGATGATGGTGAGCGAGATCGCCGTCATGGTCAGGCCGATCTCGGTCGACGCCTCCATCGACGCCTTCAGGGGCGGCTTGCCCATCCGCATATGACGGACGATGTTCTCGATCTCGACGATCGCGTCGTCGACGAGAATGCCGGTGACGATGGTGATGCCGAGAAGGCTCACCAGATTGAGCGAGAAGCCGAGCATGTCCATCGCCCAGAAGGCCGGCACGATGGAGAGCGGCAGCGCAATCGCCGCGATGATGGTGGCGCGGATGTTGCGCAGGAACAGGAACACCACCAGGACCGTCAGGATGGCACCTTCCCACAGGGTGTGCAGCGCCGAGTGAAAATTGCCGAGCGTGTAGGGCGCCGAGCTGTCGACCAGCTCGAAGGTGACATCGGGGTTGGCGGCGGCGAGCGACTTGACCTTTGCCGCCACCTCCTCCGCCACCTTGACGTCGCTCGCACCCGGCGCCTGATAGACCGAGAAGGCCGATGTCTCATTGCCATTGAGCATGGCGAAGGAGGTCACATCGGCATCATCGGACTCGATGATGGCGAAGTCCTTGAGCGGTCGCTTCTCGCCGCTGCCGGTGGTCACCGGCATGTCGCCAAGCGCGGTGGTGATCGCCTCGGGATCGCCTTCCGCCTTCTTCAACCCGTCGTCGGCGGCAAAGCGCGCCAACTGCTTGCTGAGCTCGACCGGCACCACCTGGTTCTCGGCGATCTTGCGCGGATTGAGAGCGACCTTCACCTCGCGGCGCGCGCCGCCATAGGCAGTGACATCCGAAACGCTTTCAAGCTTCTCGATCTCCGGGATGATCTTGGTGCTCACCACCGACGCCAGCTGCTCCGGCGTAAGCTTGTCGGAGCGCACCGCATAGGTCAGCCCGGCCGGGCCGGTGACCTCGATGAGCTCGATGCGCGGATCCTTGAGGTCGGGCGGCAGCACGCTGCGCGAGGCTGCAAAGGTCCGCTTGACGTCCTCGAGCGCGGCGGACGATTTCTTGTCGATCGAGAACTCGACGGTGATGGCGGCAAAGCCCTCGGCGATGGTCGTCAGCACATGGCGGGTGCCTTCGATGGCCTTCAGTCGCTGCTCGAGCGGGACCGCCACCTGCTGCTCCAGCGTGCTCGCCGGCGTGCCCGGGCTTTCGAGCTGGACCATCACCACCGGAATGTCGACATTCGGATAGCGGGTGATCGGCATATGCATGTAGGCGTAGACGCCGACCGCCATCAGCAGGACGAACAGCAGCGTCGCCGGCAGCGGCCGCCGGATCGACCAGGCCGAAATGTTGAACCAGGCGCGCGAGCCGCCATTGACGAACGCTTGCGGCGGTTCGACCGACGCCGGAAGTTTGGTATCGAGCATGGTCAAGCCGTCGCCTTCCGTTGCGGACTGGATCCTCGCGAGAGACGCTCGAGGCCGCAGCAAGGCTTCAGCTGCTGCGCCAGAACGCCGCACAGGACCGGCGTCCTCAGCGCCTTGGCAAGGCGCGGGTTCAGATGGACTTCATGGAGTGGGCTGGCCTCTCCGGCGTGCGCCGAGATCAGCGCCCTTATATCGAGCGGCATGGGGCTTGGTCCAACCTGGCCGAGCAGGAACCCGGCTTATGACATAACCCACGACAACGCACAGCAATGTGCACAGATTGTGACTCGCGACATATCGACCTCGTGCCGGGAACGGTCAGGAGGGAAGCTCGCCGGGTGCAGCGACCCGCTCGGCAAAGGCCCGCTCCTGGCGGCGATAACTTCTTATGCCGAACGGAATCAGAGCGACATAAGTCAGCGCGATAATCGAAAGCATCTCCCAGGTGAAGGCGATCAGCATGATGAGTCCGAGCACGGCGCCAGCGATGATTGGCGGCACGAGATCGCGATGCACCCGCTGGCCCAACGTCTTGCCCGAAAAGGTCGGAAGGCGGCTCACCATGCCGGCGGCGACCAGGGCGACCCATAAGAGCACCGCCGAGGCCGCGGCCTTGCCGTCGGGCACGAGACCGAGAAAGCCGAGATACATCGGCGTCAATGCGAGGCCCGCTCCGGCCGGGGCCGGGATGCCGACGAAATAGTTCATCTTCCAGGCTGGCTTGTCGGGATCATCGATGGCGACGTTGAAGCGGGCGAGCCTGAGGGCGCAGCAAATGGCGAGGCCGAGCACCACGATCCAGCCGAGATTCCTCAGCTGATGCAGCGACCAGATATAGACGAGGATCGCCGGGGCCACGCCGAAATTCACGAAATCGGCAAGCGAGTCAAGTTCGGCGCCGAAACGCGAGGAGCCCTTGAGGAGCCGCGCCAGCCGGCCGTCGATGGCGTCGAGCACCACCGCGACGATCACCGCGCCGACCGCCAGCTCGAAGCGCCCTTCCATGCCGAGCTTGATCGCCGTCACGCCCAGGCAGAGCGCGAGCAAGGTGATGATGTTGGGCAGGAGAAAACGCACGGGAATCATTTTGAACCGGCGCAGGCGCTGCTCGCGCGTGCCCCTGAACAGCCGCTCCGAGCCAATGACGGGTCGCCGCACGGGTCGCCTCCTTCTCAACTGATCAGCCCCTCGAGCGGGGGCCTCGCCGCCGTCAAGTCGGCCAGGATCGTCTCTCCGGCGATGGTTCGCTGTCCGAGGATCGCCAGGGCATTCTGACCCGGCGGAAGGTAAACGTCCACCCGCGATCCGAAACGAATCAGGCCGAAGCGCTGGCCGGCCCGGAGCTGGTCGCCCGGCCCGGCAAAAGCGACGATGCGCCGCGCGATCAGGCCGGCGATCTGCACCACGCCGATGCGGGCGCCGCCGGGCAGTTCGAGGGTGAGGGCCTGGCGCTCATTGTCGGCGCTCGCCTTGTCCAGGGAAGCATTGAGAAATTTCCCCGCGACATAGGCCATGCGGGCGATCCGGCCGTCGGCCGGCGAGCGGTTCACATGGACGTCGAAGACGTTCATGAAGATCGAGATGCGGGTGACGGGGGTCGCCGGGAGGTCGAGCTCGGGGGGCGGTGCAACCGTCTCGATAGCCGAGATCACCCCGTCGGCGGGGGCGATCACGAAGCCGTCGTAGAGCGGCGTCACCCGCGGCGGGTCGCGGAAGAAATAGGCGCACCACACGGTGAGGACCACCCCGAGCCAGCCGAACAGCGGTGGCAGGATCAGGAAGGCGAGCAGCGTCAGGAAACCGAACAGCGCGATGAAGCGATAGCCATCGCGATGGATCGGCACCAGCACCGCGGCAATCGGATTGGCCAATCTCGAGCTCCCCTGATCTACCCTTCAGCCGGCACAAGCCGCGGAGCATTCGGCCGGCTTTCGTCATCATCGGCCTCGGCGAGGCGCCGCCGCGCCTCCTCGGCCTCGCGCTGACGATTCCACATGGCGGCGTAGACGCCAGCCATCGCAAGCAGCGTCCGGTGGGTGCCGCGCTCGACGATGCGCCCCTTCTCGAGCACGATGATCTCGTCGGCATCGACCACCGTCGACAGGCGGTGGGCGATCACGAGCGTGGTGCGATCCTGCGATACGCGTCTGAGCGCCGACTGAATCTCCTGCTCGGTCATGGTGTCGAGCGCCGATGTCGCCTCATCAAGAATGAGGATCGGCGGCGCCTTCAGGATGGTGCGGGCGATCGCCACCCGCTGCTTCTCGCCGCCCGACAGCTTGAGGCCGCGCTCGCCGACCACCGTGTCATAGCCCTTGGGAAGGCCAAGCACGAATTCATGGATCTGCGCCAGCCTGGCGGCATTCTCGATCTCATCGCGGGTCGCACCGGGCCGGCCATATTCGATGTTGTAGCGGATGGTGTCGTTGAACAGCACGGTGTCCTGCGGCACCATGCCGATCGCCGCCCGCAGCGAGCGTTGCGTGACGTCGGAGATGTCCTGGCCATCGACGCGGATCGCGCCGCCAGTCACGTCGTAAAAGCGATAAAGCAACCGCGACACGGTCGACTTGCCGGCGCCCGAGGGACCGACAATGGCCACCGTCTTGCCGGCCGGCACCTTGAAGCTCACACCCCTGAGAATCGGCCGCTCGCGATCATAGTGAAAGCGCACATTGTCGAAGGCGATCTCGCCTTTGCGCACGGTCAGCGCCGTCGCACCCGGCTTGTCGGTGATGTCGGCCGGCACGGTGAGCAGCTTGAACATCTCCTCGACGTCGATCAGCCCCTGCTTGATGTCGCGGTAGACCGAGCCCATGAAATTGAGCGGCAGATAGAGCTGGATCATCAGCGCATTGACCATCACGAAGTCGCCGACGGTCAGGCGTCCGGCGCTGACGTCGACGGCCGCCAGCACCATGACGATGGCGAGGCCGATAGAGAACAGCACCGCCTGACCGGAATTGAGCACAGCAAGCGAGGTCCAGGTGCGGATGGCCGCCTGCTCGTAGCGGTCCATCGCCACGCCGAAGCGGCGGGTCTCATGCTCCTCATTGCCAAAATATTTCACGGTCTCGAAGTTGAGCAGGCTGTCGACCGCCTTGGTGTTGGCATCGGTGTCGGCGTCGTTCATGGTGCGGCGGATGCCGATCCGCCATTCGGTCGCCGAGTAGGTGAAAGTAATATAGATGATCACCGTCACGAAGGTGACGACGGCATAGAGCCAGCCGAAATTCCACGCCAGTATGGCGCAGACGAAGACAAGCTCGATCAGCGTCGGAAAGGTGTTGAACAGCGAGTAGCGCAGCAGCGTGTCGATGCCCTGAGTGCCGCGCGAGATGATGCGCGACAGCCCGCCGGTGCGCCGATCGAGATGAAACCTCAGCGACAGCGCATGGAGGTGGCGGAAGGTGATGATCGACAACTCGCGCACCGCGTTCTGGCCGACCCTGGCGAACAGCCCGTCGCGGATCTGCGCCAGCACCACCATCATGATGCGGGCGATCGCATAGGCGAGGATCAGCGACACCGTCGCCGCGATGGCGGTGGCGGCGGGACCCTTGCCGCTGAGCAGGTCGACGGCGTCCTTGAAGGCGAAGGGCGCCCACACCGTCACCACCTTGGAGGCAAAGAGCGCAATCAGCGCGACAACGACACGCCAGCGGAGATCCGGCCGCCCCTTCGGCCACAGAAATGGGAGGAGCTGGCGCAGAGTGGCGAAGTGACCGCTGCCCCGCTCATTGGCGAGCGCGTTCCGATTCACCACAACGGTCAGATCTGTCATCCGCAATTTTCCAGACAAATGGCCAGCGCTTCAGCGCCAGACTGATCGATGAATCTGGTGAGAGCAGCGCGTAAAAACAATCGCGCCGCCCAATGATGAGCCATTCAATTCGGGGGTACCCCGTCCCCGACGATCTCGGCCAGCGGCTTGCGCCAGGACGGATCGATCGTCTCTGGCTGCACGCTGCCCGGTGTCGCGAAGATCTGGCCCGGATAGATCAGCCGCGGGTTGCGGATCAGCTCCTTGTTGGCCTGATAGATCACGGTGTAGCGTGGGCCCTTGCCGTAGATCACCCGCGAGATGTTCCACAGATTGTTGCCGGGCTGGATGACCACCCGGCCTTGCCGCGGCCGTGGCGCCTCGGCACTGCCCGGTGCCGCCTCGGGCAAGCCGGCCATGGCCTGTCCTTTGCCCATGGGCTGCTGCTCGGTCGGCGGCGGCGACGCCGCCTCGGCCTCAGGCGTGGTCGCCGCGGCGGGCGGGACCTCGGTCAAGGTAGTGACCGGCGGGGCGACGGCGGCGGCGCTGTTGGCCGGCGGCTCAGCCGTGGCGCCGGCGGGCGCGGGCGGCGCCGTGGCGGCGGCGAGCTTGTCGCTCTTCTGCGTGGATTCGGGCTCGCTCCCGGCGGCGCTTGGCGCGGCAGCCGTCTTCTGGTCGGCGGGCGAGGCGTCGGTGGCCGGCGGCTTGGACGGCTCTGCCGGCGTCGCGGGCTTGGCTGGCCTTTCCTGATTGTCGCGGTCGAGCGCTGCGACCTCGGCAGGCTTTGCCCTGACGAAGGGCAGCTCGACACGGCTCTGAACCTTGGCGCTCGGACCGAGCTCGTCGACCCTGAGGGCGTGCTGGCCAGGGGCGATCCGCCCTTTGCCCGACAACGTCCAGCCGCCCTTGCCGTCGATCGGCGCATCGCCCACCGGACTGTTGTCGACATAGAGCCGGACGGTGGCGCCGGGCGAGCCGCGGCCGGAGAAAATGATCTCGCCGCGATCGTCATAATCGACGACATCGAGGGTTACCGGTCGCTTCGGCCCTACGGGCGCCACCTTCGATGCCGCGGCAGGCGCGGTGTCGCCTGGCGGCGCCAGCGCCACTTTGGGCGCGCCGGCCTGCGGCTGCTCCTCGGGCGATTGCATGACTTTGGACGGGCGCGACGTCTCGCTCAGCACCACCAAGGCCTGCTTGCCGGGCGTTCCGGAGACGACCACGTCGACGGCCTGGTCCGAAGTCAGCGACGGGGCGGCGGGCTCGCGCCGCGCCTCGATGGTGATCTCGCTCGGGCCTGGGGCGATCGGGTCCTTGGTCACCCAGACCCATTCACCGCGCTCATTGGCGACGGTCTTGCCCTTGGTCTCGCCATTGATCTTCACGTCAACCTGCCAGCCCGGCTCGGAGCGCCCGGCGACCACCGCCTGGCCTTCCGGATCGACCCGGACGATGTCGAACGAAGGCTTCTCGACCTCCTCCGCCCGCGGCTGGGCCGCTTTTGCCTCGGGCTGCCCGAGCGCGGCAAGCTCCTGCTCGATCTCGGTTTTTTGCACCGACGGGGACTTCGACCCGGGATTCGCACCCGGCTGCGCGGGGGCCGGCGGGGCGAGCGGCGGCGCGGCGACCTGCGCCGGCTCGGCAGGCTTCGCCTCGGAGGGAGCGGATGTCGAACCGGCCGGTGCGGCCGACGGCGCCGGTGCGGTTGCTTGGGGCGTGGCGGGCTTGGGCTGAACCGGGACTGCCGTCTCGACCTTCCCTATCACCTGCTCGGCGGATTTCGGCCAATGATCCCACCGTTCATGTGAGACAGCCACCAAGCCGCCGAGGCTCGCAGCCGCCAGACCCACATAGATGTATAACGGATTGACCATGTCGTATGCCTGTCACGGGGAAGTTGGGAATCAGCACTTTTCGGCTGTCCCTTCAAAAACATGCCCTTTCTGCCCATCTAGCACAAAAGGGCAACACAAATCGCGCAAATTCAACGCGTCGTCAGGCTGTGCTTGACGTCACGAGGGGTCGCGGCTGTCATGGATGCAATGAGCACGAATCACAATCTTTGCGTTTACTGCGGGTCGGGCCCGGGTCGCAACCCGGCCTATATCGAAGCAGCGCGGACGCTCGGGCGGTCGCTTGCCGCCCATGGCATCGGGCTGGTCTATGGCGGCGGCAGCCTTGGCCTGATGGGCGAAGTGGCGCGCTCGACGCTTGCCGCCGGCGGGCGCGTCATCGGAATCATTCCGCAGTTCCTCGTCCAGCGCGAAAGGATGCTCACCGACGTGCAGGAGGTGGTGGTCACCCAGAACATGCACGAGCGCAAGATGAGCATGTTCGAGAAGGCGGATGGTTTCGCGGCGCTGCCTGGCGGGATCGGCACGCTCGAGGAGCTGGTGGAGGTCTCGACATGGGCCCAGCTCAACCAGCATCGCAAGCCGATCATCATCGCCAATATCGAAGGCTATTGGGAGCCGCTGCTGGCGCTGGTCCGGCACATGCGCGAGGAGAAGTTCATCCGTCCCGGGCTCGAGGTGAATTATGAGGTGGTGGAGCGGGCCGAGGACATCGTGCCGGTGTTCCTGAAGCGGGTCCAGGCCCCGTCGGTCGAGCCGGCGGAAGTCCACGCGGTGAGGTCGCACGGGTAACGACGCTCCAGCATGGTGCGGCGAAGCCGGCGCAAGAAGTCAGTAGGCAATAGGCAGTAGGCAGCTCGCTCGGTGACGACCTACTGCCTAATGACGACTGCCTCAAACTGTCGCCTTTTCCTTCAGCAGCTTCCAGGTGATCGAGTCGGAGAGCGCCTGGAAGCTCGCATCGACGATGTTCGGCGACACGCCGACCGTGAACCACCGCGCGCCGGTGCCGTCGCGGCTTTCGATCAGGACCCGGGTGGTGGCGGCGGTCCCGCCATTGAGGATGCGCACCTTGTAGTCGGCGAGCTCGAGGTCCTCGATCAGATGCTGATAGCGGCCGAGATCCTTGCGCAGCGCCTGGTCGAGCGCGTTGATCGGCCCGTTTCCCTCCCCGACCGACAGGAAGCGCGCGCCATCGACCACCACCTTGACCACCGCCTCCGAGATGGTGACGAGCTCGCCCAGCGCATTGTGGCGCTGCTCGACCATCACCTTGTAGCTCTCGACCTCGAAAAATTGCGGCACCCCGCCGAACCTCCGTCGCGCCAGCAGCCCGAATGACGCATCGGCACCATCATAGGCGTAGCCCTGCGCCTCGCGCTCCTTGACCTCGCCGAGGAGGCTGTCGAGGCGCGGATCGTCACGGTCGACAAGGATGCCGATGCGCTTCAGCTCGGCGATCAGATTGGCCTTGCCGGCCTGGTCCGACACCAGCACGCGGCGCTGATTGCCGACACTGTCGGGCGGCACGTGCTCATAGGTCTCAGGCTCCTTGATGATCGCCGAGGCATGGATGCCGGCCTTGGTGGTGAAGGCACTCTCCCCGACATAGGGAGCCTGACGGTGTGGCGCCCGGTTGAGCAATTCGTCGAAGGCGCGACTCACATGGGTGAGCGTGCGAAGCTTGTCCGGCCCGATCGCGATGTCAAAACGGCTGCGGAACGGCTCCTTCAACGCCAGCGTCGGGATGATCGACACGAGATTGGCATTGCCGCAGCGCTCGCCGATGCCGTTGAGGGTGCCCTGGATCTGGCGGGCGCCGGCGAGCACCGCGGCCAGCGAGTTGGCAACCGCCTGCTCGGTGTCGTTGTGGGCATGGATGCCGAGATGCGACCCGGGCACATGCTCGGCGACGGCGCGAACGATGGCATCGACCTCCTGGGGCTGGCTGCCGCCATTGGTGTCGCAAAGCACGACCCAGCGTGCACCTGCCTCGAAGGCCGTCCTGGCGCAGGCGAGCGCATAGCCGGGATTGGCCTTGAACCCGTCGAAGAAATGCTCGCAGTCGACCAAGGCCTCCTTGCCGGCGGCCCGGGCCGCCGCAACGCTCGCCCGGATCGCTTCGAGATTCTCCTCATTGCTGATGCCGAGCGCCACCCGGACATGGAAGTCCGATGTCTTGGCGACGAAGCAGATGGCATCGGCGCAGGCCTCCAGCACCTGCCCGAGCCCCGGATCATTGGCGAGCGACCGCCCCGGCCGCTTAGTCATGCCGAAGGCGGTGAAGGTCGCCTTGAGCGGCCGGCGCTCGGCGAACAGCGCGGTGTCGACCGGGTTGGCACCAGGATAGCCGCCTTCGACATAGTCGATGCCGAGCCCGTCGAGCATCTCGGCGACCACGAGCTTGTCCTCGAGCGAGAAATCGACACCCGGCGTCTGCTGCCCGTCGCGGAGCGTGGTGTCGAAGAGATAGAGCCGCTCACGCGTCATTGGGCGCCGCCCTTGTCACTCCCTTCTCCCCGCCTGCGGGGAGAAGGTGCCCCGGAGGGGCGGATGAGGGGCATCTTGTCGTTCCGGTTCACCGCTTCACCTCCCAGCTGGTGACGAGCTCCCCGGTTGCCGGATCCTTGCTGTCGTTCAGCCTGATGCCCATCGCGTCGAGCTCGGCGCGGATACGATCGGCCGCGGCGAAATCGCGGCGCTGCCGTGCTTCCTTGCGCTCCTTGATACGCCGCTCGATCAGATCCCGGTCGAGAACGCTCTCCAACAACGCCCGATCGGCGCTGCGCCACGCCTCGAAACTGTCACGGCCGAAGCCGAGGAATTCGAGAGCACCAGCCAGCGCGCCCGCGGCTTCCGCCTTGCGCAGCCCGTGCAACGCCGTGATCACTTCCGGCGTGTTCAGATCATCGAGCAGCGCCGCCAGCACGGGCTCGGGCGGCCCGGCATCGGCGGCAGCCGATCCGACAACGCGCCAGAAGTCCTCGAGCAGCTGCAGCGATGTCTCGAGCCCGTTGAGCGTCCAGTCGATAGGCTGGCGGTAATGGGTCCTCAGCATGTTGAGCCGCAGCACATCGCCGGGCCAATCGGCAAGCAGCTCGTGGATGGTCACGAAATTCCCGGCACTCTTGGCCATCTTCTCGCCTTCGACCTGCAGGAAGCCGTTGTGCATCCACAGCTTCGCCATCTCCGCCGTGCCGAAGGCCGAGCGGCTCTGGGCGATCTCGTTCTCATGATGCGGGAACACCAGGTCGATGCCGCCACCATGGATGTCGAACACCTCGCCGAGATGCTGCCAGCTCATCGCCGAGCATTCGATGTGCCAGCCGGGCCGGCCACGGCCCCATGGGCTGTCCCAGCCCGGCAGCTCGGGGCCAGACGGCTTCCACAGCACGAAATCCATCGGATCGCGCTTATAGGGGGCGACGTCGATCCGAGCGCCGGCGATCATCTCCTCGAGCGAGCGTCCCGACAGCTTGCCATAGTCCGCCATGGCCGGCACGTGGAACAGCACATGGCCCTCGGCCTCGTAGGCGAAGCCGCGGGCGATCAGCTGCTCGATCATGGCGATCATTGCCGGGATGTGCTCGGTCGCCCGGGGTTCGCCCGTCGGCGGCAGCACGCCGAGGGCGGCGATGTCCTCGTGGAACTGCTTCGTCGTGGCCTGCGTCAGCACGCCGATCCGCACCCCCTGCTCGGCCGCCCGAGCGTTGATCTTGTCGTCGACATCGGTGATGTTGCGGATGTAGGTGACGTGATCGGCGCCATAGAGGTGCCTGAGCAGGCGAAACAGGAGATCGAACACGATCACCGGCCGGGCATTGCCGATATGAGCCCGGTCATAGACGGTCGGGCCGCACACATAGAGCCGCACATTCCGCGGATCGAGGGGCGTGAACGCCTCCTTGCGGCGGGTGAGCGTGTTCCAGAGCTTCAGTGCCATGAACGGTCCTTGGGCTCGCCGGCCTTCGGATCGCTTTCTTCGGAGGGTCTTGGAAAAGCGGTCGCCTGCCAGCTGGGTTGCGCTAGCAGCAAATAATTGACAGGCCGCAGATGCGGCGGGTTGTCGACAGGGCGACCATGGCGGCACCATTGTCCGACGTCCGCCTGTGCGTCAAGTCCAAATCGGGGAGAGAATGGTAAAGACCTATCAAGCAGCCTTATGGATGGCGGGTTGGCTGGTCACCACGCTTGCCATGACCCTCGCCGGACGCGAGCTGACAACCGTCCTGCCGGTGTTCGTCGTCATGATCATGCGCAGCGGCATTGCGCTCCTTCTGCTCTCGCCGGTTGTCTTCCTATGGTATCGCGGCGATCCTGTCCGGACCCGTCGCCTGCCGATGCATCTGGCGCGCAATCTCATTCATTATGCTGGGCAATTCTGCTGGTTTCTGGCGCTGGCGCTGATCCCGATCGCCCAGGTCGTCGCCATCGAGTTCACCCTTCCCCTATGGACGGCGCTGCTCGCCGCCGCGTTTCTCGGCGAGCAGTTGAACGCATCGCGGATTGCCGCGGTGGTGCTCGGCCTCGTCGGCATCCTCCTGATCATGGGGCCTGGCGTTGGGAGCTTCAGCGTCGGACAGGCGGTGGCGCTGGCAGCCGCCATGCTGCTCGGCAGCGCGATCATCCTGACCAAATCTCTCACCCGCACCGATTCGCCGCTCACCATCATTTTCTACATGTTCTTCATCCAGACCGTGATCGGACTTCCCGCCGCGATCAGCGTGTGGCAATTGCCACCGCAGCACCTCTGGCCCTGGGTCCTGGTGGTCGGCATCGCCGGCACCCTGTCCCATTTCTGTCTTGCCAAGGCGATCTCGCTCGCCGATGCCACCGTGGTGGTGCCGATGGATTTCCTGCGGGTGCCGCTGACGGCGCTCGCCGGCTGGCTCATCTATGATGAGGGCGTCAACATCTGGCTGGCGCTCGGCTCAGCGCTGATCCTTGCCGGCAATGCCGTCAATCTGTGGCGCGCCGCCAGCAGCCAGCGCCGGCAGCTAAATCCCGGGCAGCGCCCTGAGCAGCCACAGCACGAGGATCACGACCAGGATCAGGCCGACGACGCCGCCGAGGCCACCACCGCCATAGCGGCGATAACCCCAGCCGCCACCGCCGAGCAGCAGGATCAGGAGGATGATGATAAGAAGTGTTGTTGTCGTCATGTTGGTTCCCCTTCGTGAGACAAATGGCGAACAGCGGTTTTTGTTCCTGCCAACCTATTCGGCAGCTTCCGCTGCGTCCTCCTCGTCATCATAGGCGGTCGACCGGCTGCCCTGCTCCTTGCGCAGCTCCTCCGCCACCAGGAAAGCAAGCTCGAGCGCCTGGCCGGCATTGAGCCGCGGATCGCAATGGGTGTGGTAGCGATCATGCAGGTCGTCATCCGACACCGCCATGGCGCCGCCAGTGCATTCGGTGACGTTCTTGCCGGTCATCTCGACATGGATGCCGCCGGCATGGGTGCCTTCCGCCTGGTGAACGCTCATGAAGCTCTTTACCTCGGAAAGAATCATGTCGAACGGGCGGGTCTTGAAGCCCGATGTCGCCTTGATGGTGTTGCCATGCATCGGGTCGCATGACCACACGACGCTCCTGCCCTCCGCCTTGACGGCGCGGATCAGCTTGGGAAGATGGCTCTCGACCTTGCCCTGGCCAAACCGCGCGATGAGGGTCAGCCGGCCAGGCTCGTTGGCCGGGTTCAGCATGTCGATGAGGCGCAGGAGATCGGCCGGCGCGAGGCCCGGGCCGCATTTGATGCCGATCGGGTTCCTCACGCCGCGACAGAACTCGACATGGGCATGGTCGTGCTGGCGCGTCCGGTCGCCGATCCACAGCATGTGGCCGGAGGTGGCGTACCAGTCGCCCGAGGTCGAATCGACCCGGGTCAGCGCCTGCTCGAAGCCGAGCAGCAGCGCCTCGTGGCTGGTGAAGAACTCGGTGGTGCGCAATTGCGGCGTGGTCTCCGCATTGATGCCGCAGGCGCGCATGAACTCCAGGGTCTCGGTGATCCGGTCGGCGAGCGCCTGATAGCGCTGGGCGGCCGGCGAATCCTTGAGGAAACCGAGCGTCCAGCGATGGACATGGCCGAGATTGGCATAGCCGCCCATGGCGAAGGCGCGCAAAAGGTTAAGGGTCGCCGCCGACTGGCGATAGGCCATGATCTGCCGCTCGGGGTCGGGAATGCGCGCCTCGGCGGTGAACTCGATGCCATTGATGATGTCGCCGCGATAGCTCGGCAGCGCCATCCCCTCGACCGTCTCGGTCGGCGCCGAGCGCGGCTTGGCGAACTGGCCGGCGATTCGCCCGACCTTGACCACCGGCTGGCGGCCGGCAAAGGTCAGGATCACCGCCATCTGCAGAAACACCCGGAAGAAGTCGCGGATATTATCGGCAGAGTGCTCGGCGAAGCTCTCGGCGCAGTCGCCGCCCTGGAGCAGGAAACCCTTGCCTTCGGCAACCTTGGCGAGCTTGCGCGTCAGCTTGCGCGCTTCGCCGGCAAAGACCAACGGTGGAAACCCGGCAAGCTGCGACTCGACGGCCTCGAGCCGCGCCGGATCGGGAAATTCCGGCACCTGCACGATCGGCTTGCTGCGCCAGCTCTCAGGGGTCCACTGCGGTGCCATTGTCAATCACGCCTCGTCATATTCGGCGAGCGGTATACACGAAATAGACCGCCGGGCACCAGTTTCGCTCCAGACCCCGGCCTTGCCTCGAAAACCCGGCCGATGCACTGTCGGGAATGCCTCTCGCTCAACCGAGCTTCACCGTCGGAATCGAGGAGGAGTATCTCCTCGCCGACCGCACGACCCTTGACCTCGCGGCGGCGCCGGAGCCGCTGATGCGCGAATGCGAGGCGGCGCTTGCCGACCAGGTGAGCCCGGAGTTCCTGCGCTGCCAGATCGAGGTCGGAACCCGGGTGTGCGAGACCCTGGCCGAGGCGAAGGCCGACCTGGTCCGGCTGCGCAGCACCATTGCCGCAGTGGCGGAGCGCCATGGGCTCTTGCCGCTCGCCTGCTCGACCCACCCTTTCGCCAATTGGGAGGCCCAGCAGCCCACCCCCAAGGCCCGCTATCAAAGCCTGCTCAAGGATCTTGCCGGCGTCGGCCGGCGCATGCTGATCTGCGGCCTCCATGTCCATGTCGGAATCGAGGATCCCGATCTCAGGATCGACCTGTTCAACCAGGTCACCTATTTCCTCCCGCACATACTGGCGCTGTCGACCTCCTCGCCGTTCTTCCTCGGCCGCCTGACCGGGCTCAAATCCTACCGGCTGTCGATCTTCGACAACCTGCCGCGCACCGGCCTGCCGCCGAGCTTTGCCAGCCATGCCCATTATCAGCGCACCGTCGACACGCTCATTCGCAGCGGGATCATCGAGGATGCCACCAAGATCTGGTGGGACTTGCGGCCATCGGCGCGGTTTCCGACGCTCGAGATGCGGATCTGCGACATCCCGACCCGGCTCGAAGATTCGGTGACGATCGCCGCCCTGTTCCTCACCACCACCCGCATGCTCTACCGGATGCGCCGCGAGAATCTGCAATGGCGGCAATATGATCGCTTCCTGATCAATGAGAATCGCTGGCGGGCCCAGCGCTACGGCATGAGCGAAGGCCTCATCGATTTCGGCCGCGGCACGCTCGTGCCCTATCCGCAGCTCCTGGAGGAGCTGTTGGCGCTGGTGCGCAGCGATGCCGAGGCGCTCGGCTGCCTTGCCGAGGTCGAGGCGGCACGCAACATCGTCAAGCGCGGCACCAGCGCCGACCGCCAGGAAGCGCTCTATCAAGCCCGACTCGAGGAGGGTGCCGACCCGAGCGAGGCGCTCAAGGCGGTGGTGGCAGCGATTGCCGAGGAGACGGTAGGGAAAGAGCCAGTAGGCGTTGCGCAATAGGCAGTGAGCGGTGTTCTCCCTCCTACTGCCTACTGCCTAACAGCGCGTTGTATCGCTGGAAGGCGACCGAGGCATTGGCATAGGGCTCCTGGCGCTCGACGCTCCAATAGCGCAGCTCATCGAGCCGGATCGGCCGCCCGGTCAACGCGCAGCGGACGAACTCGCCTGGATGCAGGATCTGATAATCGGCATCGCCGTAGCGCAGCCTTGCTTCGCGGCCCGGCGGAAAGGTCGGTTCGATGTTCATGATCACTATCTAATCCGCTCGCGCACGGAAGGAAAGCGTGACGATCAGAACAAGCTCCCCTGCCCCTCGCCGCCGCTGGTCCGGCGGCGCACCGGGCGCGGGCTGTCGCCGCCGATCCGCGCCAGCTTGCGGCCATCATGGAATTCGAGAGTCACATGGGCGCCGGGCGGTGCCGCACCGGCAGACAGGACCGGGGCCTCGCTGCTGTCACGCACCAGCACGAAGCCGCGTGCCAGGACCGAGGGGTATGACAAGGTCACCAGCAGCTTGGCGAGATTGCCCAGCCGGTCGCGACGCTGGCCGAGGCCGCGCTCGAGCGAACGCCGCGACTGCAGCGACAGCCGCTCCACTGTCTCGCGATGGCGCTGCACCATCTGGCCGACGGGGCGCAGCGACACCCTTGCCGCCACACGGGCGAGCTCGGCGCGATGGATGACGGTGTTGGCCCTGAGCGCCAGGCCGAGCCGACCTGCCGCGCTGTCGAGGCGCTGGCGCGCCAATGCCAGCAGGTCCTGCGGCTTGGGCAGCCCCCGTTCGGCCGAGCGGAGACGGGTGCGACGCTCCTCGAGCAGGCGCGCCATGGCGCTGCGGTGACGCACCGCCAGCAGCCCGACGGTCTCGCCGAGCTCGCGGCGGACCGGCACGGCCCGCTCGGCGGCGGCGCTCGGAGTCGGCGCCCGATGGTCCGCCGCGTGGTCGAGCAGCGTGGTGTCGGTCTCATGGCCGATTGCCGAGATCAGCGGAATGATGCTGTCGGCGGCGGCGCGGACGGCGACCTCCTCGTTGAAACCCCAGAGATCCTCGATGCTGCCGCCGCCCCGCGCCACGATGATGAGATCGGGACGGGGCACCGCGCCGCCGGCGGGCAGCGCATTGAACCCGCGAATGGCGGCGGCAACCTCGGCCGCCGAGCCCTCGCCCTGCACCCTGACCGGCCAGACCACGACGCGCCGGGGAAAGCGCTCCGCCAGGCGGTGAAGAATGTCGCGGATGACCGCTCCGGAGGGCGATGTGATGACCCCGATGACCCGCGGCAGGAACGGCAGCTTGACCTTGCGCGCGGCGTCGAACAGCCCCTCCGAAGCGAGCTTGCGCCGCCGCTCCTCCAGCATGGCCATCAGCGCGCCGGTCCCTGCCGGCTCGAGCGTCTCGACCGAAAGCTGGTATTTCGATTGGCTGGGGAAGGTGGTGATGCGGCCGGTCACCACCACTTCCATGCCCTGCTCCGGCTTGAAGCGGATGCGGTAGAGGTTGGCCCGCCACACCACCGCAGCGATGCAGGCGCCCTCGTCCTTGAGGTCGAAATAGAGGTGGCCCGAGCCCGGGCGCGACACCTTGCCGATCTCGCCACGAACCCGGACATGGCTGAAGCCGTCTTCCAGGCTGCGCTTGAGCGCGAAGGACAGCTCGCTGACCGAGAGTTCCAGGATGTTGGGCCGGCCGTCGGGCGCGTCGGCCGCGCCGGTCAGCGAGTCGTAGGGGTAAGGCGTCGCCATGGGTCAGCCCAAGGAATCTCTTTTCTGCGCTCCCGTCAAATGCCATTGAAAGGCGATGAACATCCTCCTCATCGGTGGTGGCGGGCGCGAGCACGCTCTGGCCTATGCGATTGCCGCAAGCCCGCTGCTCGACCGGCTCTACTGTGCCCCCGGCAATCCCGGAACAGCCGAGCTGGCTGAGAATGTCGCGCTTGACATCGCCAGTCACGAGGCGGTGGCGCAATTCTGCGACGCCAAGCGGATCGGGCTGGTCGTGGTCGGACCGGAAGCGCCGCTGGTCGCCGGCATCGTCGATTCATTGGCGGCCCGCGGCATCAAGGCCTTCGGACCGAGCGCCAAGGCAGCGCAGCTCGAGGGCTCCAAGGGTTTCACCAAGGATCTGTGCGCAAGGGCCGGGATCCCAACCGCCGCCTATCGTCGATTCAACGATGTCGATGCGGCGCTCGAGCATGTTGCCGGCCATGGTGCGCCGCTGGTCGTCAAGCTCGACGGGCTCGCCCAGGGCAAGGGAGTCACGGTCGCCGAGACCATGGGGGAGGCCATCGCGGCGGTGCAGCAGGCTTTCAGCAGCGCGAGCGACTGCGCGATCGTGATCGAGGAACGGCTGATCGGCCCCGAGCTCTCCTTCTTTGCATTGTGCGATGGCCGGCACGTGCTGCCGCTGTCGACGGCAGAGGACTACAAACGCGTGGGCGATGGCGATAGCGGCCCGAACACCGGCGGGATGGGGGCGTTCTCGCCGAGCCGGCTCGCCGACCAGGCCCTCGAGACGCGGGTGCTCGACGAGATCATCCGGCCGACCCTCGGTGCGCTCAACGACATGGGCACCCCCTATCGCGGCGTTCTCTATGCCGGCCTCATCCTCACCGCCGACGGCCCGAAGCTCATCGAGTACAATGTCCGCTTCGGCGATCCCGAGTGCCAGGTGCTGATGATGCGTCTCAAGGACGACATCGTTACTCTGATGCTGGCGGCGGTGGATGGCGTGCTCGACACCATGTCGGCGCGCTTCCATGACGAAACAGCGCTGACCGTGGTGATGGCCGCCAAGGGCTATCCGGGCAAGGTCGAGACCGGCAGCGAGATCCGCGGGCTCAAGGACGCCTCGGGTCTCGACGAGGTGGTCGTCTTCCAGGCCGGAACCCGTCGCGATGGCGAGCATCTCGTCGCGAGCGGTGGACGTGTCCTCAATGTGACGGCAACGGGCGCGACTCTCGAGGCGGCACGGCAGCGCGCCTATAAGGCGGTGTCACTGATCGATTTTCCGGGCGGCTTCTACCGTCGCGACATTGGCAAGCAACCGCGATAAAATGGTCATATGAACGAACCCCTGGAAAAATTCGAGCCGCGCATGGTGGCCGGCGCAGGGGCCGACATCTTCGTCAGGATCGGCGGCGACGGGCCGCCCCTCCTGTTGCTGCATGGTTACCCCCAGACCCACGTCATGTGGCATCGGCTGGCCCCGGTGCTCGCGCGCCACTTCAGTCTGGTGATCGCCGATCTGCGCGGCTATGGCCGCTCGAGCATGCCGCAGAATGATCGTGACAATCGCGTCTATTCCAAGCGTGCCATGGCAGCCGACATGGTGGCCGTCATGGCAGCCCTCGGCCATGAGCGATTTGCCGTGGCCGGGCATGACCGCGGCGGCCGTGTCGGCTACCGCATGGCGCTCGACGCCCCCAGCGTGGTCGAACGGCTGGCAGTCCTCGATATCATCCCGACCTACGACATGTGGACCGGCATGGACGGCAAGCTCGCCCTCAAGGTCTATCACTGGCCGTTTCTCGCCCAGGCGCCGCCGATGCCCGAGCGATTGATCGAGAGCGACACCCGCTTCTATCTCGACTGGACACTGGCGAGCTGGACCAAGAGTGGCGATCTTGCCTCATTCGACGAGGCGGCGCTTGCCGCCTATCGCAACGCTTTCGCCGCACCGGGCCGCGTTCATGCCGCCTGCAACGATTACCGCGCCGGCGCGACCTTCGATCTCGCCGCCGACAGCGAGGACAGGTCCGCCGGCCGCCGCATCGCCTGCCCGACGCTGGTGCTGTGGGGCACCGGCGGAATTCCCTCCGAGGCTGCCGACTCCATGGCGATCTGGCGGGGCTGGTGCGATGACGCGGAAGGCCGG